>JBARBD010000162.1:0-5681 GCA_049792675.1 Vulcanimicrobiaceae bacterium | reverse complement strand
GAACGGCTGCGCATCGGGATGCCGGAGTTCGATGCCGTGCTCGGCGGCGGGATCGTTCGCGGAAGCCTGACGCTCGTCGGCGGGCCACCCGGCGCCGGCAAGTCGACCCTCTTGCTCCAAATCGCGGCGCTCCTCGCACGCGGCGGCGAGGTCGTCTACGTCTGCGGCGAAGAGTCGGCCGCGCAGGTACGCCTGCGCGCGGAGCGCACGCTGCCCGCGCAGTTCGACGGCGATCTGCTGGTCTATCCGGAGACGAACCTGCGCGCCGTCCTCGACCGGCTCGAAAAGCGTCCGCCGCTGGCGCTCGTGATCGACTCGATCCAAACCGTCTGGCTGCCCGAAACGGAAGCCTACGCGGGAAGCGTCAGCCAAGTACGCGACTCCACGCAAGCCTTGATGGAGTTTGCCAAGCGGACCGGCTGCGCGACGCTGATCGTCGGGCACGTCACAAAGGACGGCGCCATCGCAGGGCCGCGCTTACTCGAGCACCTGGTCGATACGGTCCTCTACTTCGAAGGCGAGACGAGCGGCGAGCACCGTATCCTGCGCGCGTATAAGAATCGCTTCGGTTCGATCGACGAGATCTGCGTCCTCACGATGCACGACTCGGGTCTGCGCGAGATCTCCAATCCTTCGGAGCTCTTTCTCGGCAGCCGCGTCCAGCGCCCGAGCGGTTCGTGCGTCGTCGCATCGATCGTCGGCTCGCGTCCGGTGCTCATCGAGGTGCAGGCGCTCGTCGGCGAGGCGGCCTACGGCACGCCGCGCCGGCTCGCGAACAATCTCGACCAGCAGCGCCTCGCAATGATCCTGGCGGTCTTGGAACGCCGCGCCGGCTTTTCACTCGGTGCCCACGACATCTACGCCTCGGTCGCCGGCGGCCTCCGCGTCGTCGAACCGGCCGCCGATCTCGGGATCGCGTTGGCGATCGCCTCGTCCTTTCGCAACGTCGCACTGCCGCCGGAGGCCGCCGTTTTCGGCGAGCTCGGTCTCTCCGGCGAGGTGCGCGCGGTCGGTTCTTCGGAACGGCGCGAAGCCGAGGCGCGCAAGCTCGGGTACGCGCGCCTGATCTCGCCAACCACGGCCCGCGACGTCGTGGAAGCGATACGCCTCGCCTTCGACTAACACGGTGGCGCTCTTCGAAATCGTTCCGAATCTCTCGGAGGGCCGCGACGCCGCCACGATCGACGCCGCCACCGGCGCGGTTGCGCGCACCGGCGCGCGCCTAATCGACCGCAGCAGCGATGCCGTTCATCACCGCAGCGTCCTGACGATCCTCGGAGACGCGGCACAAGTCGTCGATGCCGCGGTGGCGCTGGCCGGCGTCGCGCTCGAGCGGATCGACCTGCGCGGCCATAGCGGGGTGCACCCACGGATCGGCGCGCTCGACGTCCTTCCCTTCGTGCCGCTCGAGGGCGCCGGGCTCCCCGACGCGGCAGCGCTCGCACATCGAGCCGGCGCCGAGATCTGGCGCCGCTACGCGATTCCCTCCTTTTATTATGGCGCCGCGGCCCGGCTCCCCGAGCGCCGGTTGCTCCCGGAGATACGCAGACACGCCGAGTGGCTGCCGGACGAGGGTGAGGCGCAGCGCCACCCGACGGCCGGGGCCGTGGCGATCGGCGCGCGCGATATCCTGATCGCTTTTAACGTCGAACTAGGCACGCCCGATCTCGACGCAGCCCGAGCGATCGCGTGCTTCGTGCGCGAACGCGACGGCGGCCTGCGCTCGCTGCGTGCGATCGGGCTCCCGCGCGGACCGGGACGAACGCAGGTCTCGCTGAACGTCACGGATTACGCTGCCACGCCCCTCTACCGCGTGGTCGAGTTGATCGCGCGGCTCGCGGCCGAGCGGGGGGCGGATATCGTCGAGAGCGAGCTCGTAGGCTGCCTCCCCTGGGCTGCGGTCGAAGCAACCGCCGCGTACTACCTAGGAGTCCCAGCTCTGTGAAACCACTTTGCCTTCGCGCAGTACGCTCAAGGTGACGATGATGACGAGAATCGCGAGCCTACTGTTGCTCGCCATGGCGCTGACTGTAGCCGCGCCCAGCGCTGCCCTCGCTGCAAACGGCCCCGGCGATGCCGGAATCTTTACGACGACCCTGCACAACGGGCTACGGGTGGTCGTCGTCGAGGATCGCGCCGCGCCGGTCGTCCAGACCGCGGTATGGTACGGCTTTGGCTCGCTCCAAGAGACGCCCGGCAAGACCGGCCTCGCACACGCGCTCGAACACATGATGTTCCGGGGGACGCCCGAGGTCTCGGCAGGCGGGCTCGACGACGTCGTCGCCCGGCTCGGCGCGCAGATGAACGGCGAGACGAACTACGATTACACGCAATTTTACTTCCAGATGCCGGCCGACAAACTCGACGTCGCGCTCTACATCGACGCCGACCGGATGCAGCACGCTGCGCTGCGAGCCTCCGATTGGGCCGTCGAGCGCAACGCGGTGCTCAACGAACTCGACGGCGACGCGAGCTCGCCGTTCTTCAATCTGCTCGCGCGCGTCCGCGCCGCCGCGTTCCCGGATCAGCCGGCTGGACGAACGCCGCTGGGCGAGCGCAACGACGTTGCAAACGCTTCGGTAGCCGACATCGCGCGTTACTACCGCGAGTGGTATGCGCCCAACAACGCCACGCTGGTCGTAGCCGGCGACGTCGACCACGAGACGGTCTTCGCCAAGGCGCAGCGCTACTTCGGGGCAATCCCCGCGAAGAAGCTGCCCGCCAAACGCGACGCGAACCCGAGGCCTTCGTCCGGAAAAGTCGTCGAGGCGCAGTTCCCGTTCCCATTCGAGATCCTCGACCTCGCCTATGCGATTCCGGGAGACTTGCAGTCGGGCGAGCCGGCAGTCAGCACGCTCGCAACGCTGCTCGAGAATCAGCGCTCGCCTTTCTATCAGGCGCTCGTGCAGAGCAACATCGCGCTCGCGATCGAGGCCAACGCCGACACGCAGCTGAACGGCGGCCTGCTCAACGTCTTTATCATCCTCAATCCGGGGCACAGCGGCCGTGAGGCCCAGACCGTCTTCCAATCGACCCTCGACTCGGTGCTCCAAAACGGACTCGATCCGGACTTGGTCGTTGCGGCAAAGCACTTGACGATCGCCGAGCGCCTCTACTCGGCCGACTCGATCGACGGCATCGGCAGCCTTGCGGGCTACACGTATGGCATCGTCGGCGAGAAGATCGGAGACGAGGACGACCGGCTCGCCGCGTTGACCGGCAACGACCTCCTGGCCGCGGCGAAGAAGTATCTGAGCCACCCGACCGTCGTCGGGCATCTGACGCCGAACGAGAGCCCCCCGCGCGGCAGCTCCGATAAGAGCAGCGCCGCCGCGAGCGACGACTTCTCGAAACGGATTCCCAACGGTCCGATCATCGAACCGCGGTGGGTTTCCTCGGCCGTGCGGACGCCGACTGCGGACCGCAGCACGCTCGCCCCGGTCGAGTTCACGCTCTCCAACGGAGTGCACGTGATCGTGCAGCGTAAGACCGACCGGCCGACGTTTGTCCTGCGCGGCAAGATCGCATCCTCACCCGCGTTCGAACCTCCCGGGAAAGAAGGGCTGATCCGCCTCGCCTCCTCGGTCGCCGATTACGGAAGCGCCCAGTATCCCTTCGCCCAACGCCGCAAGGCGACCGATGAGATGGGCACCTTCGTCGAGACGGGACAAGAGTTTTCTGCCGAAGGCCAAACGCGCGATTTCGAGCGCATCGTTGGAATCGTCGCCGACGGCGAAGCGCATCCGACGTTTTCCGATCCGTGGTTCGACGTCGAGCGGTCGCAGCTCGCAAACAGCCTGCAATCTGAGGCAAACATCTCCGGCGTCATGATCGATCGCGCCTACAATCAACTGCTGCTCGCCAGCGACGATCCGACGCTGCGCCAGGCCACGGCGCAGAGCGTTCGGTCGATCACGCGAGACGATCTGCTCGCATACAGCGCGCGCTACTGGCGCCCCGACCTCACCACGATTGCCATCGCCGGCGACGTCTCGCCCGACCGCGTCCGCACCGCGCTCGAGTCGGCTTTCGGGTCGTGGCAAGGCACCGGAGCAAAGCCCGACGCGCACTTGATGCCGATGCCGCCGGCCTCGAGCGGCCACGACTACATCGGCACCGCGGCCAATCAGGTCTTCATTCGGCTCGGTCAGCCGGCGCTCTCGCGTTCCAACCGCGACTACGACGCCTTCTTGGTGCTCAACCAGATTTTGGGCGGAAACGGCGCCTTTGAGTCGCGGCTTTGGCAAGAGCTGCGCCAGAAGCGCGGTTTGGTCTATAGCGTCAGCAGCTCGCTTCAAGTCGACGGCGACCGCGGCGACTTCCGCATCGAGTTGAACGCCTCACCGCAACGCGTGGTCGAAGCAGTCGCGTTCGTGCGGCGCGAGCTCCAGCGTTTCCAGAACGAACCGGTCTCGGCGACGGAGCTTGCGGAGGCGAAAGTGCGTCTGGTCAGCGATGCGCTCCTCGACGAAGCCTCGTCGACCGGCCAGGCAAAGCAGCTGCTCGACATCGCGACCAACAATCTTCCGCTCGACTACTATCGCAGGCTCAACGATCGTTTCGCCGGAATCACGGCGGCCGACGTCGAGCGCGTCGCGCGCTCGTACCTGCGGCCGAGCAATCTCGTCGAGGTTTACGCCGGGCCGAGCGGTCCGTGGGCGCAGCACGGGCTATGATCGAGACGATCGATCCGACGACCGAAGCGGTGCTCGAACGCATCCCGCCTATGGACGCGCGCGAGGTCGAAGTGAAGCTCGCGGCCGCGTCGCGCGGTGCCAAAACGTGGAGCGAGACCTCGTTCGAACAACGCGCGGCGATGCTGCGAGCGATAGCGGCGCGGCTGCGCACCGAGCGCGATCAGCTCGCCGCAGCGGCGGTGCGCGAGATGGGCAAGCCGATCCGGCAGGCGCGCGCCGAGATCGAGAAGTGCGCCTGGTCTCTGGAGTATTTCGCCGAGCACGGCCCGCAGATGCTCGCGCCCCAACAAACGCCGACGAACGCATCGCAGAGTTACGTTGCGTTCCGCCCGCTTGGCGTGCTCCTCGCGATCATGCCGTGGAACTTCCCCTTCTGGCAAGTCTTCCGCGCCGCCGCACCGGCCCTGATGGCCGGTAACGCGATGCTCCTCAAGCACGCGTCGAACACGACGCGCTGCGCGCTCGAGATCGAGCGGGTCATCCATGCCGCCGGAGCGCCCAAAGGGCTCTTCGGCGCGTTGGTTATGAGCGGCGCCGACGTCGATCACGTCATCGCCGACCCGCGGATCGCTGCGGTCACGCTGACCGGCGGCGAACGCGCCGGAATGGCCGTCGCCACCGCGGCCGGCGCCGCGTTGAAGAAGTGCGTCCTCGAGCTGGGCGGTTCCGACGCCTTCATCGTGCTGGCCGACGCCGACCTCGAAAAAGCCGCCGCGACGGCCGTAACCGCGCGCTTTCAAAATAACGGGGAGAGCTGCATAGCGGCCAAGCGCTTCATCGTCGAAGCCGCCGCATACGACGAGTTCCTCTCGCGCTTCGTCGAGTTAGCGCGGGCGCAAGTCGTCGGAGATCCGATGGACGAACGCGTCCAGCTCGGTCCGTGCGCGCGCCGCGATCTGCGCGGGACCATCGACGAACAGGTTCAGGCAACGATCCGCCAAGGCGCGCGGCTCGCGCTCGGCGGTCGACCGGTCGATCGCCGCG
>JBARBD010000161.1:0-2364 GCA_049792675.1 Vulcanimicrobiaceae bacterium | reverse complement strand
CGCCTCGGCCATCTTGGGCGGGTCTTCACGCTTCTGGATCGTGGCGCCGGTGTTATTGGATGCATCGAGCAGCTCGCCGGCGAGCTTCTCTTCCATCGAGCGCCCGCCGCGGGCGCGCGCGAAGCCGATCAGCCAGCGCATCGCCATCGCCTGGCGGCGGTCGGGCCGAACTTCCATCGGCACTTGGTAAGTCGCACCGCCGACGCGTCGCGGACGAACCTCGACCAGCGGCATCGCGTTGGAGAGCGCTTGCGAGAAGACTTCCATCGGATCGCGGCCGCTCTTCTCGGCGACGATCTCGAGCGCACCGTAGGTGATGTGCTCGGCGGTCGACTTCTTGCCGCGCAGCATCACCTTATTGATGAAGCGCGCGAGCACTTTTGAGTTGAACTTCCCGTCGGGAAGAATTTGCCGTTTCGGCGCTGGACCTTTACGAGGCATCCTTACTTCTTCTTTTCACGCTTGGCGCCGTATTTTGAACGGCCTTGTTTGCGATTGGCCGTCCCGGCGGTATCGAGGGTGCCGCGAATGATGTGATAGCGAACGCCGGGGAGATCTTTGACGCGTCCGCCGCGCACCAGCACGACCGAGTGCTCTTGGAGGTTATGGCCGATCCCCGGGATATAGGCGGTCACCTCTTCGCCATTGGTAAGCCGGACGCGCGCGACTTTGCGCAGCGCCGAGTTCGGCTTCTTGGGCGTCACGGTCTTCACTTGCGTGCAGACGCCGCGCCGCTGCGGATTTCCGTCGACCTCGAAGGTCCGGGTCGGCAGATCCGGGTGACCCGGCTTCGGCCCGGTGAGGATGACGCGAAATGCCCGGGTCTTTACCTTTTGCTCGGTCTTTTCGCGCCCGCGGCGCACCAGCTGGTTGATTGTCGGCAAACTCGCTCCTACCACACAAAAAAGCACGGCCTCACCCGCGGGTGGGGGCCGATGCACAACTATATCAGGGGCGCATTTCTCCGTCAAATGGCCACGCCGCAGGCGGATGCCGGATGCCTTGCGCCTTGCCGCCGAACAGACTAGATGATAAACTAGTTCTAATGACTCAAAAGCGCGAAGCGGCTGGTTCTCGGAGCGTCGGCGTCTTCGAGGCGAAGACGCATTTTTCGGCCTTGATCGACGATGCTCTGGCCGGCAAGACCACAACGATCACCAAGCGAGGCAAGCCGGTTGCCGCGATCGTTCCGGCAGAGGACGCGCGCCGGGAACGCGCGCGGCTGGCCGTCGAGCGGCTGCGCGGGATGCGCGGCGTCCTGAGGCTGGCACCCGGTGAGAGCATTCGCGACTTAATTTATGAGGGCCGGCGTTGATCGTCATCGATGCCTCCGTCGCCCTGGCGTGGTTTCTCGAGGACCCCGGTCCGCATATCGCCGCGCTCGTCTACGTCGGGGAGCGGGGCGGCGTCGTTCCGGGCAACTTCCAGAGCGAGCTGGTCCACGGTCTGCTGCGCGCGGAACGGCAGAAGCGCATCGGCGCGGCCGAAGCTGCCGAAGCGCTCGATGCTCTGCTCGAGCTCTCTCTCGACGTCGACTTACCAGATCCAAAGGCCGTCATGACGACCGCCCGCGAGCACGGGCTCAGCGGTTACGATGCGTCGTATCTTGCTTTGGCGATGCAGGCCGGCGTGCAGCTGGCGACGGCCGATGCCGTGCTCGCCAAAGCGGCGCGGCGCCTCGATCTGCTGTGGCGCCCGGTAACGTGAAGACCTAGCGGATTCGCCCGAGTTCCTCAGCGATCTCGTCGGGGGTGAAGCCGCGATGACGCAGCGACTCTGCGAAACGCGAGACCGCCTCGCGCAGCGTTCCTAGCCGGGCTCGCTGGTGCACCGGCAGCGTGCCGGCGACGCGCGTACCGCGGCGGCCGTCGCCGATGAGCCAGCCGTCCGACTGCAGCTCGCCGTAGGCGCGCGCGACCGTGTTGGGCGCGACGCCCAGGTCTCCCGCGAGCTGACGCACCGTCGGCAGCGACGACTCGGGCGGAAGCTCGCCGCGCTCGATCGCGGCGCGAATCTGCTCGGCGATCTGCTGGTAGGGTGGAATCTCGAGTGCGGCGTCTACGGCGACGTAAAACGCGCTCACGCGATGCGAAGGCGCCGGCGCAACGGAAGCACGGCTTGGACGCCTGTGACGATGAACGCCGCCACGATGATCCACCACGCCGCATCGGCGTAGACGGCGTGAGGCGGATGCGTCGCCATCGCCGCGAAGACCAGCGCCGGCGCGCAGGCCAGCAGCGCGATGCTGGTCGCGCGGCTCGCGCGCACGCGCTCGTCCACCGCGTATTCGATCTGCGGATCGTCGCCCAGCAGCAGCGCGGGTGCGCCGGCGATGCGCCAGGCGATCGCGCCGAGCACCAGCGT
>JBARBD010000160.1:0-5392 GCA_049792675.1 Vulcanimicrobiaceae bacterium | reverse complement strand
ACGGGCTGCGCCGATGGACCTACCGTACCCTGTTCGGGCTGATCGCGGTGACGGGCATGCGCATATCCGAGGCGATGGGCCTGGAGCGTGATGACGTCGACCTCGACGCCGGCGTGCTGACGGTCCGGCTGACCAAGTTCGGCAAGTCGCGGCTTGTGCCATTGCATCCGACGACGAGAACTGCGCTGCGCGACTACGCCAAACGGCGCGATGCACGGCTCGGATCACGCTGCGGACCTTCTTCGTTGCCGAACGGAGGCCGCTTGCTGCACCAGTACGTTTATTGCGTCTTCTGGCGATTGTCCCGAGAGATCGGGCTGCGGCGCCCAGGTGATCGTACCGGGCCACGCGTGCACGACTTCCGTCATCGATTCGCCATCCGGACACTGCTTGACTGGTATCGTGACGGCAAGAACGTCGAGCAGCAGCTCCCAGTGCTCTCCACTTACCTCGGCCACGCCTGCGTGCAAGATACTTATTGGTATCTCTCGGCCTGCCCCGAGTTGATGGAAGAAGCGGCGCGGCGCCTCGAACGGCGATGGGAGGTGACGCCATGAAGCCCGCCTGCAATGTCGCCACGTTGATCGAGCGCTTCTTCACCGAGCGCCTCACGCGCCAGCGCAATGTTAGCGCCAACACGATCGCCTCCTACAGGGACACGTTCCGGCTGCTGTTCATGTTCGCACAGGTGCAGCTGCGGAAGTCCCCATCGGCCCTGACGCTCGCCGATCTGGATGCAACGTTCATCGGCGCGTTCCTCACCGATCTCGAGGTAAGGCGCGGCGCCAGCGCGAAGACGCGTAACCTGCGTCTGACCGCCATCCGATCCTTCTTCAGGTTCGTGTCCTTCGAGGAACCGGCACACAGTGCGCTGATCCAGCGCGTGCTCGCCATACCGAGCAAGCGCCACGACAAGCGACAGGTGCACTTCCTGACGCGCCCCGAGATCGAGGCGGTTCTCGCCGCGCCCGATCGAACCACGTGGCTTGGCCGCCGCGATCACACCTTGCTGCTGGTCGCGGTCCAGACGGGCTTACGCCTCTCCGAGCTGACTGGCCTTGACCGGGATGCCGTCCACCTCGGGTCTGGCGCACACGTACGATGCGTCGGAAAAGGGCGGAAGGAGCGGATCACTCCGCTGACCACACTCGCTCGGTGTGCGCTCCAGGCATGGCTCAAGGAACCGTTACGGAAAGGCGCAACAGCGTTGTTCCCCAACGTGCACGGCGCCCGGCTCAGTGCCGACAGCGTCCAATCGCTGCTGGGAAAGCATGTTCGTGTCGCTCACAAGAGTTGCCCGTCTTTGAAGGCCAAGAGCGTGTCACCGCACGTGCTGAGGCACAGCGCTGCGATGGAACTGCTGCAAGCCGGCGTCGACTGCTCCGTGATTGCGCTGTGGCTCGGTCATGAATCGGTCGAGACGACGCAGACGTACCTGCACGCCCACCTCGCCCTCAAGGAAGCTGCCCTGGCGAAGCTCAAGCCGTACGAGCGCGGCAAGCGAACCCGCTTCCAGCCAAACGACCGTCTGCTCGCCTTCCTCGAGGCGCTCTGAACGACCAGACTATGCCGAATGGAATCGGGCTGCCGTGCACGCGATCGATGATGCCAGCGTGACAACCACGCGCCATACCGGACCCGTTCGGCATAGTTCGGCGGGCGGCAAATAAAGAGTGTTTTTAGATTGGCGGCGCGGCACCGAAGCTTCAACGCGCGCCCCTGTGAGTGCGCCGGTA
Organism: Vulcanimicrobiaceae bacterium; assembly: GCA_049792675.1. Taxonomy (GTDB): domain Bacteria; phylum Vulcanimicrobiota; class Vulcanimicrobiia; order Vulcanimicrobiales; family Vulcanimicrobiaceae; genus Cybelea. Next base: position 3,656 of record JBARBD010000160.1, on the reverse strand, counting down.
ATCTAAAAACGTGTGGACGAAGCCGCCTAGCTCGCCGGTGCCGCTATGGAAATTGGATGCTGCTTCCCAGCGGAGAGCCGCGTCGCTGAGGCTCCGGGGACATGCTGGACCCCATCTTCATAGCGGAACATCCTAATCGAGATGTGTTCTCCCGGACGGAAAGACCGGCGACGCCTGGGCTTGGAGGGCTCGATGTCGGAAGCGCGACAATAGGATGCCTGCTTTCTACCTTGGCAGATAGAGAGAACGATGATCAATGATTGGAGAATTCCGACCGTCATGAAGTGTCCGGAAAGGGTTGGTCTTGTGACGCAACGGGCGCGAGCACCTCGATGCACACCATCTGCCCTCGACGGCAAAAGGGACATTCCCGCAGGGAAATGCCGGTCAGCTCCTCGACCTTATCGCGATAATCGCGCCCTTCCTTCTGTTTTGCCGGCGTATCGTACTGCTGCATTCCGAGCAATTCGCGGCAGCGGGCGAGCTTTTGCTTGCGGTAGTGGTTGCCCATGAAGCCGTAATAGCGGATGCGCTGAAATCCCTCGGGCAAGACGTGGACAAGGAAACGCCGGATGAACTCCCCGGCGTCGAGCGTCATCACCTTTTGCCGGTTCTCGTTGCGATAGTCCTTCCACCGGAAGCGTACTTTGCCATCCTCGATATCGACGATCCGGTTGTTGGCGATTGCCACCCGGTGTGTGTAGCGTCCGACATATTCGAGAACCTGCTCAGCGCCAGCGAAGGGTGGCTTGGCATAGACCACCCATCGCCGGCGAAGGGTGGCTTGGCATAGACCACCCAATTGACCCGGCGGGCAGGATCCAGATAGCTCCGGAATGCGACGGGATCGCGCAGCCGTTCCAATGACGAAAAGAATCCCAACTCGCCGGTGTCAAATGCCCTTTGCAGAGCTTCGAGAAACAGTCGCCGGAAGAGTCGTGAGAGCACGGCCACGGGTAGGAAGAAACCGGGACGGCACGAAATCCAGCGGCTCCCGTCCGGCGACAGCCCGCCGCCGGGCACGACGCAGTGGAGATGGGGATGATAGCTGAGATTCTGACCCCAGGTGTGAAGCACCGCGAAAAACCCGATCTCCGCGCCGAGATGTCGCCGATCGGCAGCGATGGTGCGCAGCGTCTCGGCGGCGGCGTGGAACAGGATCTTGTAGACCGTGCTGGCATTCTGGAAGGCAATCGCGGCAATCTCGTTGGGAACGGTGAAGACGACATGGAAATACTGCGTATCGAGAAGCTCCTCCTGCCGAGCCTCGATCCATTCCGCTCGGGCGAGCCACTGGCATTTGGGGCAACTGCGGGAACGGCAGCTGTTGTACGCGATCCGTCGTTCGTCACAGTGGTCGCACTGTTCGACATGGCCTCCGAGCGCCGACGTTCGGCAGCGCTCGATGGCAGTCATAGCTGCGCGTCGTTCGGTCGATAGCGAGGCCCAGTGCTGCTCTCGCCAGGCAGCACCGTAGCGACGGAATATATCCGCGACTTCCGGACCTGAGCGGCCCATGAGACTGGCCGTCAGAAATGTTCGGGCGCTGGCGGCGAGGAGGCCGTGGGGATCGGACGCGGCAACAGTTCAAGCGGGCTCGTGGCCGCACAGACCTTGCTGGTGGCGATCCGCAGATATTGAGCGGTCGTTGCCAGGCTGCGATGACCGAGCAGGAGCTGGATGGTGCGGAGATCCGTTCCAGCTTCGAGCAGGTGCACCGCAAATGCGTGCCGCAGGGAATGAGGTGTTACCGGCTTGGAGAGTTTCGACATCCGTTGTGCCTGGCGGCAGGCGGCTTCCACGGCGTCTTTCGATATCGGTTCTCCAGCAACAGCGCCGGGAAACATCCATGCCCCTGTGGGTCGCACGGCGCGCCAATAGTCCGTCAGCACCTCCAGCAACCTGGCCGACAGCATCACGTAGCGGTCTTTCTGTCCCTTACCCTGCACGACGCGCAGCACCATGCGCTGGCGGTCGATAGCCTCAGGCTTCAGCCGGGTGGCCTCGGAAATGCGCAGGCCGGCGGCATAGCATGTCGTCAGGATCGCCTGGTGTTTGAAGCTCTCGATACAGCCAAGGAAGTACAGCACCTCCTCGGGGCTGAGAATGACGGCCAGTGTCTTTGGCGCCTTTGGGCACGGAATGATCTGATCGAAATCCCAATCGCGACCGAGCGTGATGCGGTAGAGGAATCGAAGCGCCGCGACGGTCACGTGCACCGAACGTGGCGCCAGCTTCTTCTCGTTCGTCAAATAGACCTGGTAGGCGCGGATATCCTCCGGACCGAGCAAAGCCGGCGATTTAGCGAAATGCCGGGCGAACTGCGAAATTTGCAGCAAATACGCATCCTGCGTGTGTCGCGACAGGTTGCGCACCTGCATATCTTCCATCATGCGTGTTCGAAGCGTGGTCATAGCGAACTCCTTGACAAGAGGGACGCTGCGCGCGGGCAGCAACACCATCTTGCCAAGGGCAAGGGCTTCTGATGCTCTGGATTACGTCGATGTACGGATCGTACCGTGGTCAGAGACACGGGCTGGCTTCAAAGAGGGATACCCCGCGCTAAACACGGACACCCCTCCCGCGTAGCGGGTTCGTCCAAACTTGCCTATGCCGAGCGCGGCATAGGCAGGTTTCGATCAAGGTATAGACGGCGGCGGCACGATGGCCGCCAGCGTCTGAACCGGCGAAGGTCCAGTTTCTTCTTCCTACCGCCACACCCCGCAACGCTCGTTCGGCGGCGTTGTTCGTAAGACAGACGCGGCCATCGTCGAGGAAGCGGGTGAACGCTGCCCAGCGATTGAAGAGGTAGCTGATCGCCTTGGCGGTATCGTTCTTGGTGGAGAGCAACGCTCGTTGCTGATGCATCCAGATTGCGCATTTCTCTGATGGTGAGCAACGATTTCACGCGATGGTGAGCAGAGGTATTTCGCGCGATCATGAGCGGCCGCTTTGACCGATACGGTGATTGGTTCAGGCGTTTGAGTTGGCGTCAAGAGTTTGGTTGCGGGCGTTCTGTTTTCGCATGCTTTCTCCGATGAGTTGAAGGCGGTGAGCGTTGTGAACAAGGCGATCCAGGATGGCGTCGCCGAGGGTGGGGTCGCCGATAACGTCGTGCCAATGTTCGACGGGGACCTGGCTAGTGACGATGGTCGAGGCGCGACCGTGGCGATCATCAAGGATCTCCAGCAGGTCGCGCCGTTCGGGCTGGTTGAGAACCGAAAGGCCCCAGTCATCGAGGATCAGCAGTTGAACGCGGCCGAAGGTTTTGAGCAGACGGCCATAGCGGCCGTCGCCGCGTGCGAGGGCAAGCGCCTCGAACAGGCGCGGGACGCGATGATACTGAACCGAACGGTTGTCGCGGCAGGCTTTGTGGCCCAGGGCGCAGGCAATCCAACTCTTGCCGAGCCCGGTTGCCCCGGTGATGAGCAGGTTCTCGTTGCGGTCGATCCAGTCGCCGACGGCGAGTCTGGCGAAGACGGCGCGATCGATACCGCGTGGCGTGCGCAAATCGACGTCTTCCACGCACGCGCTCTGGCGCAGCGCGGCGAACTTGAGGCGGGTCGTGAGACGTTTGGTGTCGCGCTCGGCGGCTTCGCGATCGACCAGCAATCCGACGCGCTCCTCGAACGACAGGGCGTCGAGATCAGGTGATC
>JBARBD010000159.1:0-34498 GCA_049792675.1 Vulcanimicrobiaceae bacterium | reverse complement strand
GCTGCGCGGTCAGCGGTCCGTCGCCGGTCTCGCGGACGCGCGGCTGCGGTTGACCGGCCGCGCTCGAGAAGAACGCGTCGAAGGCCCGATCGAACGGCCCGATCTCGTCGGCCTTTCCGCAGAAGACCGAGCGGAGCGCCGCGCGGACGCGCGAGCGCTCGCGGATGGCGATCGTCTCGAGCGCGCGCAGCGCGTCGCGCTCTTCGGCCGGACCGATGGTGAAGGCGTGCTCGCGTCGTAAGCGGCCGGCGAATGCGACGACCGCGTCGCTGAGCGCGCTCATGCCGAGTGGGCGCGGACCGTACCGAGACCGTAATCGGGCTCGGGCGGCTTGGGCGCAAGCGGGCGCAGCTTGCGCAACAGCTCCCAGTCCTCTTGAACCTTCACGATGCACCCGGCGGTCGCTTCGAGCGTCGCTTCGTCGAGCGCGTCGCGATGGAGCCGCACCAGCGCGAGCGCCCAGTCGAGGCTCTCGGCGGTTCCCGGCGCTTTCTCGAAGGGCTGATCGCGCAAGTAGGCCATAAAGTTGGCGATCTGCTCGGCCAGACGCGCGTCGATCTCGGGCAGGCGCGAACGAAGGATCGCAATCTCTTGCGCGACCGAGGGATAGTCGATCCAGGCGTAGAGCGCGCGCCTGCGGAGCGCGTCGGAGAGATCGCGGCTGCGATTCGACGTGAGCACGACGGCCGGGCGCGCCTTCGCGCGAATCGTGCCGATCTCCGGAATCGTAACCGCGAAGTCGCTGAGCAGCTCGAGCAGGAACGCCTCGAACGCTTCGTCGGCGCGATCGACCTCGTCGATCAGCAATACCGGCGCTCGCTCTTGCACCAGCGCTTCGAGCAACGGGCGGCGCAGGAGATACGGGTCGCTGAAGATCTGCGCCTCGCGGGTCTGCGGCGAGACCGCTTCGCCTTCGGTCAGCCGGATGTGGAGGAGCTGCTTCGGATAGTTCCATTCGTAGAGCGCGCTGGCAACGTCGAGCCCCTCGTAGCACTGCAAGCGAATCAGCCGCGTCTCGAGCACGCCCGCGAGCACGCGCGCGCATTCGGTCTTGCCGACGCCGGCCGGCCCCTCGAGCAAGAGCGGCTTCTCCAGCGCCAGCATCAGTTCGAGCGACGTCGCCAGGTCGTCGCCGGCGACGTAGCCGTGCGCGGCGAACGCGTCGCGAATACGTTCGGCGTTCACGGCTCGGTGCTGCCGGGAACGCGTGCGCACGTGCCGGCGACGATCTCCGCGAGAATCGAGATCGCCACTTCGCTCGGGCGGCGGGCGCCCAGGTCGAGCCCGGCCGGGGCTTTGACGTTCGCGAGGCGCTCGGCGGCGACGCCCTGCTGCGCCAGCACGCCCAAGACGTTGGCGGCGCGCTTCCGGCTGGCCAGCAATCCGGCGTAAGCCGGGGCGACGCCGGTCAGTACGGCCTCGAGTGCGGCCTCGTCGAAGATGCCTTGCGTTGCGACGACGGCGCAGAGCGCTGCCCGCTCGCCGTCGTCGAGCCCCTGCAGGGCGGCGCGCACGTCGCGCTCGGAACGCGCGTGCACGACGCGAAAGCGCTCGAGCAACGCGCCGATGCGCGCGACCTCGTGTGCGACCGGCGTTTCACCGGCAACGAGCAGCAACGAGCGCGGCAGATGGGGCTCGACGTAAACGTCGACGGCGCCCTCGGAGGCGCAGCCCATCGGAATCACGACCCGCTCGCTCTCGTCCGGGAGCGGCGCGTCGGCCGGTTCTTCGGAGCGAATCTGGAGCAGCCGGGAGCGCCCGGTGCGCATCGCGTCGAGCGCCTGATCGACGACGATCTCGCGCGAACAGGCTCCGCCGACGTACCCTTCCATCGTTCCGTCTGCGAGCACGACCGCGCGGTCGCCGAGATGCGAGCTCACCGGCGAGCGGCGCACGACGACCGTAGCGAGCGCGAAGGGGCGGCCCTCGCTCTCGAGCTGCAGCGCGCGCTCGAAGAATTCGCGAGCGTCCATTGCGCTACGCCGCGGCCGCTACCCGCGTCTTGACGTTGGCGAAGGTTTGGGCGATCACTTTATGCGCCTGCGCGTCAATCACGCGTCCGCCGATATTCGCGACCGGTCCGCGCATCGCCGCCGTGGCGTTCCAGTCGAGCGTCGTCGTCGCGTCGCCGTCGTCTTTGATCTCCGCGCCGGCCGTGAGATCGACGGTGCTGCCGAGGCCGCTGCCGCTGATCTTGAGATTCAAGTGCGTGCCGTCGGCTTGCGGATCGATCTCGATCTTGAACTTGAACTTGCCGCGCACCGGCCCGAGCGCAACCTGCACGGTCGCGTCGAAGTTGCGATCGTCGCGGAAGCTCGTCTCCAGCACGTCCGGCACGCAGGTCGCGAGTTGCTTGGGATCGGTGATGAACGCCCAGACGCGCTCTTTTGGAACCGGGATGCGCTCCTCGCCGTTCCATTGCAGGTTCACGCTTTCGCCTCCGCGCTTTTGATCGCGCGCCAGACCTTCTCGCGCGTGAGCGGCATATCGAGATGGGTCACGCCCAACGGGGCGAGCGCGTCGATCACCGCGTTCACGAAGGCCGCCGGCGAGCCGACGTTGGGGCTCTCGCCGACACCCTTGGCGCCGATCGGATGGTGCGGGCTCGGCGTTACGGTGCGATCGGTCTCCCAATGGGGCGTCTCGAGCGACGTCGGCACCAAGTATTCGGTAAAGTCGGTGTTGAGATTGTTGCCGGTTTCGTCGTACTTGATCTCCTGCATGAACGCGATCGCGAAGCCTTCGGCCAAACCGCCGTGGATCTGCCCCTCGACGATCATCGGGTTGATGATCGTGCCGCAATCGTCGACGGCCAGGAAGCGGCGCACGTGCACGGCGCCGGTCTCGCGATCGATCTCCACGACGGCAATGTAGGTTCCGTATGGGAACGTCAGGTTCGGCGGATCGTAATAGTACGTCGCTTCGAGCCCCGGTTCGAGCCCCTCGGGCGGATTCGTGTAGGCGGCGAAAGCGACTTCCTTCATCGTGACCTTCTTGCCCGGCACGCCTTTCACGCTGAAGGCGTAATCTTTCCACTCGACGTCGCCTTCGGCGGCTTCGAGCAGATGCGCGGCGATCTTCTGCGCCTTTTCGCGCACGCGCCGCGCCGCCAACGCGAGCGCGGCACCGGCAACCGGCGTGCTGCGGCTCGCGTAGGTGCCGAGCCCGTACGGCGCCGTGTCGGTGTCGCCTTCTTCGACCAAGAGTTCTTGCGGATCGAGCCCGAGCTCTTCGGCGACGATCTGCGCCCAGGTGGTCTCGTGGCCTTGCCCTTGATGTCGCGTCCCGGCACGCACGATGCCCGAGCCCGTCGGGTGAATGCGAATCTCGGCGCTGTCGAACATCTTGATCCCCAAGATGTCGAAGTGTTTGCCGGGGCCCGCGCCGACGATCTCGGTGAACGACGAGATGCCGATCCCCATCAGCTCGCCCCGCTTGCGTTTTTCGATCTGCTCGGCGCGCAGCTGCTTGTAGCCGATGCCGTTGAGCGCGACGTCGAGCGTCGCCGGATAGTCGCCGCTGTCGTAGACGAAGCCGAGCGGCGAGGCGTACGGAAACTGCTCTTTTTTGACGAAGTTCATGCGGCGCAGCTCGGCCGGATCGGCGTGGATCCGCTGCGCTAAAATATCCATCGCGCGCTCGATCGCGAACGCCGCTTCGGTGACGCGGAACGAGCAGCGGTAGGCGATGCCGCCCGGCGCCTTATTCGTGAAGTAAGCGTCGACCTCGGCAAAGGCTTTGGGGAAATCGTACGAGCCGGTCACGATCCCGAACATGCCGGCCGGGTATTTTCGCGGATCGGCAGCGGCGTCGAAGGCTCCGTGGTCGGCAACCGTCGAGACCTTGAGCGCCGTGACCTTCCCTTCCGCCGTCGCGCCGATCGCGACGTCCATGTGATAGTCGCGCGCGAACCCGGTGGTCGTGAGGTTTTCGGTGCGCGTCTCGACCCACTTGACCGGAACACCCAAGATGACCGACGCGACCGTTGCGACGACGTAGCCGGCATAGACCGGCACCTTGTTGCCGAATCCCCCGCCGACGTCGGGCGAGATCACGTGAATTTTGTCTTCCGGAATGCCGGTCACCAGCGAGAAGGCGGTGCGGTGAACGTGCGGCGCCTGCGATGTCATAAAGATCGTCAGACGCCCGGTCGCCTTGTTCATGTCGGCGATCGCGCCGCACGGCTCGAGCGGGGCCGGATGGCAGCGTTGGAAGACGATCCGTTCCTTCACGACGATCGCGGAGTTTGCGAGCGCCGCATCGGTCGTCTCGCGCTCGCCGACCTCCCAGTGGTAGATGTGATTGGTCTTGCTCTCGCGATCCTCGCGCAACAGTATCTTGTCTTCTTTGGCAACGTAGGGATCGACGACCGGATCGAGCGGCTCGTACTCGACCTCGACGAGCTCGGCGGCATCGATCGCGATCTCGCGCGACGTAGCGACGACGCCGGCTACTTCCTGATACTGGTAGAGTACCTTGCCGATCGCGAGCACCATCTGGCGGTCGAATCCGTGGAAGGTCGGCAGCCAGCCGAGCTTCGCCGCCTCGAGGTCGGCACCGTCGATGACGGCTTTGACACCCGGGACGGCCAGTGCCGCGGTTTTGTCGATGCTCTTAATGCGCGCGTGCGGATAGGTACTGTGGACGATCGCTAAATAGAGCATGTTCGGCAGCACGATGTCGTCGAGATAGCGGCCGCGGCCGCGAATGAAGCGTGGATCCTCCTTGCGCTTCATGGCGACGCCGAGGGCGTGGCGCTCGGGAAGCTTATCGGTGGTCGACATGGTTTACGCTCCCGCCGCAGCCGGCTCGCGCAGCTCTTGCGCGGCTTGCCGCACCGCCTTGACGATGTTGACGTATCCCGTGCATCTGCACAGATTGCCCGCCAGCGCCTCGCGGATCTCGGCCTCGCTCGGATCCGGATTCTCTTTCAGCAGCGCGTACGAAGACATCAGCATGCCGGGCGTGCAGTAACCGCACTGCAAGCCGTGACAATCCCAGAACGCCTGCTGGAGCGCGTGCAGATTTCCGCTCTGCTCGAGGCCCTCCACGGTCGCGATCGCGTGACCGTCGGCTTGCACCGCGAACATCGTGCAGGACTTGACGGCGCGATCGCCGTCGAGCACGACGACGCAGCAGCCGCAGCTCGACGTGTCGCAGCCGACGTGCGTGCCGGTCAGGCCGAGCTCCTCGCGCAAGAAGTATGCGAGCAGCATCCGCGGCTCGACGTCGCGTTCGTACGGCGTCCCGTTGACGGTGACGGCAACCTTCATTGCAGACCTCCCACCTTTAGGCGTTCGAACGTCGCGGCGAGAGCGCGGGCGACGAGGACGCCGGCCATCGCGCGTTTGTACTCGACCGAACCGCGGTTGTCGGGCGACGGATCTGCGGCCTTCGACGCTTCGTCGGCCGCCGCGCGAATCGCGTCGCGGCTCGGCTTCGCGCCGAGCAGCAGTTTCTCGGCCGCGGTCACGCGCAGCGCCTTGGCGCCGAGCGCCGCGAGCGCGACGCCGGCATCGGCGATCGTTCCGTCGGGGTTCAAAGCGATCTGCACCGCCGCCGCGGCGGTCGCAAAATCGCCGACCTTACGCTCGATCTTCTGATACGATCCCGACGCGCGCTGCGAAGGCGTCGGGAAGCGCACTTCCGTCGCCATCTCGCCTTCGGCCAGCGCGGTCGTATACGAGTCGACCAAGAAGTCGTCGATCTCGAGCGTGCGCGTGCCGGATTTGCTCTTGGTCACGATCCTGGCGCGGGCTGCGAGCGCGACGGCCGGCCAGTCGCCGGAGGGATCGTTGTGACAGAGGCTGCCGACCAGCGTTCCGGTCTGCCGCACGATCGGATCGGCGACGACGCGTCCGGCGTCTGCGATCAAGTGATAGCGCGACGCGACCAGCGGCGAGCGTTCGATCGCGGCGTCGCGCGCGGTCGCGCCGACGATCAAGCATCCGTCGCCTTCGCGCACGTAGGCGAGCTCGTCGAGGCCGCCGATGTCGACCAGCGCGCTCGGCCGCGCGAGCCGAAAGCGCATCGCCGGAATCAGGCTCTGCCCGCCCGCAAGGATTCGCGCGTCGGAGCCGTAGCCGGCTAGCGCGGCTATCGCGTCGTCGGACGAATGCGCTCGCCGGTATTCAAACTGGGCTGGAAACACGATCCACCTCGCTTGCCTCTCAAAAAGTGGGCTACGGCCTTCGACCGCGAAGCGCGAGGCTCATTCTACGGTCAGCGGAGCGTGAACGACCTCCTGGACGCCGGGGGTATTGCGCGCGATGATGTAGAGATCGTAGGAGTGCCTACGCGAGAGCGGCGGCAATTCGAGCACGCGCGTGTGAAAGCGGTAGATGCCCGGCGCCACGTGCGTGCTGTTGATCGAAAAGGCCGCCGTTCGGACTTCGACCGACGCGACGTTGGTGCTGGCGACGATCGTCCCGTCGAACCAATCCCCCGGGTGGAGCGTCAGCGTCGAGAACCACATGGCGACGATCTGGGGAGGCGCGTTGGGTGCGGCCACCGGCGCGGTCGGCCACGCGCGCGGTTGCTTTGCCGAGACCACCAAATTCGAGGGAATCGGCGCCGGCTTAGGAGAGCACGCGGCGAGCAGCGAACAGAGTACCCCTGCGAGCGCTATCCAATGGACGCCTCTGAAAGGGTTTCGAGGCGACGCGAAAGATGACTGGCCGTACATGAAGCTGATGGACTTGCTTTCCCCTCAGGCGCAAGTCGGGCCTACCCTACCCAACCTCGATCTGCGGATCGAGCGGTCGGGCGCGCCCAGCCGCCTCGACTGGCTCATCACGCTCGCCGGCATCTGGATCATGACCGGCCTCTTCATCGACGCGCACCAGCATCTGTTTCTGGCGGTCGAGTCGTTCTTCAACCCCTGGCACTTGACGATGTACAGCGGCGCGGTCTTTGCCGCGACCGTCCTTGGGGTCACGATCGCGAGAAATCGGCGGCCCGGCGAACCACTCTTGCACGCTCTTCCGGCGGGCTATGCGCTGAGCGTCGCCGGCGTCGTGGGGCTGCTCGCAGGCGGCACGGCCGATTTCATTTGGCACGCCGTCTTCGGATTCGAGCATCAGCTCGATCTGCTGCTCAGCCCGCCGCACCTTTTTCTCTTGACCGGTCTCTTCTTTTTAATCACCGGGCCGGTGCGCAGCGCGCTCGCGCGCCCGGACGCGTCCAACCTCTTCGAGCAGCTTCCGATGCTGATCTCGCTCGGCCTCGCCTTTCAGATCGTTCAGTTCGTCACGCAGTTCGGCTTCTATCCCGAGGCGCTGATGCGCGACCATCCGCTCTCGCAAGTGGCCCATCAGCAAGAGCAGTTCGTGCTGTCGGTCTTCCTCTTCTATAAGCAGGCGCTTGAGATCTCGATCGTGATCTGGCAGAGCCTGCTCCTCGCCGCCGCCGTCCTCTACCTCTTGCTGCGCAAGCGTCTGTACTTCGGCGCGCTGGTCGTGCTCTGCGTCGTCGAGAAGCTCTGGATCGGCGGCGAGCTCTCGAGCGATCTAATGGAGCTTTTGCTGATCGTCCTTGCCTCGGTCGCAGCCGGCGCCCTCGGAGACGTCCTGGTCGCCAGGCTTCGCCCGTCGTGGAAGAACCCCAACGCGTTTCGCCTGCTGGGATTCATCGTGCCGGCCGCGTATTTAGCCGCATACTTTCTCTTCGCCGTGCCGATGTTCGGCGGAACGTGGTGGGATGCCAGCTTCGTCTTCGGCTCGATCGCGTTAGCCGGACTCGTGGGGCTCTGCATCAGCCAACTCTTGCTCGCAGGATCTCAAGCCAGCCAAATCGCTTCGTGAAGCTCTACCCGAGCGCGTACGCGCTCGCGCTCCTTACCGTCGCGCTGCACCTCGCCTTCAATCACCGCTTCGGTTACTATCGCGACGAGCTCTACTTCATCGATTGCGCCAAGCACCTCTCCTGGGGCTACGTCGATCAGCCGCCGCTCGTGCCGTTCGTGACGTGGCTGACCGCGCCGCTGGGTTATCCGGTCTGGGGGCTGCGCTTCTTTCCCGGCGTGCTCGCCGGCGTGGCGGTGCTCTTCGCCTGCGCGATTGCGCGCGAGTTCGGCGGCCGCGGCTTCGCGCAGACGGTGGCCGGCCTCACGACCGTGCTCGCGCCCGGACTGATCGGCATCGCCTACGGCCTCTCGACCGAGATGCTCTCACCGGCGGCCTGGACGGTCTTGATTTACTTGACGATCCGCTTGGTCAAGACGCAAAACGCGCGCCTCTACGTACCGATCGCACTGGTCGTCACGCTCGCGATGTACTCGAAGTATTCCATCGCCGCGTGCGCGATCGCGTTAGCGCTTGGATTGCTGGTCACCGGTCACGCCAAGCTGCTGCGCACGCCCTGGCTCGCGATCGCAATCGCGCTGACCCTGACGCTCCTGCTGCCCAACGCGATCTGGCAGCTCGGTCACGGTTTGCCTATGCTCGAAGTGCTGCACAACGATCAGCTCAACCGTCACGCGCTCGCCAACGGCATGGCCGACGAATCGCCCAATCGCTGGATCAACGCGCTCTACATGTTGGGCCTGCAGTTCGCCTATCAAAACCCGCTCTTCGCGCCGGTTTGGATTTGGGGGCTCGTCTGGCTTTGGCGCGAGCACGCCTACCGGTACCTTACGGTCGCGTACCTCCTGCTGCTGGGCATGCTGATCCTGACGATCGGGCGCGGATACTACATCCAGGGCTTCTATCCGGCGCTTTTTGCGGCGGGCGCGGTCGCCCTCGAAGGCGCGTTGCGCTCTCGGCAAGCCTGGCTGCGACCGGCGCTGGTCGCGGCGATCGTGCTCGCCGGCTTGCCGATGTTTCCGCTCTCCCTTCCCGTGCTGCCGCTCGATGCGTATATGGCCTACGAACGCGCGATCGGGCTGAGCCGCCCCGTGCCGCCGGATGGCAAGAGCCATCTGATCAACCCGATGTTCGCCGACCAGCTGGGATGGAAGACGATGACGCGGACCGTCGCGGCCGCGTACCGCTCGCTCCCGCCCGCGCAGCGCGAGAAGACCGCGGTCTTCGCCGATCGCTACGCCTACGCCGGCGCCCTCGACTACTACGGGCCGCGTTACGGCTTGCCGACGGTCATCAGCCCGAACAACCAATACTATCTCTGGGGCACGCGCGGCTACAGCGGCCAATCGGTCTTGGCGGTCGGCGCGACCGATTATTGGCTGCTCCTTCACTGGTTCGGCAGCGTGCGCCAGATCGCGGTCTACCGCAACGAGTACCGCTGGATGCTCGAAGGGCCGCTGCCGATCTATCTCTGTACGCACCCGCGCGCGCCGCTGGCCGTCATCTGGCCGGCTCTGAAGTACTACGGCCTCTGAAGCGACGAGCGGAAGGAATCCCTTGCGTTCGAGCATGAGGTAGGCGCATGGAGAACGTGCACGCGGAGCGCTCCGCGGGATGGTCGGTCCTCTGCTACGTCGGCGTCCTGGTCCTGGCGACCTTACTGAACAATGGGATGCCTTCAATCGACGTCAAGCCCGCCGACGCGGCGCTGATGATCGACTCGCATCGCAACGCGCTCCTGCTCGGCGCCTGGCTCACCTTTCCGGCCTCCGCGTTCTTCCTTTGGTTCCTCGTCGGCCTGCGCAGCTATCTCGGCCACGCGCCGGGCCGTCAAGAGGGGCTCCCCACGCTCGCCATGATCGCCGGCGTCGTGATGGTCGCGGGCTCACTGTGGGCGGCCGGCCTTCAAACCGTCGCCGTCTACGTGCTGCCCGACACCTTCCAGGCCAACGGCTTGGAGAGCATCTACGACGCGTTCCTCTTCATACAGGGGGGGCTCGGCTACGCTCCCGTCGCGATCTTCCTCTTTGCGAGCGCCCACAGCATGCGGCGCCACCACTCCGCGCCGGGGTGGCTCGCGACGCTCGGCTATCTTGCGGGCTGCGGTGCCACGATCGCGACGCTCTCGATCTTCTTCACCTACTCGTTCATGGCGCCCGGAGCGATCGGGCCCGGCGCGATCGGCGCGCTGCCGGCCGCAATCTGGCTGATCGCGACCGGTATCGTGCTCGTTCAGAGCAGTCGCGGCTCGGGATCGTCGAGCGCATCTGGCGCTTCGTAGTTCGCATTGTTGACGCGGCGCGAAACCTCGCGCACGTCCATGAGCGCGGCGTCGAACGGCCGCAAGATCGACGCGGCGATCTCCGGCAGTAAGGGATCGGGATCGAGCCAAAGCCCGATGCTCGAGCCGGCGAGCATCACCGGCATCCGGTCGTGGATCGGCGCGACGAGCGCGTTCGGTTCGCACGTGACGACGTCGCAGGACGCGCCTCCGTTGCTCGGCTCCCAGAGACCCGCAAAGGCGAACGGCTGGCCGGATTTCAATGCATAGTAGTACGGACGGCGCTCTCGCCATTCGTAGAAGCCGTCGGCAAACTCGATGCAGCGGTGGTGAATCGTCCCGCGCCGCGCGCCGATCGACTCGGCGCGAATATTGATCCGTCCGCGGATGCCCCATTGCATCGCCTCCGCAGTCCGGCGGCCGTCGTTGCGAACCCCGAGCACCTCTTGCGCCGGCGCGATATTGTACCGCGGCAGCCGCGTCTGGCTAAACTCCGGGAACCGGAACTGCGGGAACGCAGATCGCAGCAGGTTTGGGTTGGTAAGGGTGAACCGGCCGCACATACGCGCCTCCTTTCGCCTCGCCGCCGTACTTTGCGCGCTCGCCTGGGTCTTCGCCGTCGCAGCGCCGGCGCGCGCGGCGCGCTATTTCGACGCGCACAATCACATCAGCGGCATCCTCCCCTACTATGCCTACGCGGACCTGCCGGCGTTCATCGCGGGATTTTCGAATCCGGCAGCGCGGGTGAGCGCCGCCGACCGTCTCGCACTCTTCCGGTACCTCACCGGCGTCTGGTATCCGGCCAAAGGCGCCGCGCTCGACCATAAGCTCTTCTCGCCTCCCGACGGCCAGCGGTTCGCGCTCGGCGCGCGAGCGGCGCTGGTCGTTTACGGCAGCCAAGTGGCGGGAAGCGTCGCCGCGCTCGACGGCGCGCTGGAACGCGTGCTCACGGCGACGCCGTGGTCGGAGTTCGACAGCGCGTACGCCTTCCGCGGCGGACCGGCGTGGACGTACCTGCGCGACCGGTTCTATGCCGGAAGCGGCGACCGGCTGAACGCCGATCTCTGCAAGGCAACGATCCTCGAGCTCGCGGCGACCAACGTCGACGACTCCGAACAATCGCTGCCGTTCCTTGGCGGCTGGAAGTTGCGCGACGGCCGCTCGGCGCCGCTCGACACGATCCTCTGCGTGATGCGTGCGTCGTCGGATCCCAATTTGCGCGCGGCCTTGCACGCAATGAGCCGGCCGATGCCCTCGATCAAAATCGTGCTGATGACGCACACCGCGCAACTCGCCGCGTCGGCGGGCGGCGCGTCGTACGACGACTGGTCGAAGACCGGCCTCTGCGCGCCGGTACCGCTTCCGCAGGCGCTCGTCACGACGCCAAAGAGTATCTACGATGCGTTGATGGGCTGGAGCGCCGGCAAGGCGGTCGTGCCTCGCGACGAAGCCGCGCAGTACTTCGGCGAGGTCACCGGCATCGACACGGCGGCTCCCGAAACGACGTGCTTCACCAGCGACGGGATGCAGTACTATAGCCGGCTGATCGAGGCGGTCTACGACGCGTCGAAAGCGCGCCGCCTGGCCGGCTGGAACGGAAAGCTCTTGGTCCACACGCACGTCGGCGAAGGCGCCACCATCGACTACGTGCCGGCTGCGCCGCCGCAGCCGTGGGACTTCGAGCGGCTCTTCGCGGCGTTCCCCGCGGCGCGCACGAGCACGGCGCAAGCGCGCGCGAACATCTCGACGCTCTTGGCGGCGATCGCCGCCTTCGAACGCGCACACGCCGACGCGCACCAGTACGTCGTCTTTCGCCTCGCCCACGACACCTGGGCGACGCCGGAACAAGCGGCAGCGATGCGCGACGAGGGCGTCGAGGCCGACGTCAACCTGGAATCCAACGTCGCGACCGGCGCCTACCCGATCGCCCGGATGCCGCTGGGCGCTGCGGCGCTCGCGGCCGAGCTCGACCCGGTCGCAGCGAATCCGGCGACCAACTTCGAGCTCAACGATCTCCTGGGCACGCTCGTCAAAGATCCGACCGATGCGTCGCAAGTCGGTCCGATCCTCGGCGACGCGTCGTTGAAGTATCTGCTCGAGGCGCGCGTGCGCTGCCTCTTGGGCTCCGATGCGGGCGGCGTCGAGCACTCCGATATCGTCAAGGAGTACGAGTACGCCTCCTCGCTGATCGCCTACTGGAATCGTACCGATCCGGCGTTTGCATCTCGCTCGGGCGGCGCGACGACGCAGCGGCTCTTCGACGACGTGCGCTGGCACCTCGCGAGCATGGCTTCGGACGGCGCGCTGCCGTATTAAGGGGCCCGTCCGCGCCCGCTAGCCAGCCCAGCCGGGGATAAACCGGCAGCTCCTCGAATTCGAGGAGCATGGTGCGTATGCGTTTGATCTCGCTCTGTATCGCCGCCGCGATGGCCTCGCTGCCGTTGGGCGCCGGCGCGCAACAACAGAGCTCCGGTCCCCGTCCCTCCCTCGCGGTGCTCGACTTTTCGACCCACGGCCTGACGTCGGACTGGTACGGGTCCTTCCAGCCGGGCGTCGCGCTCAGCGATCTGCTGACCGATCGGCTCGTGAACGGCGGACAATTCAACGTCGTCGACCGCACGCACCTGAGCTCGACGCTGGGCGAGCATCAGCTCGCAGCCAACGGCGAAGTCGACCCTCAGACGGCGATCAGCGCCGGCAAGATGGTCGGCGCGCACTTTCTCGTGACCGGCAACATCCTGCAGCTCGACCAGACCGGCGGGAGCAGCGCCGGCGCCGGCAGTCTCTTGCCCGGCTACATCGGCGCGGCCGCGGGAAGCGTCAATACCCATCGCGTCACGATCAAGGTCGCGGTGCGCGTGATCGACGCGCGGACCGGACAGATCGTGCAGAGCTTTTCCGACGAAGAATCGCGCAGCGGAACGTCGTGGAGCGCCGGCGGATTCGGTGGCGGGGCGGCCGGCGCGTACAGCAACTCGCAGTTCGTCAACAGCGACATGGGCCATCTGATCGACGACGAGGCCGCGAAGATCGCCTCGTCGATCGATCCGAGCCGGTTCAACTCCGGCCCGGCCGCACCGTCGCTCACCGGCCACATCGCCGCGATCGACGGGCATAACGTGATCATCAACATCGGCAGCAATGCCGGCGTGCAAGTCGGGCAGACCTTCCAGATCGTCAAGGTGAAATCGGTCGTGGATCCGACCACGCACGCGGTGCTCCACGTCAGCGAAAACGTCGGAACGCTCCAGATCGACAGCGTGAGCTCGAACGCGGCGGTCGGTCACGTCGTCTCCGGCAGCGCCGCGATTCGCTTGACCGTTACCTCGAGTCCGTAGCGGGGGAAACCTCAGGATTCGCCGGTGATGCGCGCGACGATGCGCTCGACCTTGACGACGCGCGTCTTCGTCCAGCGGTCGTGCAGCAGTACGCGGCGCCAGATGAAGCTCGCCGGCATGATCAGCCACCACAACAGGAAGACCAGCACGTAGCGAGCGATCGTGCGCGGGATGCTCGGCTTGCGGAAGTCGACCGTCACCACGCGCAGACCCGCGATCATCATTCCGAAGGTCTGCCCGGCGACGATGACGAGCAGCGCGAGATAGACGGGCAACCAAAAAGCGAAGCCGAGGCGATTGATCGCGCCCGCGATCATACCGGCGAGCGCCTCGGCCGAGAGCGGCACTTTTTGACCGCCGACGTTCATCGAGACGCCCTGCTCGGAGAGCTCGAACGGCCCAGCCTCTTCGGTCGGCTCGGGCGAGGGCGAAGGCACAGGCGAATTTCGCGGCGCCGCTCCGGTTGAGACGTGTCCTTTCTTATCGATGGTGATCGGCGACTCTCCGGGAGCGGCCACCGTGACGCCGCTGTCCTGCACCGAAACCTTGGCCGGCCGATACCGCGCGCCGGGCGTCACGCTCCCGCCGAACGAGGTGATGATGGCGATGACGACGACCGCATCGATACCCCATGCTGCGGCGCGGCGCCACCAGCCGGCACAATCGCGCAGTGCAACGGTCGTTTCGCCGGGTTCGGCGAGCGCCGGCGGCTCGTCGCTGCGTTCGCGCAGAAACCAAGCTTCGGCATCGGCGTAGGATTGCGACGCGATGAACTCGCGCAGCGAAGCGATGCGCCGCGTCGCGTACGGCTCGCTGCTGAGCCACTCGCCCCAGCGCAGGACGGTATCGGCTTGGACCTCGGCGTGCTGCTCGGCGAACGCCTGGTAATCGACCTTTCGACCGAACTCGTGGAATGCCGCGATGCCCATCGCCCGGACCGCGGCGTCGAGCGAGCCGCCGCAGAGCAGCCCGACCTTGTCGCAGGTCAGCGCGCAGCGCCGCAGCCAGGCGCCGAAAATCAGCGAGATGAGCGGGTTCTCGTTGCCGCTGACGCTGAGCAGCGAGTGAAAGCGGGTGTGACCGGCGGCGATGTGACCGAGCTCGCGCCCGATCATGAAGGCGAGCTCGTCGTCGCGAAAGAGCTCGATCCAGTGGCTGGAGAGCACGAGAGCGTACGGAAAGCCGAATCCGAGTGCGACGACGGGCACGTAGTTGTCCTCGCGCACGAAGACGAACGGCATCGGAATCTCGAGCGCGGCGCAGGCGCCCTTGACGATGGTGAAGACGCGCGGATACTGCGTGCTGTGAACGCGGACGCTCGATCCAAGGAGGCGACCGCGGGCGAGCGTGACGTAGACCATCGCGATCACGATGAAGAGCGCGACCTGCGAGGCACCGATCGATTCGTGCAGCACGTAGCCGATCAGCAGCGCGGCGGGGAACGCACTCAAGGCCGTCAACCAGAACGCCAAGCGTTCCGATGGCTCTCGGAGCGAGCCGGGGCCTTCGAAGATCGGGTACACGAAGAACGCTCTCTACGGTGCGCCCGGCGGTTCCTTTCGGGGCGGCGAACGAGGAGCCGCGCGCACCCGCGGGCAAGGAGGTCGCCTCGTTGCGTCCCCCACTTCCGCGGAGGTTTTCCTTTGCGCTCGTTTCTTCTGATAACTGCTATGGCAGCGTCGCTCTCGATGCTCGCGGCGTGCGGCGCCAAGAGCGGAGGCTCCGTGCCGCCGCTTTCGGCGCAGGGTGCCGCCGCACTCTCGCTTCCGGTCAGCGTGGCGCGGGCGTGTCCCGAGAGCAGGGACCCACGCGTCGCCGCCTGCATGGCGCTGGTTCGCACCGATCGCGGCGGAGGGCACACCGTTTACGGCTACGGCCCGAGCGATCTGCAGGGCGCGTACGAGCTGCCGTCGGCTAAACGCGGTGCCGGCCAGACGATCGCAATCGTCGACGCATACGACAACCCGAATGCCGAGGGCGACCTCGCCGTCTACCGCTCGTATTTCGGCCTTCCGGCTTGCTCGACGTCGAATGCGTGCTTCGCAAAGGTCAACGAACGCGGCCAGCAAGGAAACTATCCGAAGGCCGACGCGGGCTGGGCGGTCGAGGAGTCGCTCGACCTCGACATGGCATCTGCAATCTGCCCGAACTGCCACATCGTGCTGGTCGAGGGCGATTCCTCGACGCTTACGGATCTCGGCAAATCGGTCAACGAGGCGGTAAGACTCGGTGCAAACGTCGTGAGCAACAGCTACGGCAACTACAACGGAAGGGCGCCCGCGGGCTCGCGCTACTACGACCATCCGGGGACGATCATCACGGCGTCGGCGGGCGACGCCGGCTATCGCGTCTCCGAGCCTGCCGGATATCCGAGCGTCGTTTCCGTCGGGGGCACGACGCTCGTCAGCTCTTCGCACGTCAGCCGCGGATGGAACGAGACCGCCTGGGGCGGCACCGGCAGCGGCTGCGAGGACCGCCTTGCGAAGCCGTCGTGGCAGACAGACAAAGGCTGCAAGGGACGCACGATGAACGACGTCGCCGCGGTTGCCGATCCGAGCACCGGCGTTGCGGTCTACGATTCTTACCCCAGCGGCGGTTGGTTCGAGATCGGTGGAACCAGCGTCGCCTCTCCAATCGTTGCATCGGTGTATGCGCTTGCCGGCAACACGAGCTCGCTCGACGCGGCAGAGTCGCTCTACGTAAAACACGCGAAGCTGTGGGACGTCACGTCGGGGAGCGACGGAACCTGCAAACACACCTACCTGTGCACGGCCGGCCCCGGCTACGATGGGCCAACCGGCAACGGCACTCCTCATGGCATAGGAGCATTTTGATGCGTTCATTCCTCTACGCAACCGGCCTGGCCGCGGGCCTCGCCGTTCTCGCCGCGTGCGGCGCGAACACGGCCGGTACGTCTTCGCTGCCGGGCGTCGCGACGGCCGGCGCGTCGAATCGCGTCGCGTCGCAGCCCAGCGTCGTGCGTGCCTGTCCCGACAGCCGCGATCCGATGGTCGCGCACTGTTTGGCGCTGGTGCGAACCGACACCGCCGGAAAGCCCGGCGTTCCGGGATACGGTCCGAGCGATCTGCAGAGCGCCTACGAGCTGCCATCGTCGACGCAGGGCAGCGGACAGCTGATCGCGATCGTCGACGCATACGACGATCCCAACGCCGAGAGCGATCTCGCGGTCTACCGCTCGAACTTCGGCCTGCCGGCCTGCAACTCGTCGAACGGCTGCTTCGCGAAGGTCAACGAGCGCGGACAGCAGAGCAACTACCCGCCGCCCGATTCGGGTTGGGCCGTCGAAGAGTCGCTCGACGTCGACATGGCCTCGGCAATCTGCCCGAAATGTCACATCGTGCTCGTCGAAGGTGATTCGGGGACGCTCACCGATCTCGGCAAGTCGGTCAACGAAGCGGTGCATCTCGGCGCCAACGTCGTGAGCAACAGCTACATCAACTACAACGGCAGGGCGCCGGCGGGCTCGCGCTACTACAACCATCCGGGAACGATCATCACCGCGGGCGGCGGCGACGCGGGCTATAAGGTGGGCGAGCCGGCCGGCTATCCGAGCGTCATCGCCGTTGGCGGCACGACGCTGCTGCAGGCAAAGGGCAGCCGCGGCTGGAGCGAGACCGCCTGGGGCGGCACCGGCAGCGGCTGCGAGGACCGCCTTGCGAAGCCGTCTTGGCAGAAAGACAAAGGCTGCAAGGGACGCACGATGGACGACGTTGCGGCCGTCGCGGATCCGAGCACCGGCGTCGCGGTCTACGATAGCTATCCGAGCGGCGGCTGGTTCGAGGTCGGCGGCACCAGCGTGGCCACGCCGGTCATCGCCGGCGTCTACGCGCTCGCCGGCAACGAAGGTTCGCTCGACGCCGGGCAGTCGCTCTACACGGGCAGCGCCTCATTGTGGGACGTCACGTCGGGAAGCAACGGAACGTGCAAGCACAAGTACCTGTGCAACGCCGGGCCAGGTTACGACGGACCGACCGGCAACGGCACGCCGCACGGGGTCACCGCCTTCTAGTCTCCCGGTCCTCGCACGCTCGAAAAATCGCCGCGGCGCATCGCCTCGGCGATCTTCGTTAGAGCACCCATGGCGCGCAGATAGAGCGCGCCGCCGGTGCTGACGCGGCGCACGCCCGCGGCCGAGAGCTGCGCGAGCTTCAACGTCCCGTCTTCGGGTCCGATCAAGACGTTGACCGGCTTGGGCGCAACTGCGCGCACGACCGCGACGATCGCGTCCATATCGGGTAGGAACGGCGCATAGAGCACGTCGGCTCCGGCTTCCGCGAAGGCCGTCAAGCGACGAATCGTATCGTCGAGATCGAGGCGGTCGTGGAGATAGTTGTCGGTGCGGCCGGTCAAGAGGATGCGGCCGCGCGCGACGGCTGCCGCGGCGGCGATACGTGCGACGGCGCGGTCAAAGTCGTGGATCGGGTGGGCGGGATCGGCAGTCGTATCCTCGATCCCAAGACCCGCTAACCCGGCGTCGATCGCGGCCTTGACGGTCGCGGCGCAATCCTCCGGATCGACGCCGAATCCGTCTTCGAGATCGCCGTTGACCGGAAGGCCGCTGACGCGCGACAGGAACGCCGCATGCGCGACCGCCTCGTCGCGCGAGATGGCGTGCGTGCCGTCCTCGCGCGCGAGCGAGAGCGCGAGTCCGAGCGAGGTGCTGCCGATCGCCCCGAAGCCGAGGCGTTGTAATACCATCGCCGACTCGCCGTCCCACGCGTTCGGCATCACAAACGCTTCGGGGCCTTCGTGCAGCGCGCGAAAGCGCTCGTATGCCGAGATCATCGCGCCCACTCCGGCGTTCGCCCCGGGCTCGCGCCGGCGCCCGGACGCCCAAGCCGCTTCTCGACCCAGCCGATAATCGCAGTTTTCATCTCCGCTCCTTTGCCGGTACAGCCCCTAGAGCGGCCGAAAATGCGCGCGGGTTGCAGCCGTTGAAGGTAAGCGCAGAATGGCGATTCCCGCCCCGCTGCTGCTGCTGCTCGTCGTCGCGCTCTCCGTCGCCTTCGCCTGCGGCGGGCAGATCTACGTACACCGGCGCTTTCCGCAAGAAGATTTCGCGCGGCACAACGAGGTCGGCGGCATCATCATCGCGATTGCGGGAACCGTCTATGCGGTCGTGCTCGGCTTTCTGACGGTCGCCGCCTGGGAGCACTTTACCGAAGCGCGTCAACTCGTCGCGCTGGAAGCCGCGGCGGCCGCCGACGCGTGGCACATGGCGGTCGGCCTCCCGCCGGCGCGGCGCAGCCGAGTGCGCCAAAACGTTCTCGCGTATGCGACGTTGATGGTCCAGCGCGAGTGGCCGATGATGCGCAACGGCGAGTACGACTCGCTCGGCGACCTCTTGATCATGAACGCGATCAGCGCCTCGGGGGCATTCAACCCGTCCAACCTCGGAGAATCCAACGCACAGACGATGACGCTGCAGCAGCTGGGGATCCTGCACGACGAGCGCCAGCGGCGTCTGGCCGTGAGCGCGAGCGAGATCGGTCCGTTCGAGTGGCTGATCCTGCTGATCGGCGCCCTTCTGGTGACGTGCTTCTGCTGGCTCTTCGGCACGCCGAGCCGGCGGGTGCACCTGCTGATGACGTCGTGCGTCGCGGTAATGGTCGCTTCGATGCTCGTTCTGCTCTTCGAGCTGCAGTATCCGTTCCGCACGAGCCTGCGCATCGGCCCGGGTGACTGGCAGGCGGTGATCCAGCACATCGGCGTGATGCAGACGGGCGCGCAAATGGACATGAGAATGTAGTCCGGTGAGGGAGGAACGCCGGCAACTCCGTCCCGCCGAACGGCTCGTGGCGCTGCTCGCGGCGGCCGTCGCTATCGCATTGAACGTCGCCGCGACGGTCCATCTCTTCGCACCGCCCAGCACGTTCGGATACCATCTCACGTACACGGACGGATATCACGTTACCAAGGTCGATCCCAAGACGTCGGCCGCGCGCGCCGGCATCGAAGTCGGCGATCACGTCGATTTCACCGGCTCGAAACTTCACGACCGCATCATCGGGCTCGAGTACCAGCCCGCCTATCCCGGCGAGCGCGTCACCTTCGCCGTCGTTCGCCCGGGCGCTCCGCCACGAACCGTCACGCTGCAAGCCAGCCCGCTCGAGCCTTCCGAATCGTTCGAAGCGCTCTTCTCCCCGCTCGCGTCGTTTCTAAGGCTCGCGGCGTTCGCCTACATCGGCGTCGCGCTGATCATCTTGCTGCGACGGCCCAGCCGCATGACGTGGGGGCTCTTTCTCTACCTCGTCTCCGCGACGAACGTGAGCCTCTATCGTTTCCCGGATCCGATCTTCCTGATCGCCGAGTTCGCATCGACGCTGTTGGGCGTCGTCGGGCCGATCGGCCTGGTGATCTTCGCCGCGCGCTTTCCGCACGACCGTCCCACCGGGTGGCGCGCACTGCTCGACCGGCTGGCAATTCCGATCGGCGTGCTCTTTGCGATTCCGAACGTCCTCTGGGACGCGACCGCGCTCTTCTGGGGATGGAGTCCGCCGACGTGGATGTCGCTTGGATCGACGCTCGCCGCGCTCGCGCTCATCCTCGTCGCAGCCGCGACGCTAGCGGCGACGTACTTCGGCGCGCCGGGCTGGGAGCGCCACCGTTTGCAGTGGATCATCGCCGGCGTGCTGATGACGCTGGGGAGCTACGCATCTGCTTGGGCGAGCTATTGGGAGCTCACCTATGCGGTCGCGACGTCCAACGCCTTCGTTTGGGGCGCGACGATCCTCTATGCCTGTGCGCCGTTTGCGATCGCCTATGCGGTCGTGCGCCAGCGCGTCTTCGATATCTCGTTCGTGGTAAGCCGCACCCTCGTCTACACGATTTTGACCGCGGCGATCTTCGCGTTCTTCGCGCTGGTCGAGTGGGTCGCGACCAAAGTCATCGAGGGAAGCGGCGCGACCATCGCCTTGGTCGCGCTCGCGGCCATCGTGGTTGCCTTCTCGCTCAACGCGCTCCACTCGAAGGTCGAGGGATTCGTCGAAAGGGTTCTCTTCCGGCGCCGCCATCTTGCCGAGCGCCACCTCGAAGGCGTCGCGGCCGGCCTGCCGTACGCGGAGAACGAGCAGACGATCGAAGAGGCGATCGTGCGCGAGCCGGTACGCGCCTATTCGCTCAGTTCTGCCGAGCTCTTCAAGCGCGACGGTGACGGGGCGTACCTGCGCGACGGCGTGCGGCTCGACAACGCGGTTTCGCTGCGGCTGCAGGGGAGCCGCCGGCCCGTTCGTCTCCAAGAACTCGATGCCGCCGGCCACTCCGAGTTCGATCCCCGCGGGCCGGCGCTCGCCGTTCCGGTCTTCGCGAACCTGGCGCTCCAGGCGATCGCGATCTACGGCGCGCACGTCAATGGCGAGGACATCGATCCCGACGAGGCGGCCTCCATCGAGAAGGTCTGCTGCGCCGCTGGCACTGCCTACGAACATCTCGAGACGCTGCGCATCGAGCGTGAGATCGCGAGTCTGCGCCGGCTCACCGAGCGTCAATCGCGAATGCTCGCCGTCTTGCAGGCCCAAAAGCCCGACGCGGAATCGAGAAGCACTCATGAAGATTGAGAAAGCAACCCTTCACAATCAGTTCACCGGAGCGTAAACCAAACCGGATATGCTGCCGAGGTGGAAGACGCCCGGCTCACGAGATGCTCGCTTGCGGCATTGCTGTTGGCGACGTCGTGTTCGGGGGGCTCGCCGCAGCTCACGACCGTCGCGGTAACCCGCGAGCCGATCGCCCAAACGGTGACCGCGACGGGGACGCTGGCAGCCCAGGATACCGTCCTTGTCGGCTCGCAAGTCTCGGGAACGATCTCCGAGATATACGTCGACTACAACAGCCCAGTGCGTCGCGGTCAAGTCCTCGCCCGCCTCGACCCCAGCCTCTTCGCCGCCGCGCTCGATCAAGCGCAAGGCACGCTTCGCCAGTTGGAAGCCGCTCGTTCGGCGGCCGGATCCTCGCTCACTAGTTCTCTCTACACGAGCTCGGCGGCTCATAAGAGCGCGCAGTCGCAGCAAGAACTGATCGCAGCAGCCGACGAGGACGTCCGTAAGGCACGCAGCGCGCTCGATCTGGCATTGCTGACCCTTCGCCGCGATCGAACGCTGCTTCGCGAGGGGTACGTCGCCCAGAACGTCGTCGACGCCGATCTCACCAACGCCGCGGCCGCGCGCGACGGCTACGTGGCGGCGCAAACGCAAGCCAAGACGTCGCGCCTTGCCAGTGCGGCGAGCGGCTTTCAAGCCGGGAGTTCGGCAGCGCAAGCCGCCGGCGCTGCCGCTGCGCAGCGCGCGAGCGATGCCGCGGTGCGCGCCGCGGAGGCGGCGGTGCGGCAAGCGCAGATCAACCTCGCTCACGCGACGATCGTTTCGCCGGTCGACGGCACGGTCATCCAGCGCAACGTCTCGGTCGGGCAGACCGTCGCGGCCGCGCTGCAAGCTCCGACGCTCTTTACGATCGCAAAGGACTTGGCGAAGATGGAACTCGACATCGCGGTCGGCGAGCCGGACGTGGGAACCGTCCACTACGGCCAACATGTCGCATTTTCCGTGCTCGCCTATCCGGGGCGTATCTTTACTTCGACGGTCAGCGAGGTGCGCCAGAATCCGACCGTCGTCAACAACGTGACGACGTACGACACGGTCGCGTATCCGGGCAATCGCGACGGCGCACTACGCCCCGGCATGACGGCAAACGTGCAGATTGCGGTCGCAAACTATCCCGACACGACGATCGTGCCGCTGGCGGCGCTGCAGTGGCGCCCGGGCCCCGCGGTTCAAAAGCGCTACCGCGTGATCCCTCCGCCCGGCAGCTCCGAGGGCGTTCGCACGACGACCTCGATCTGGGGCGCGACCGGCACGGCCGCCGAGTTTACGATCTCGGTCGGAACCCAAGCGCCATGCTACGTGCTCGAGGGGCGAACGCTGCGCGGCGCGCGCCTCAACGTGCTCGCGATCGACGGCACGCGCGTCGGCGTGACGGTCGCCGCTGGGACGCTCGCAGTCGGCGACCGCGTTGTAACCGACGACGACGCACCGCCCGCGGCGGCCGGCACGCACTCTCCTTGACTGCGACCGTCGAGACGCACGAGATCAGTAAACTCTTTCCGGCTGGAAAGTCGTTCTTCACCGCGGTCGACCGGGTCACGTTCACGTTGGAGCCCGGCGAGTTCACGGCGATCATGGGACCGTCGGGTTCGGGAAAATCGACTTTCATGAACCTCGTCGGCTGCCTCGACCGCGCGACCTCGGGGACCTATCTGCTCGACGGGCTCGACGTCTCGAGGCTAAGCATGCGCGAGCTGGCCGCGCTTCGCCGTCACAAACTCGGCTTCGTCTTTCAGCAGTACAACCTCTTGGCGCGCACTTCGGCACTCGAGAACGCCGAGCTCCCGATGCTCTATGCCGCCGTTCCGGCGCACGAACGCCGCAAGCGCGCTCGCCAAGCGCTCCTCGACGTCGGCCTCGACGAGCACCACCACGAGGCCAACCCCAACGAGCTCTCCGGCGGTCAGCAGCAGCGCGTCGCAATCGCCCGCGCGCTCGTTAACGATCCCACGCTGATCCTCGCCGACGAACCGACCGGCGCGCTCGATTCAAAAACCTCTGCCGAAATCATGAGACTCTTCCTTCGATTCAATCGCGAACGACGCATGACGATCTTGATGGTAACGCACGAACTCGACGTAGCCCGCTACTCCAATCGCGTCGTTTCGTTCCTCGACGGACGCATCGTGAATGACGAGCCGGTGCGCCACGATGCCGCGGCGATGGGCTCGTGAACGTTCGGGCGGCCGTCTCGATCGCGCTTCGTGCGTTGATGCGCAACCGCGAACGTTCGCTGCTGACCGTACTCGGCATCATCATCGGGGTCGCGGCGGTGATCGTAACCGTT
This sequence comes from Vulcanimicrobiaceae bacterium, assembly GCA_049792675.1. Lineage (GTDB taxonomy): Bacteria > Vulcanimicrobiota > Vulcanimicrobiia > Vulcanimicrobiales > Vulcanimicrobiaceae > Cybelea. The sequence continues at coordinate 11,171 of JBARBD010000159.1, read as the reverse complement.
GCCATCGGGACGGGCGCGCGCACGTCGATCGAAGCCTCGATCTCGGGGCTCGGGAGCAACGTCATCGTCATACTGCCGGGCAGCATGACGACCAGCGGCGCGAACGTCGGCCTCGGTGCCGCTTCGACGCTCACGGTTGACGACGGCCTGGCGATCGACCGCCAAGTACGTCACGCCGCGGCAGTGACGCCGCTGGTTAGCCTGCGCGAACAGGTCATCTCACAGTTCGACAACTGGCAAACGAACGTAGTCGGCGTCTCGCCGGCGTGGCCCTACGTTCGAAATTGGAGTCTGAGCGCCGGCACTTTCTTCAATGACACGGACGTCGCTACCGGCGCGAAGGTCTGCGTCGTCGGAACGACGGTCGCGCGCGAGCTCTTCGGGGCGGGAAACGCGATCCTCGGCGCGACGATCACGATTCGTAACGTACCATTTCGGGTAATCGGCATTCTGACCTCGAGAGGCCACACGTTTGGGACGGATCAAGACGATACCGTCATCATTCCCTACAGTTCGCTGCTCGAACGCCTTTCCACGTCTGCCAACGGCCCCAACGTCGTGAGCGCGCTGATGATCTCGATCGACACCCCGCAGAACATCGCCTCGAGCATCGCCTCGGTAACGCAGTTGCTCCGCGTCCGTCACCGCATCGTGCCACCGCAGAGTGACGATTTTTCGGTGCGAGACCTTGCCGACGTCGCCAAAGTCATGACCTCTGCCGGCCTCACGCTGCAGATCTTACTCGCCTCGATCGCGACCGTTTCGCTGATCGTCGGCGGCATCGGCATCATGAATATCATGCTCGTCTCGGTCACCGAGCGCACGCGCGAGATTGGATTGCGGATGGCCGTCGGCGCGCCGGCCGAAGCAATTCTTCTGCAGTTCCTCGTCGAGGCGACGGTGCTCTCGCTGCTCGGCGGCGCGATCGGCGTGCTGGTCGGGGTGCTCTGTTCGGCGATCGCGGCCCGCATCGGGCACTTTGCGTTCACGATCTCGATTCCGACAGTGGCCCTTTCGCTACTCTTCTCGGCCGCGATCGGCATCGGCTTTGGATACTATCCGGCGCGAAAGGCGGCGCACCTGGATCCGATCGCCGCCCTCCACGCCGAATGACAACCGATCCGTCGCATGAGAAGAATTCGGGAACGGCCACTTCACTAGACCTTCCGCGTTAGACCGTAGACTGCCCGTATGAGAGCTACCGACGACGAAATCGCAGTGCTTTTTGCGCGTCACGGACTCGCCCCGATCGCCCCGGGAGGGAGCGACTCCGCCGAGGCCGTGCAGGGCGGCCGTGCCGGCTCGCTCGCGATCGTTCGCGAGGGCGGCGTACGTCTTACCGTCGCCGGCGCCACGGTCACGGCGCCGAAGCCGCACGACGCCGGCGAGGCGCGCGCGATCGTCGACCGGTTGCGCGCGCAGGGGGCGATCCCGAAGGACGCCAGCTTCGAGCGCATGCTCGCAGACGTGCTGCTCAAGGCCGCCCGCGTTTTCGACGACGCGGACGCAAACAGCCTCGAACTCGCGCCGCTGCACCTGCACCCGACATCGTACGGCATCGGCCAGGTAACCTTAATGCACGAGCGGCCGCTCCGCATCAAACCGCGACTCGATCCCGATAGCCACGACCGGCATGCCGTTTTCAACCATCGTCACGGCGATTCGGTCCGGTTTCCGAAATGAGCCTCTTCTTCGACCGCGCCGATGCCGGGCGACGCCTCGCGGCCTCGCTCGTCGAGTACGCCTCTCAGCGCGACCCGTTCGTCCTCGCGCTACCCCGCGGCGGCGTTCCGGTTGGTTACGAAGTCGCGAGGGCCCTCAATGCGCCGCTCGACGTCTATGTCGTTCGCAAGCTCGGCGTCCCCGGTCACGAAGAGCTCGCGATGGGTGCGGTCGCCGCCGATGGCAGCTACGTCGTCGACGAATCGACGATCGATGCCGCGGGCATAACGTACGAGGCGTTTGCTGCGACGCTGACTCGCGAGCTAGCCGAGCTAAAACGCCGTGAAATCGCCTACCGCGGAGATCGCCCGGAACCCAATCTCGCCGGAAAGACGGCGATTCTCGTCGACGACGGCCTAGCCACCGGCGCGTCGATGTACTCGGCGATCGCGGCGCTGCGTCAGCGCAGACCGGCGGAGATCGCCGTCGCCGTGCCGGTCGCTCCGGCCGATACGTGTGTTGCATTGCAACGCATCGCCGACCGGGTGTTCTGTCCGAACCAACCCGCCTATTTCGGCGCGGTCGGCCTCTACTACCAGAACTTCGCGCAGGTCGACGACGAAGAGGTCCGCCGGTTGCTGGCCCGCGCCGAAGCCGAGCGCAAGCGATGGAAAGTCGCGTAGCCGAACGGCTCGATCGGGCAATCGTTCCGCTCACGGGAGATCGCGGCGAGAACGACCGGCTCTTCGCGCTGATCGGTGACGCGCCGGTCGTCTTGATCGGCGAGGCGACGCACGGAACGCACGAGTTCTACGACGCCAGGGCCGAGATGACCAAACGACTCGTTGCCGAGAAGGGCTTCACGGCCGTCTGCATCGAGGGCGACTGGCCCGATGCCTACCGCGTGAACCGCTACGTTCGCGGCGCGAACGACGACCTCGAAGCGGTCGATTCGCTCGCCGGATTCAAGCGGTTCCCGACCTGGATGTGGCGGAACGCCGACGTGCTCGATTTCGTCGGTTGGCTGCGCGAGCACAACGACTTTTGTAAGACGAGTCTTTGCCCGAAGGTAGGGTTCTATGGACTCGATCTCTACAGCATGTACGCGTCGATCGACGCCGTCCTCGACTATCTAGATGGAGTCGACCCGCGCGCCGCCACGGCGGCACGCAGCCATTACGCGTGTCTAGAGCAGTACGCCGAGCACCCGGAACGGTATGGACTCGCGGCCGCAAGCGGCTTTGAGCCGCACTGCAGCGAGGAGGTGCTCGCCGCGCTCCTAGCTATCCAGCAAAGAGCCTCGCACTACGCGCGCTTCGACGGGCGCGCGGCCGAGGATCAATATTTCTACGCCGAGCAGAATGCGCGGATCGTTGCCAACGCCGAGCGTTACTACCGCGCGATGATCGACTTGTCGGCATCGACCTGGAACCTGCGCGACGAGCACATGGCCGATACACTCTACCGGCTGCTCGCGCACCTCGGGCGCGGAACGACCGCGGCCAAAGCAGTTGTTTGGGCGCACAACTCGCACGTTGGGAATGCCGAGGCGACCTCGATGTCGGCGCGCGGCGAAACGAACGTCGGCGCGCTGGCGCGCCGGCGCTACGGTAACGGGTGCGTCGCGATCGGCTTTACGACCTACTCTGGAACCGTGACCGCGGCATCGGACTGGCACGCACCCGAGGAGCGCAAACAAGTCGTGCCCGCCCGCCGTGACAGCTACGAGCATCTCTTTCACGAGCTCGGAGTTCCGCGCTTCTGGATACCGCTGCGTCCGTACCGCCCGTCTCTCGAGGGATTACCGTATGAAGCGCGCGAGCGCGCGATCGGCGTCATCTACCGGCCGGAGACCGAACTGCAGAGCCATTACTTCAGAGCGCGGCTGGTCGATCAGTTCGACGCGATCTATCACTTCGACCACACGCGCGCCGTGCAGCCGCTGGAGCGCAGCGCTCTTTGGGTTGAGGGCGAGCCGCCCGAAGCCTATCCGACCGGCGAATGACGCCCCCGCCGCGCCGGCCGCACTTTACTCGGCCAGCATCTCGCTCGCGACGATGCTTAACGGAACGGTTCCGTGCGAGAGGAGGTCGTCGTGGAAGGCTTGCAGGTCGAACGCGCCGCCCTTCTTCGCCTTATATTGGGCGAGCAGCGCTTCGATCTGCGTCTTGCCGACGGCGTAGTCGAACGCCTGACCCGGTCCGAGCGCGAAGCGGCTGACCTCGCCTTCGGCGGTCGCGCGATCGACGCCGGCGTGCGCAACGTACCACGCGACCGCCTGATCGTAGCTCCACGCGGCGGTCGCGAGCTTCGTATCCACGATCGCCCGCGCACCGCGCAGCCGTTCGAACTGCGCAACGGCGTAGCGGCCATCGAGGTCGTTGCCGTAAAGCCCCTCGCGATCGAGCAACGCCTCTTCGTAGAACGCCCAACCCTCGGCGAAGACGCCGTCGAAGGTGAAGCGCCGAACCGGATCCTCGTTATGCTTGGCGATCGAGAGCTGCAGGAAGTGACCTGGAATGCCCTCATGCCCGCTGGTCATCAGCACGCGATCGCGGTCGAAATCCTCGAAGATCGCGCCGGATGCCGCGGCCTTGGCCATCTGCGGATTCGGAGGCGGTACGAAGTAGACGCCGTCGACCTGCTTGGAGAGAATCGGCGGCGACTGCATCGAGGGCCCCGGCAGCACCGGTTGCAAGAACGGCGGCGTCTCGACGATCGTCATCCGCCCGACGTACGCCGGAATCGTCACGATGCGTTTGGCCGTCACGAACGACCGCAGCGTGTCGAGCTGCGTCTGGAAGAACGCGAACTGCGCGTCTTTGGTGGTCGGCGTCATGCCGCCGCCGCTTGCGGCAGCCTGCGCGGGATTCGAAAGGTTGATGCCTCTGGCTTTAGCCTCGGCTTGAATCTGCCGTTCCTTCGCGACTGCCGCATCGAGCGTCTTTTGGCCGATCGCCGCGATCTGGCCGGCATCGTACGGCAGGAGCAGCTCGTCTTTAAGCATCGCGTTATACGCGTCGGCGCCCATCGCGTAGTTGATCGGCCAGCTCGCTGCATTCGTGCTCATCCAGCTCGTCCACGCGTTGATCGCCCCTAGCGTGCCGTCGCGAGCTTTTTCGAAGCGTGCCTTCTGATCGGCCGGCAGGCTGGCCGCCATCGGCGTCAGGATGAAGGTGAAGAGCGCCGGCGCCATCGCGAGCTGTTTGAGTGCGACCTGCGCTTGGAGCCGCCCGGGATTGGTAATCAGCGGCTTGGCCGCGGCCATGAAGGCCGGAGCCTTTTCGAGGCGCGAGATGACGTGTTCCCACCACACTGACGGATCCTGTTCGTCCTTGTGCAGGATCATCGTAAAGATGGTGCCGAGGACGGCGAGCGGCGGACCGGATGGATCTTTGCCCGCCTCGGCGTCGGCGAGGTTGCGCCGCTGCTGGACCATGAACGCCCGCATCAACGTGACGTCGTTGCGGTCTTGCAGCGTCGCACCGGTCATGTCGATCGCGTTGAGCCGCTGCTCGTAGGCGTCGATCATCTGCTTCGCGGCGGCCAGCCCCGCGGCCGACGGGTCGCTCCAGTCGCCGTCGTGGGAATAGTCGCCGAGAAACGTGCCGACCTCCGGATTTGCGGCCAGGAACTTGTTGAGCGCGTCGATCTCTAGTGCCGAGATCTGCGCAGCCGGCGCCGAAGCGGCGGCCGGCAACTGCAACGGGACCAGCGCGATGAAGACGGCCGCGAGGCCGGCGAATAGGCGTTTCTTCATTGTCGTTAGAGCTTTCCGGCGGCGTGGAGCGTGTTGTAGATCGAGATCACGAGCTTACCCGAGTGGTCTTCCTTTGCGTCGGGCTGGCTGTTGAGCCCGAACGCGAAGACCGCGTCTTGCTTCGGAAAGTAGACGTACAGCATGCGGAATCCGAACGTCTCCCCCTCGTAGAACCAGATGGTTCCGGTCTCCGGCGTCATCATCTGCGCGACGCCGAGGCCGAATCCTCGCGGATCTTGCGGGCTCGTCTTCGCGATCGGCTCGCCGGTCTTGGTTGAAACGATCCTCGTCAGTTCGGACCGCTGCGGGGCGGCCAGCATTGTGCCGGTGAAGAGCGCGCGGGCCCAGCGCGTGAGATCGGCCGGTGTCGAGATGATGCCGCCGGCGCCCTGCATCCACGAGACGCTGTAGGCGCGCACGTCACGACCCAGCAGCGGCGCGAGCGGCTTGTTGCCGGCATCACGGCTGAAGAAATACCCCGCGACCGTGCGGTCGATCAGATTTTGGGGATAGACCGTGGCGGAGTAGTAGGTTGAATCCAGGCCAAGGGTCGATCGCAAGAATCGCCGCTCGATCTCGCTCGCATAGCTGTGACCCGTTGCGCGCTCGACGATCAGCTCGGCGAGCAGATAGTTGGTATTCGAGTACGAGTACCCGGTCGTCGGCGACGGGGCTTTGGGATTCCCGGGATAGACGTATGCGATCAGCTCCGGGATCGTAAAGTTTCGCTTTGGGTTCTTTGCGGCGTCGGCGAGCATCGCGGGAACGTTGTCGTAGGACGGGATCCCGCTGGTCATGTCGAGCAGACGGCGGATGGTCACGCCTTTCCAGGCTGGATACTGCGGAAGCCATTTGCCGACCGTCTGGTCGATCGTGAGCTTACCCTCACCTTCGAGCTGCAGGAGCGTCGACGCGGTGAACGCCTTGGTATTGCTGCCGATCTGCCACAGATTGGCGGGCGTCACCGGCGTATTGCCGCCGAAGCTCGTGTGCCCGGCGGTGACGTCGATCGTTTGGGGCCGCCCGTGCAGACTGACGCTCAGCGAAATTGCCGAAATGTGTTCGACCGTCGCGCGGGCGGCCAGGTACTGATTGAGGTCGCGCGCCAGCGCCGCCGGAAGCCCTGCGTCCGAGGCCGCCCTGGCCGGGGCGGCGAGGCAAGCGACGACGAAGAATAGCCCTATAAACCGTCTCATCGTTCCTCCGGGCGCCTAGCATTCGTGCCGGAACCCGAGCTTCCCGGGGTATACCTGGAACGCTCACCGGGTATAGGAGCGGTAGCCAGCTCGATAGGGAGGAGCTCACTTATGCTTCGCACGACCGCGCTCGCATTTGTCGTCCTCGTCGCGGGCTCGATGGCCGCGGCCTCGGCCTCGACCTGCGGTGGACCCGATCCCGCCGTCACCTCGGCCCACCTAAAAAGCGTCACGAGCAGCAGCGGCCTGAACCACTACACCATCGTCGGCACCGTGACCAATCTCGGCAGCGCGCAAGCCGCTACGACGTTGCAGTTCGTCAACATCTCTCAATACGGCAACAAACTCGATAGCCGGGGCATCCCGCCGCTGGGCGCCGGGCAGTCGTACGCGTTCATGTACGTCTGGCCGCGGTCGACCGACGCCGGGGCAAAGACGTCGATACTCGATCTGACGCTCGACGTGCAACAGGGCGCGGCGGCCGACTGCGATCGGGCCAACGACACGTACTCGCTGACGATCTAGGCGTGCCCCGACGCGCGATCTCGTCCGAAAGCCCGTACGAGGCCCGCGTCGGGTATTCTCGCGCCGTGCGCGTCGGCAACCTCGTCGTCGTTGCGGGCACCGTCGGTGAAGGCAGCGACGCATACCAACAGACCAAAGCGGCGATTGCCAAGATCGAAGCGGCGCTTCGACAGGCCGGAGCGTCGCTTCGCGACGTCGTGCGCACGCGCATCTTCGTCACCGAGATCGCGCACTGGGAGCTCGTCGGCCGCGCCCATGCCGAAGCCTTCGGTGAAATCCGGCCGGCCTGCTCGATGGTGGAAGTCTCGGCATTGATCGCTCCAGAGTACGTCGTGGAGGTGGAGGCCGACGCCGTCGTTGGCGCTGACGACTAAGGCCGAGCCGGTGGGCGAGCGGCAAACCCTGCGGGTGGGCATTGACGTCGGCGGAACGTTCACCGATCTGGCCGCGGTCGAGTCGTGGAGCGGCGCACTGCGCGTGCTCAAAGTTTCGACGACGCCGCGCGAGCCGCATCGCGCGGTCATCGCCGCGTTGAACGAGCTGCTCGCGCTCTACGATCGCCCGCCGGCGATCGAGTTTCTCGCCCACGCGACCACGATTGCCACCAACGCGCTCCTCGGCCAGATCGGCCTCGAGCTGCCTCGTATCGCGCTCGTGACGACCCAAGGCTTTTGCGACGTCATCGAGATCGGACGCCAGAATCGCAGCGAGGTCTACAACCTCTTCGTCGAGCGGCCGCGTCCGCTCGTCGCGCGCGAAGACCGCTTGACGGTCGTCGAGCGCATCGACTATCGCGGCGACGTTCTCGTGCCGCTCGACGGTGCATCGCTCGACCGCGTCTGCGAACTCCTGCGGGAGCGCGACGTCGCGGCGGTCGCCGTCTGCCTCCTGCACGCCTACGCAAACGACGAGCACGAGCGCCGCGTTGCCGAAGCGCTCGGCGCCGCACTGCCCGGCGTGCGCGTGACGCGTTCCTCGGAGGTCGATCCCGAATACCGCGAGTACGAGCGCTTCTCCACCACCGTCGTGAACGCGGCGCTCGCGCCGATCGTCGAACGCTATCTCGAGCGGCTCGTCGCCGAGCTTCGCGCGACCGGCATCGAGGCGCCGCTCTACGTCATGCGCAGCGATGGTGGGATGGCGGTCGCCGAACAGATCCTGGCGCTACCGGCGGCGATCGTCGAGAGCGGTCCGGCGAGCGGGGTCATCGCGGCCGCCGCGCTCGGCGCGCGCCTCGGCCTCGAGCACCTGCTCGCCTTCGACATGGGCGGAACCACCGCGAAGAGCGGCGCGATCGTCGGCGGCGCCGTGCAGATCTCCGCCGAGTTCGAGGCCGCCGGTACCACGCACAGCGGGCGCGCGATCAAAGGGAGCGGCTACCCGGTGCGCTTTCCGTTCGTCGACCTCGCCGAGGTGAGCGCCGGCGGCGGCACGATCGCGTGGATCGACGACGGCGGCTCGCTGCGGGTCGGCCCGTTCTCGGCCGGAGCCGATCCGGGACCGGCGTGTTACGGCAACTCCGATCGCCCGACCGTCACCGACGCCAACGTGCTGCTCGGACGGCTGAACCGCAAGCATCTGCTCGGCGGAACCTTTCCGATCGACGCGTCGCGTTCGCACGGCGCGGTCGCAGCGCTGGCGTCGCGGCTACAGCTGGGCGTCGAAGCGACCGCGGCCGGCATCGTCCGGCTCGTCGACGACGCGATGGCGAAGGTCTTGCGCATCGTGACCGTCGAGCGCGGGCTGGACCCGCGCGATTTCACGCTCGTCGCCGCCGGCGGGGGCGGCCCGCTCCACGCCTGTGCGCTCGCCGAAGAACTCGGCATCGCGCGCGCGATCGTTCCGGCGCATCCCGGCCTCTTCTCGGCGCGCGGTCTGCTGCGCGCGCCGCTGATCTTCCACGAACTGCACGCCATCCTGCAGACCGTCGACGAAAGCACGCACGGAGCGCTCGAGCGTCTCTTCGAAGCGGCCGAACGACGCGGGCGTGCGTCGTTGATCGCGCAAGGCATCGAGCTCGAGCGCATCGACGTCGTGCGGCGGTACGATGCCCGTTATCGCGGACAAAGCTTCGAGCTGAGCATCGAGCACGACGCCTCGCTCGCGCTGGTCGCCCAACGCTTCCACGCCGCACATCGCGCGCGCTACGGCTACGACGTGCCGGGCGAGGCGATCGAGCTCGTCAACGCGCGACTGACCGCATACGGACGCGTGCGCGACGACCACCGGTCCGCTGTGGCCCAGAGCGTTGCCGAACGTCGAACCACGCGCGACGTGTGGCTCGACGGCGCGCCGACGTCCGTGCCGGTCGTCGGCCGCGCCGGCTTGGCGCAAGGTAAACGGCTCGACGGCCCGGCGATCGTCGAAGAGTACGACGCGACGACGTGGGTCGCGCCGGGATGGTCGATACGAGCCGATGCGGACGTGCTCGTCTTGGAGCGCGCCGCGCGATGATCGACCCGATCACCTCCGAGGTCGTGAAGAGCGCACTCGTCTACGCAAGCGAAGAGATGGGGCTCGCGGTGCGAAACAGCGCCTACTCGCCGAACATCAAAGAACGGCTCGATCACTCGTGCGCGCTCTTCGACCGCTTCGGCCGTCTGATCGCGCAGGCCGAGCACATCCCCGTCCATCTCGGTTCGCTGCCGTGGGGGCTGCGCCGCATCCTCGAACTCGTCGAGCGCGAACACGGCGGGATGCGCGAAGGCGAGATGTGGGTCGCGAACGATCCCTACGTCGCCGGCACGCACCTCAACGACGTTACGCTCGTCCGGCCGGTCTACCATGGTGGCTCGCTCGCCGGCTACGCCGCAAACAAGGCGCACCACGCCGACGTCGGCGGAGCGGCGCCCGGCTCGATGCCAGTCGATGCCGCGGACCTCTTCGCGGAAGGCGTCGTCGTCCCGCCGCTGCGTCTGGTTCGAGAGGAGCGGGTCGTCGCCGAAACGGTCGAGATTTTTCGCGCGAACTCGCGCACCCCCGAGGCGCGCAGCGGCGACCTGCGCGCGCAAGTCGCCGGCAACTACACCGGCGAGCGGCGGCTGCTCGAGCTTTACGACCGCTACGGAGCCGCACTCGTCGAAGAGGCGGCCGCGCGCGCGCAAGACGAGAGCGAACGGCGCATGCGCGCCGCGCTGCGTTCGATCGGCGAAGGCGTCTTCACCGCCGAGGATTATCTCGAGGATCGCGACGGGAAGCCGAGCATCGCGATCGTGCTGCGCCTCGAGTTACGCGATGGGCACGCGATGCTCGACTACAGCGGCACGTCGGCGCAGGTCGATTTCCCGCTCAACGCCGTGCTCGGCGTCACGCTTTCGGGCGTGCATTACGCGCTGCGCGCCGTCGGCGATCCGACGATTCCGATGAACGAAGGGTGCTTCCGCCCCGTCGACGTCCGCGTTCCCGAAGGAACGCTGCTCAATCCACGCCGTCCGGCACCGGTCTCGGGGGGCAACGTCGAGACGAGCACGCGCAACGCCGATGTCGTCTTACAGGCGCTCGCGAAAGCCGCGCCGCAGCGCGTCCCGGCCTGCAGCGGCGGCACGATGAGCAACGTGATGCTCGGCGGCACGCGCTCGGATGGCCGAACCTGGGCCTTCTACGAGACCAACGGCTGCGGTATGGGCGCCCGGCCGTCGCGCGACGGCATCGACGGCATTCAGTGCCACATGACCAACACGCTCAACACCCCGATCGAAGCGATCGAACGCGAGTATCCGTTGCGCGTCACCCGCTACGAGCTCGCCGAGGGCACCGGCGGAGCCGGGCGATATCGCGGCGGCAACGGGCTGATTCGCTCGATCGAGCTCGTCGAGGGATCGGCGCGCGCGACGCTGCTGGCCGACCGCCACACACTTCAACCACCCGGCGCGCAGGGCGGCGAGAGCGGCGCGTGCGGACGTCATACGCTGACGCGGCACGACGAGCCGCGGCCGCTCCCGGCGAAGGTGAGCCTTGCGCTCGAGCCCGGCGACACGCTGACGATTCAGACGCCGGGCGGCGGCGGTTACGGCGCACCGCAACAGTAG
>JBARBD010000158.1:0-25184 GCA_049792675.1 Vulcanimicrobiaceae bacterium | reverse complement strand
CCTCGAGCGTCAGGTGCCGGCCGTCAAGCTCGACCTGGGGCGGTGTGGTCACTCGTACTTCGACCAATCAGTCTTGGCCGGCTTCGCAAAGGGCGGGCCGTTCTGAATCACGATCGTCTCGTGGTCGCGCAGTACGATCGCACGCGGATCCCCTCCGTGCCAGGGGTTACCGTCGATCCAAACCGAGAGGCGCTGACCGCGCGGCGCGGTCACGCTGGCCGCGCGCGTCCAGCTCAGGTCCGGCCCCCAGATATCGAAGAACTGTCCGAGGGTAAAAGGACGCTTTACCGGCGACTCGATGTGGATGACGCCGCTGCCGTCGTGGGTGTGCAGCCAATAGAGGCAGACGGCACCCTGCGGGATCCCGATCCCGGAAGGTACCGCAACCGGTTTTCCGTGGCTGAAGAGCTGCAGCGAGGCGTGAACGTGCTCGGCGGCCCCTTCGACGCGGTCGCATTGAATGCCGTCGATCGGCAACCCGCCGAAGAAGCTCTGCGCAACCAAAATCGCCAGCAAATTCAGAGATAGCACAAGCACATCTTCGCTACGCCACCGGGCGGGAACTTCCGCCGGGGATAACCCTCGCTCGCGTGTGCATAACGAAGAAAAATTTGTGGAGAGCCTGTGCATTGCGACGCGGAGGCGCTTGTCGCGGAGATGCGCGCGTGTTACGATGCACGAGCTTCGAGATTTCGAAGTGCGACGCGCGTGCCGGTCGCGACCGATGCAACAGCTGAACCGTTGCGATGAGTGACGATCCGCAGCATCAGTCAAACCGCCGCCGACGTCAGTGGGGCACTCCATCCGGGGAGCCAAACAGGCGAGGCTGGTGAGTGAGCATGTCGGAGCCCGCCGCAGCCCTCGCTGCGACGGGTTTCGTCATTCCCGAGCAAGGTCGGGGCGCCCAACGTGGGAACAGAGTCGGCAATGAGGCGCACGAGAGGCGGCCGGGTGTGGGGCGCGGTAACGATTGCGCTTCTTTTGTTAGCCGGGCTTGCGATCTGGCAGTGGGAAACGCTCGCTCGGTGGGCGATCGTCGCCGCCGTCGAGCATTTCGCCGGCGTACGCGTCTCGTTCGGCCCGATGACGCTCGCACCCGATCGTGCGGTGTTCGAAGACGTCCGCGTGGAGTCGCTTCGAGACGAGCCGATTGCCGAAATCGCGCGATTGGTCATCGCCTACGATCTGCGCGACCTGTTTCCGGGCGGTCAGCGGCGCTTCGGCTTGAAAGCGGTCGACGTCGAGACCCCGCACGTCACGATCATCCGCAGGCCCGACGGCAGCTACAATATTCCGGCGCAGCAGCCGCCGGCTGCACCGGCCAAAAATCAGCGCCCCTGGATCCTCGCCGCACGGCTCACCAACGGCTCGGCCGAGGTCATCGATCGAAGCCGTAACGCAGCTCCCGGCCAGCAGCATCTCTACGTCGAGCGCTTGGATGGCGCAGCCGATATCTCGACCGCGGCCCGCTCGACATACGGCGTGGCTTTGCAGTACGGGGAGCGACGCGATCGCCTCTTCCCGCTGCGCGGCCAAGGCGTCATCGACCCGCCGCTCGGAACCATCAGCCATCATTGGACCGCTGCCGAGCTTCCGATCGCCGCGGCGGTCAACTTCGTGCTCAACTCTCCGGAGCTCCGTCTGCGGGCGGGGACGCTACACGGTGTCGACGCGCGCTATGCCGCTCTGGGCGAACCCGGCGGCGCGCTGGCCGCGCATCTCTTCGCCAGCGCAACGCTGGCCGGCGGAACGATCGCGCTGGCGGGCCTCTCAAAGCCGATCGAAGAGGCGCGCGGCCGGCTCGACGTCTACGACGACGCCTTGCTGACGGAGCGGCTCGATGCCAGCGTCGCGAACGTGCCCGCGCGGTTGACCGGCGGGCTATATGGCCTGCGCGATCCTCGCTTGCGCATGGCCGTGCAGGGCGACGGCGACCTCGCACAGCTGCGCACGGCCTTTGCGCAGGCGGAACACCTACCCATGCGCGGCCCGCTCGACTTCGCGTTGCTCGTCACGGGCAAGCCGACGAAGCCGCTGGTCTGGATCTCATTGCGCTCGCCAGGCATCTCCTACGCAGGCGCCGCGCTCGATCGACTGCGGGGGTCGATCGCCCTCGACGGCGGCGAGGCGAACGTGCTCGGAGCCGAAGCATCGTACCATCGCGTTGAGGTCGCCGCGCGCGGGCACGCCGCGCTCCAAACGGAGACCGGCGCAATCGTGATGCTGGCTCGCGCGCAATCGCCGCCGGGGGCGCTTCCCTACGCCGACAGCTTCCTGCCGGGGATGTCGCTGAACGGATTCGCGCTCGCGACCGCCGACGATCCCAAGGCGATCGCGACGCGCGGCGTGCTGCGCGGCACCGGCGCGGCGCACTCGCTCGATGCCCTATTCAACGTAGACAGCCGCGGACGCGGGTCGATCGGTCCGCTCGAAGTGCGCGGCGGCGGAGGCTCGCTCTACGCGCGCCTCACGCTCGACCGGCCGCACGGTTCGAGCGTCGGTCTGTTCGACGCACGGAACTTTCAGGTTCCGCCGGCGCGAGCTACGCTGAGCGCGGTGCTTTTCGGAGGCCAAGCGAAACCCGGCATCGCTCTTGGCGGTAACGCAACCCTCGCCGGAGCCTGGGGAACCGCGCTGGCCCGCGGCGCGCTCGGGTTCGAGGCCGGTAGACTCGCCGGCGGCATCTCCGGCAGCGTAGCTCGCAGTGCGAGCTTCGCAGCGACCCTCGCCGGCACGCTGCAATCGCCGCTCGTGAGCGGCGCGGTCGCCGCGGCGGGAAGCCGTTACCGCGATTTCGACGTGAACGGCAACGCCGGATTTTCCTTCGCAGATCGCACGCTGCACCTTCACGACGCGGCCGTCGCCATCGGTCCGCTCTTCGTCGCCGTCGCCGGCACGGTCGGCAATCTCATATCGCCGGGCAGCTTCGCCCCCCACTACGACGTGGCGGCTCAGCTTCACTCGTCCGACCTGCGCTCGCTGCTCGCCGGCGTCCAGCCCCGCGCTGCCGCGCTCGTTCAGGGAAGCCTCGATGCCGACATGCGCGTGCACGGAACCGGCGTGGCGCCCATCTTTGCCGGTACGATGAGCGCGCCGGAGGCGTCGATCAACGGATTGGCGATTCGCGATCTCCGCGGTTCGGTACGTGGCGACCGCACGGCGATCGCACTGAGCGGCGGCCGCGCGACCGTCGGCACGACGGCGCTCGCCTTTCGCGGCACCGCGGAGGGGACCGCGAAACGCTTCGCAGTGATTGCGCCGCAGAGCGACCTCGCCGATTTCAACGACCTCTTCGATGCCGGCGATACCTTTGCGGGGACCGGTAAGATCGCCGTCGCTGCTTCGGTGACCGGCACGCGGCTGGTTGCGACCGCCGGCGCCGCGATGCTCGCCGGCGCACGCTTTCGCCGGCTCGAGTTCGGCGACGTGGCCGCCCGCTGGGGAATGCACGACCGTTCCGTCGTGAGCGCGCTCTGGTTTGGAGGACCGAACGGAGAAGTGCGCGTGGCCGGAAGCATCCTGCCGCAAACGATGAGCGTGAATCTCAACGCTGCGGCTCGGGAGGTTGACCTGAGCGCGTGGCTGCCGATGCTCGAGCTCCAGGTCCCAGTCACCGGACGCCTCGGCGCGCAGGCGAACGTCGCCGGCCGCTATCCCGATATCACGATGAAGGTCCACGCTTCGATCGATCGCGGCACCGCCGGCCCGTTGCCGATCGAGCGATTCGACATCAATGCGTCGGCATCTCACGGACGGGGCACGATTCAATCAGCGGCGCTCGACGTACCCTTCTTGAAGACCGAAGCGTCGGGCGCGTTCGGATTCGGGGCGAACGATCCGCTCTCGCTGGTTGCGCGCAGCGTCAGCCCGAACGTGGGGGCATTCCTCGATCAGGCAACCGGCAAACACCTCCACATAAGCGGCACGCTCGACGCGACGATGCAGGTGCATGGTACGCGCGAGCGCCCGAGGGTCCGAGCCGACGTCGTCCTGCAATCGCTCACCCACGAAAAGTTCACGATACCGCGCGTCGCCGCGGAGCTGGACGCCGATCGTCACTGGGCGGCGGTGCGTAACGGCGAGATCGACTTCGAGCACGGCAGAGCGCTCGCGAATGCGGAGTTCCCCATCTCCGTCGGCGCAGCCGGCATCAGGCCGGGCAATGGCTCGATCGCAGCCACGCTGACCGCGGAGGCGGTCGAACTCTCGAACTTCCTGCCCCTGCTTCCGCAGGGCACGGAGTTGAGCGGGCACGTCAACGGCTCGATCGCTGCCAGCGGAACGGTCGCGCATCCCGCGCTCAACGGTTCGCTCGCGCTCGCCGACGGCACGTTCGGCGGCCCGTACTTGGAGAAGACGCCGATCACGAAGATCGGCGTCGAGCTCGCCTTCTCCGGAACGCAGGCAAAACTGCAATCGCAAGCGACGGCCGGCGGCGGTACGCTCGCGCTGCAGGGGCAAGCCTCGGTATCGAATCTACGCCAGGTTGCGGACTCGTCGTTCTCGCTGCGAGGCCGGTCCGATAACGTGCGTTTCGACCTGCCGGGATTCTTCCGAGGAAACCTCGACGCGCAGCTTGCCGTCGCGCGCGAGTATGCGGCGACGCCACTAGCGAGCGGCGACGTATCGGTCTCGAACGCGCGCATTCCACCCAACGCCTTTCTCCCGCGACAGGGCGGCGCCGAGTCGCGGCCGGCGCTGCCGAACGTCGCGTTCCGCAGCGTCCGAATTGCCGCCGGCAACGACGTGCGGCTGCAGAACTCCAACGTCGACGTCGGAGCGACGGGTGAGGTCGTGCTCGGCGGCACCTTGGCCGACCCGAGGCTCGCCGGAAGCTTCAAATCGACGGGCGGCACGCTGAGCTTCTACCGCACCTTCAATTTAGAGCGCGGCGAAGTGGCGTTTGCGCCATCGAGCGGCGTGATTCCCGACATCACCGCCTCCGCGACCACATTCGTCGCCAACCCGGCAACGGCGATCCGGCTGCACGTTACGGGCCCGGCGACCAGCATGAACCTGAAGATGGAATCGCAGCCGCCGTATAGCCAGGAGCAGATCCTAGGGTTGCTCGTCGGCGCGCAGACCTTCGGCGCGGTTCAGGGCGTCCAGTCGACGGGAACGGCTTTCAACCCGGGTCAGATGGCCGGGAACATCGCGCTCGGGCAGCTCAACACGCTCTTTACGCGGACCGTGCTGCAGCCGTTCTCTGCCTCGCTCGGCGGCGCGCTCGGCTTTACCGAAGTGCAGCTCACAACCGACATCCAAACCGGATTGGGCGTTCGAGCCGTGAAAGCGTTGGGGCCGGTCAATGCGATCTTCGCTCAAACCTTCGGCTTTCCGCGAACGACCAGCTTTACGCTCGAAGCGACGCCGGGGGTCTGCTCCGGCCTCCGACTGATCTGGTTTACGTCGGACGGCCCGACGCTCTTGGCGCTGCAACAGCCCCAACCACTCGCGCTCGACGTCGTCACGCTCCGTCCGGTCACGACCTTCGTGCCGAACGTCGCGCAGAATGGCGTTGCACTCTCCTATCTCCGGAAGCTCCCGTGCATCCGAGGCTTTCTGTGATTCGCTCGCTGCGCTCGCCGCTTGCGCTCGCGCTCGCCGTCGCGCTCCTAGGAGCGGCGCACGACGGAACCCCGGTGGGGTTCGTGGATCTATCCAAGGCGCTCGCGGCGCATCCGCTTGCGTCGATGCTTGCCGGGTACGACCGCGGGATCGCCGCCCTGCGCAGCACGCAAACGGTGCCCGGACTCACCGACCCGGCCGGCGAGGCCGCGCGCGCAGCCGCCGCACTCTCGCGCGATACCGCAGTGGCGGAGTCCGACGTCCAAAGCATCGTCGCGCGCGACGGCGGGCAGAACCGCGCGCGCGAGCGCGATGCGCTCGCCGCCGTCCTGGCGTCGCGCGATGCAGCCGACCGCGAAATGCTCGCGTTTCGCGACGAGTTGGTGCGCGGGACGCAAGCAAATCTCGCCGCCTACGAAGGCTCGATCGGAGAGCGCAACGATCGCGCGCTCGCAGCGCGCGATCAGGAGATGCGCGAGCGCGAGCTCACGCTGGCGTTCCGGCTCGCGCGACAGAACGCCGCGACGCGCTTGACGCTGCGGCTGAAACTTCGCGAACTCCACCTCGACGCGGCCACACGCGCACGGTTCGAAGGCGAGCTTTCCGCGCTCGACCGGCGTCAAGCCGATACAATCGCCGCGATGCGCCGCATCGACACCGCGATCTTCGATCGATACCGCCAACAACTCGCTCGCGACGGCGCGGTCGCGATCGCGCAGATGGCGGCACAGCTGCGCGCCAAAGCCGATGCGAACCTGGCGCTTCGCCGTCGAGTCTTGGAAGCCGAAGCAAGAGCCGCCGCGATGCTCCCGAATTTTCCGCTACAGCTGGCGTCGTTTGGCGCGAGTTACCGCTTCGAGACCGATGCGGCCGAGATCGTCGGAGGGCTTCGCGCCGCGGGACGCGACCTCTCGCGGCGTTTTGCGCTTCTCGGCGACGCCGCGCGCACCTCGCGGCGCGAGACCGACGATCGGATCGCGGCATTGCGAGCGCGTCGCGCCACGCTCTATCGTTCGATGGTCGCGCAGATCGATCGCATCGCGGGGCGCCTGGCTCGAGAGCGTCACCTCGACGGCGTGCAGACCTCGGGAGCGCGCCCGCAGGACAGCGTGGATCTCACCGCCGCAGTTCGCGCCGAAGTAGCGCGGTTCTAGGCTTCGTACTTCCGGGAGATCTCGCGCGACAGCTCGGCGATGCGCCGCCGCGCCGGCTTCGGCGCAACGATCTCGGCTTGCGCACCCCAACCGAGCACCCATCGCACCAGCTCCTCGACGTCGGCGACGCGATAGGTAATCTCCGCCGAACCGTCTTCGTTATGCTCGATCTCCCGCTCCGCAACGATGCGGGCCGCGACCGCCGCCTTTGCGACGCGCGGAGCGAAATGCACGCGCACGTCGGTCGTCTCCTCACCGCGCAGCAGCCCGCTGATCGAAGCGGCCGCGTACGCCTCGACGTTGAAACCGTTGGGGCGCACGAAGGTCTGCGCGAGCACCACCGGATCGCTGACGCTGTCGACCGCGAAGGTCCGTTTGTCGCGCCGCGTGTGGTCGTAAGCGACGCAGTAGACGCGACCTGCGTTGATGATGAAGCCGTACGGGTCGATCGTCCGCGTACTGTGGGTTCCTTCTTTATCTAGATAGGCGAAACGGACGCTGCGCGAAGCGCGTTCGGCCGACGAGAGCAACGCGAAGGCGCGTTCGCCTTGCTGGTCGAGCCGGATCTCGGAGAGCCGAAATGCGACTGGCGAGCCGGCTTCGAAGCGCGCGCGCGCGGTTCGCCCGGCGCTCCCGACCAGTTTCTCCGCGACCTCGTCGATCGAGGCGCCGATCGTTCCGCCGATGCTGGCGCCCAGCGACCGCAGCGCGACCAGACCGAAGAGCTCGCCGCCGGAGAGATCGAGGCGTTTTAGACTATAGCCCCCGGCGAAACGATAGGCGTTGGCGGCACGATCGAAGTAAAGCGGGAAGCCCGCGTTGGTTAGGATCGCGAGATAGCGGCGCAAACTCCGCGTGCTCGGGCGCTTTCCGCCTTCTGCGATACGGTCTTTTAGGCTCTCGAATGAGTGCTGCCCTTGGTCGATCGCGTTGAGCAATCGGACCAGCAAGACGACTTTCGATTCGCCTTCAGGCGAGGTCATTGCGACGTGGGCGCTTGCGGTTTTGGGAAGCATCCGTCCGGCGCGGAGATCGGCGGCGCGCTGGGCTGCGGCGGCGTGGCGCTCACGCCGATCTCCGCCGGGTAGAACGAGCCTCCGTCGGTCATCGTCCGCACGACTTGGTGGTACGTCTGGCCGGGTTGGAGATCGAACGCAGCGATCTGATACGGCGTCGAGAGGCGCACGCAGCCGATGTCGACGAGGTTGCCGCCGATCAGGAAGCTACCCCGGGCCGGACCCGCGAGCGGCCTGAAGTAGAGGTAGGCGGGGACGTTTTCGGCACTGGGATTCGTCATCGTGAGGTCGATCGTATGGACGACGCCGTAGTCGCCGTAGTCATGGCCGGCGGCGGCCGGATCCGCGCTCGGCGGCGTCGGATCCGTATCGCCGATCACGAGCGTAGCGTCGGCGCCGCCCGCGGCGTAGGCGAGCCGATCCGTACCGAAGCTGCCGATCTCGAAGACGCCGGTTCTGTGGTGACCGTCGCCCGGCAGAACTGGACCCGCGATCAACGTGCGCGGATCGACGCCGGGTGAGACGGCCAGCACGGTCACGGTGACCGGGCCGCCCGAGAGCACGCGCATGTCCACCGTTCCGGCGACCAACTCGCGCGCGGTCATCGCGACGTCGGCGAGCACGTACGGCTGGTCTTGCGAAAGGTCGAGCACGATTCCCTCGCCCTGCGTCTTGGTCAAGAGAAAGTTTTTCGTGACGGTCTGGCCGACGTGCATCACGTCCATGTTCGGCCCCGCCGACGCCTCAATGAGATGCAGCGACGTCGGGTCCTGCGCGCCACCGCTCAGGACTACGACGAGCCTTCGGGCATCTTGAGCTGCGTCGTGATAGTAGTAGAGCCGCGCCGGGTTCCCGGCGGCGACGCTGGCACGAAAGAGCACGCCGTCCTGCGTGACGTGCTCGGGATCGTCGTCGTAAAGGAGCAGCGAGGGCGAGAACGGATCGGCCGCAACGCTCTGCACGGTCACCGTCGTCGAACCCGCTTGATCGAAGTACTCCGCGTTCCCGGCGATCTGCACCGGGACGGTAAACTGCACGCTCTGGCCGGGAAGCAGCGGCCCCGGCGGAGGGGCGACGCTTCCGATCGTCTTCTGCGCGCCGGGGACGGCTTGCGTGAGCCGCGTCACCCAGCGCGAGACTTGTTGCGCGAGCCAATTCGGGTCGACCGGGTTACCGGTGACGGTGAGCGTCGTCTGCCCCACGATCGTTCCAGCGTTGAACGCGACGCGCAGTGCGATATCCGCCTGCGCACCCTGCGCGTCGACGAGATGAACGACGTCGGTACCGGTCGCCTGCGTCGCGGTGATCGTGACGCTGGTCGCGTCGGGCGCGACGCTCACGGTCACGAGTTTTTTGTCGAGCGTCGCCTGGAGCGGTGCGACGGCTCCGCTCACGCTGACGACGCGCTGCTGCGCGGGATTGAGTTGGACGCCGTTCGCCGAGAGCGTCATGGTGCCGGGCGCCGATGACGGCGCAGGCGACGGCGTTGACGACGCGGCCGGCGATGCTTGGGCGGCGAGGGCTACGGCGAGAAGCAGCGCGTGCGCGGCCACGCGCTGTTTACGTCACCGCCGGTTCCGGCGAAGGCGCCGCGGGCGGTTCGACCGAGGGAATCTTCGCGTATTTGAGTTTATCGGCGTCGTCCGGATCGATGTCGGCCAGGATGTGATCGCCCGCGCCGAAGACGCCTTTGAGCATCTCCTCGGCGAGCTCGTCCTCCACCATGCGCTGGATCGCTCGGCGCAGCGGGCGCGCTCCGAACTGCGGGTCCCACCCCTTCTTGGCGAGCAGCGCTTTTGCCGCATCGGTGACTTTGAGTTCCATCTCCTGTGCCCGGACTTCGCGGACGACCTTTTCGAGCTCAAGCGTTACGATCTGCTCGATCTGCTCGCGAGTGAGTTGGTGGAAGACGAGCACTTCGTCGACGCGATTGAGAAACTCGGGACGAAACGTCTGCTTGACCTCTTCGAGCACGCGGTTCTTCATGCGCTCGTACGCCTTCACTTCGTCCTCGGCGGAGAGCTTCTGCGGGCGGAAACCGATATCGGTCGTTGTCGTCATCCCGGTCGCGCCGACGTTGCTCGTCATAATGATCACCGAGTTCTTGAAGTCGACCTGGCGCCCCTGAGAGTCGGTCAGACGCCCGTCGTCGAGCACCTGAAGGAGCAGATTGAAAACGTCGGGATGGGCCTTCTCGATCTCGTCGAGCAGCACGACCGAGTACGGCCGCCGGCGCACCGCTTCGGTGAGCTGGCCGCCTTCTTCATAGCCGACGTATCCAGGCGGCGCGCCGACGAGGCGGCTCACCGAGTACTTCTCCATATACTCGGACATGTCGATACGGATCATCGACTCTTCGTCGTCGAAGAGGAAGGCCGCGACGCTGCGCGCGACTTCGGTCTTGCCGACGCCGGTCGGTCCGAGGAAGATGAACGATCCGATCGGGCGGTTCGGGTTCTTCAGGCCGGCGCGCGAACGGCGGATCGCGCGCGTGAGCACGCCGACCGCCTCGTTCTGACCGATAATGCGCTGATGAAGGAGCTCGCCCATATTGAGCAGCTTCTCGGTCTCGGCCTGCGCGAGCCGGCTGACCGGAATCTTCGTCCAAGCGGCGACGATCTCGGCGACGTTCTCGGCGGTGACGCGCAGGATCCGATCGCTCTGTGCCTTGTGATCGCGCCACTCTTGCTCGAGGTGCGCCTTCTCGAGGCGCAGCTTTTCTTCGCGGTCGCGAATTGACGCGGCCTTATCGAACTCTTGATTCTTGACGACCGCCTCTTTCTCGGCGATCAGCTTGCGCAGCTGCGCGTCGGCTTCGCGGATTGCCGGAGGCGGCAGCGTCGCTTGGAGGCGGACGCGCGAGCTAGCTTCGTCGATTAAGTCAACGGCCTTATCCGGCAAGAAGCGATCGGTAATGTACCGGTCGCCGAGCTTCGCGGCGGCTATGAGAGCGTCGTCGGTGATCTGTACTTTGTGGTGAGCCTCGTACCGATCGCGCAGTCCTTTGAGGATCTCGATGGTCTCCTCGACCGTCGGCTCCCCAACCATGACCGGCTGGAAGCGGCGTTCGAGCGCCGAGTCTTTCTCGATATGCTTACGAAACTCGTTGAGGGTCGTCGCCCCGATGCACTGAAGTTCGCCGCGCGCCAGCGCCGGCTTAATGATATTGCTGGCGTCGATCGCACCCTCGGCGGCGCCGGCACCGACCAGCGTGTGCAGCTCGTCGATGAAGAGGATGATCTCGCCGGCCGCGCCGCGGATCTCGTCCATCACGCGCTTCATGCGCTCCTCGAACTCGCCGCGGTACTTCGTTCCGGCGACCAGCCCGGCCAAATCGAGCGTGATGACCCGCCGCTCGCGCAGCGGCTCGGGGATGTCGTCCTTGATGACGCGCTGCGCGAGCCCCTCGGCGATCGCCGTCTTGCCGACGCCCGGCTCGCCGATCAGGGCGGGGTTGTTCTTCGTGCGCCGCGAGAGGATCTGAATGACGCGCTCGATCTCGGTGTTACGCCCGATCACGGGATCCAGCTTGTTGTCGCGCGCAAGCGCGGTGAGGTCGCGCCCGTACGCATCGAGGGTCGGCGTCTTGCTCTTTCCCTTAGGAGCCGCCGGCTGGCCCTCCGCACCGAGCAAGGAAGTCGTCTGTACGCGCACCTTCGCAGGGTCGACGCCGAGGTTGGTTAACACGCGAGCGGCGACGCCTTCACCCTCACGGATCAGGCCAAGGAGCAAGTGCTCGGTTCCGATGTAATTGTGGTTGAGCTGGCGGGCCTCTTCGAATGCGAGTTCGATGACGCGCTTGGCGCGCGGGGTAAAGACCATCTCCTGCTGCACGGTCTGGCCGCCGCGACCGACGATCGCTTCGACCTCCTGGCGCACCTTGGCGAGATTGACTCCGAGCGACTCGAGAACCTTAGCGGCCAGGCTCTCCCCTTCCGAGATGATGCCCAGCAGGATGTGCTCGGTCCCAATGTAGTTGTTTCCGAGACGTTGCGCTTCTTCTTGAGCGAGCACGATGCTGCGCCGCGCTCGCTCGGTGAAGGGCTCCCACATCGACATCGCTCTGGCTCTTCCTCCCTTACTTCCTTAACTCTACCCGGTGGAGAGCGGTTTCGTGATCGCTTGGCGCGTGCCCGCCTAGGGAACCTCTCCCTGCCCAGCGGTGCTCCCTACGACAAATCGGAGGTTTGCCGAATGCGCCGCGGAACCTCGCAGCCATGCCAACCGCCGAGCAGGTTCGCGAAGCGCTCGCCGACGTCAAGGATCCAGAACTCAACCTGGGGATTCTCGAGCTCGGTTTGGTCTACGACATCACGACCGAAGGCGAGACCGGCGAATACGTCACGGTGATGATGACGTTGACCTCGCCGATGTGTCCGGTCGGCCCGATGTTCAAAAAATCGGTCGAAGATCGCGTGTTGGCCGTCGAAGGCGTCAAGACGGCGAACGTCGAGATCACCTTCACGCCGCCGTGGGATCCGCGTACTATGGCGTCGGACGACGTCAAGGTGATGCTGGGGATCTGGTAGAGGGCGCGGAGCGCGCCCTCCGAGTGCCGCTCTCGGGCCTCTAAGAGCTCAAATGGTAGGCCGCCGCGAGATCCTTCATTGCGGTTGTCAGGATCGCGTGGTACTGCGCGTCGGCAGCGAGGCCGTACTTGGCATCGATATCCTTCATCACTTGGACGTGAATCGGATGCGACACGGCGCGATCCAGCATCACTTCGACGTTGAATCCCTCGCCGGTCTGACCGGCCGACCAGAGCGCGGATGCTAGTGCCGGACCGTCGCTTGGATTCGGGTTGGGCTGCGCCGGAAGCGCGACCTTCTTCTCGGTGACGATCCGCAGCGAGTCGTTGACGACGAAATCGAAGGTCTTGATGAACTGGGCAACCTGGTCCTTACCGTACTGTTGGGTCAGCTTGGCGACCTCGGCGTCGAAGAGCTTGCCGGTCAAGACCTTGAGCAGCGTAACCGTGCTGAAGCTCTTCGGCCCGCCGCCGGCTTCGACCATGGAGAGGGTGACGGCCAAGGCCGGGGCGCCGGTATAGACGCAGCAGGATCCGGAGAAGCGCGTCTGCTCGTCGACGATGTTCGGCATGAGTTTCGCAGAGGCGCCGGTGGCGGCGGCCGATGCGAGGGCAACCGTGAGCAGGGCCGCCAGAAGTAGAGTCCGCATGGGTTCCTTTCTCGAGCGTGAGCTCTGAAGAAGCTGTTCGCTCGAGGGAAACGGGCCAATTAGCTTTTTAGATTGCCGGGGAACCCCTATGGGGTTGCGATCAGAGGGTTGCGATCGCGATCGGCTTGGTGGTCGGCTGGAGCGAACCGCCGGCCGGCTCGACGCTTACCGCAACGGCCGCGACGTTCGCTGCCGACTGGGGCAGTCGAACCACGGTCTGGCCTCCCGCCTGCGGCTCGAACGTGATCGAAGGGGCCATCCGCTTCGAACCTTTGGGCAGCGTCCACGCCTGGTAGACCTTGCCCGGCGGCGGCGCCGGGAGGGCAGGCAGCGCGATGTAGAGGCGCTCGCCGTGCACCAACACGCTGCCGCGGCCGAACCGATAGCGCTTCGCGTCGGCCGCGGCGAGATCGTGGATCGTTGCGGCCTGGCGTGCGAGCTCGATCCGATCGCGACCGACACGCTCGGTGAGGACGAAGCCGGCCAGACCCGCAAGGAGCGCGAAGGCCAAGCACGCCGCCGCGAGCGCGTACCCGACCCAGAGCGCGGGGTGGCGGCGCGCCGGCGCCTCGGAACGGACCTGCCGCATCAGCCGCTGCTTGAGCAGCGGGCTCACGGCCGTGGCGCCCGAGCCGGCATCCGCACAGGCCTCGGCCGAGTATCCGAGGGCGGTGACCGACGGACCGAGCAGACGATACTCCTCGCGGCACTCCGCGCAGATTTCAAGGTGCGCCGCGACTTTCGCCGCCTCTTCGGCCGGCAGCAGCCCGAGCGCGTAGACGGCGACGTTGTCGAGCATCTCGTCGTGCGCCGTCATACCGCCACCGCTCCGTCCAGCGCGCTGCGCAGCTTGCGCAGCCCGCTTCGAATGCGCGTCTTCACCGTTCCTAAAGGTAAGCCCGTCGCGCGCGCAATCTCTTCGTGCGTCACGCCGCCGAAGAAACCGCGTTCGATCAGATCCCGCTGCTCGCTCGGCAGCTGCGCCATCGCGCCGTGCACGCGCTCGGCGTTCATCGCGGCAAACGCCGTCTCTTCTAGCGCGTCTTGCGCCGGCATCGCGTCGGGAACCTCATCCTCGCGGCGCGCCGCGCGCGCGCGCAGCGCGTCCACCGCGCGATTGCGCGTGACCCGAACGAGCCACGCGCCGAAGTTCCCCGTGCGAAAGAGCTCGGGAGCGCTCCAAATCTTCAAGAAAACCGCTTGCGTAACGTCTTCGGCTACCCAGCGATCGGAAACGACTCGCAGCGCGATACCGTAGACGAGCCGGTGGTAACCGTCGTACAACGATTCAAAAGCCCCGGCATCGCCGGCGCGCACGCGCTCCATGAGCCGAGCGGCGTCCTCCACGCAACCATACTTCGCGACCGTCCCTCCCATCAACCCGCTCCAAAGAACGGGCTACCCCGCGATTTGGATTGCTTCTAGCCGGTCACGCGACTAATGCGCGCGGGGAAAGATGCGCTTGGGAATGCCGCCGAAGGCCGGATCGCCGAGCTGCCAGAGCAAGAACGAGTACTGATCGGTGAGCAGCTCTTCGCTCTGTTTGCGCGAGGCGGCGAGGAAGCCGTGCCCCGCATCGAAGTCGACGCGCAAGAGGATCGGCCGGCCGCTGCTGGTCGCGCCCTGCAGGCGCGCGGTGAACTTCGCGAGCTCCCACGACGAGACGCGCGGATCGTTGAACCCGGTGATCAGCATGACGGCGGGATAGGCCGTGCCCGGGACGACGTGCTGGTAGGCATCCATGGCGTAGAGTGCTTTGAATCCGGTCTCGTTCGTGACCGTCCCAAATTCGGGGATGTTCGGCGGTCCGTTCGGGCTGAATTCGGCGCGCAACGCGTTGCTGACTCCGACGACGTCGAGAGCCGCCGCGAACAGGTCCGGACGGGTCGTAATTGCGCGCCCGATCGTAATGCCGCCGGCGCTGGTCCCCTCACCGGCGAGATGCGCGGGTAACGTATACTTGTTCTCGACCAGCCACTGGCCGCAGGCGACGAAATCTTCCCACGTGTGCGGCTTCGTCGCGATCATGCCGGCCCGATGCCAAGCCTCTCCGTACCAGCCGCCGCCGCGCACGTGGCAGACCGCAAAGACGCCCCCGCGCTCGAGCCAGGCCACCCGCGTCGAACTAAACGCCGGTTCGAGCGTGATGCCGTACGCGCCGTATCCTTCGAGATACGCCGGATGCGAGCCGTCGAGCTTCAAGCCCTTGCGATAGACGATCGACAGCGGAACCATCGTTCCGTCCGCGCTTCGGGCGTGCACCTCGGACGAGGTATACGGCGACATGTCGACGTTGGCCAAGGCTTTGAGGTGCGTGTCGGTTACGGCTCCATTTTCATCCACGGCGTAGTAGAGCAGCGAGTGGGTCCAGCCGGTCAGGCCGAAGATCGCTCCGGCGATGCGCGGATCGGTCGCGATCACGTTAATCGCCCCTTCGAAAGGCAAAGTCACCGTGGTCGAAGCGCCGGGAGCTCCATCCGATCCGAGCGCGACGCGCGCGATCCGGCCGAAGCCGCCGTCGCGCGAGAGCACGTACAGGCCATCGGCGGCAACGCCGATCTCTTCGATGACCGCTTCGCCCTGGGCTACGACGCTCTGCGCCGTCGCCATATCCGGCGCGGAGAGCGAGGTCGCGACGACCTTGAACGCCGGTGCGTCCTTGTGCGTCATGAGATAGATCGTCGAGCCTTTGAAATCGTATCCGGTAACGTCGTCGTCGTCGCTCGCAATCAGCTTCCACGGCACGTCGCCCGAGCTCAGGGCCGTCTGTGCGACGGCGTAGATGACTGCCTCTCGCTTGACGCCGTGGACGACGACGCCGAGCGTAAACGGCGAGACCGGCGAGGCGATCACGATCGGAAAATCGGTTGGCTCGAAGCGCACGCTCGGGCTGACGCCGTATCCAAAGACGGGAACGTCGCGATCCGGGTCGCGTCCCAGTACGTGCAAATAGCTGATCGCCCGAGTCTCTTTGTCGGTCTCAGGCTCGCCCGGCTTCATCTTCGGAAAGCGCACGTAGTAGAACGACTTGCCGTCGGGGAGCCAACTCGTGGCGCCGATATAATAGGCACGATCGATCGCGTCGGGAAGCACCTGCCCCGTCGCCGTCTCGACTACGTGAATGACCGAGGATTCCGAGCCGCCTTCGGAGATGCCGTACGCGACGTAACTCCCGTCGAACGACGGAAGGAAGTAGTTGATGGTGTAGTGCTGCCCGGAGCCCGCGAGCGTCTGCGGATCGACCAGCACGCGTTCGCCGCTTCCGTCGGCATTGCGCACGTAAAGCTTCGGCGAGTTTTCGCCTGGATTGAGTTTTTCAAAGAAGACGAAGGGGCCGTCGCGCGTGACGCCCGAGACGGAGACGCCGGCGTTGTCGAGTTCTTTGATGCGCTCGAACAGCTGCGCGCGCGCGGGCCCCAAACGGGCCAAGACGGCGCGCGTATAAGCATTCTGTTGCTTGAAGAACTGCGCCACGACCGGGTCCTTCGCGTTCTCGAAGTAGCGGTACGGGTCGGTAACCTGCGTGCCGAAAAACGTCTCGGTAACCGGCCGCTGCGGCGGCAGTGGAGGCGGCGTCGGGAAGGCGGTTGCGGCCGGCGTCGCGCCTCGTGCGAGCGGACCGGCTGCGAAGGCAACAGCGGCGAAGAGCGCGACGACGGTCCATCGTGACATGGGAGCGCGTATTCTACGGGGGCTGCCGGGCGCCTCGCGGGTCGAGGAGCCGCTCGGCAACGCGTGCAACCTGTCGAGCGTGAAGACGCGTGCCGAGAGATACGACGAGCTGCGACGCAAGCGGGAACAAGCGGCGACGCCGGCCGGCGCCGAGGCGCTCGAGCGCCAACACGCACGGGGAAAGCGCTCGGCGCGCGAGCGCGTCGACGCGCTCGTCGACGAGGGCTCGTTCGTGGAGTTCGATCGCTTCGTCGTGCACCGAACCAACGCGTTCGGTCTGGACGAAAAGGAGTTTCTCGGCGACGGCGTCATCACCGGTCGCGCGACGATCGACGGCCGGCAGGTCTTCCTCTTCTCGCAGGACTTCACCGTGCTGGGCGGGTCGCTCGGTGAAGCCTACGCGGAGAAGATCTGCAAGGTGATGGATCTTGCAGTGCGCACCGGTTCGCCGCTGATCGGCATCAACGATTCGGGCGGCGCGCGCATTCAGGAAGGCGTCGTCTCGTTAGGCGGCTATGCAGAGATCTTTTGGCGAAACGTCCAAGCCAGCGGCGTCATCCCGCAGATCAGCCTCATCGCGGGTCCGTGCGCCGGCGGCGCCGTCTACTCTCCGGCGATCACCGACTTCATCTTGATGACCGAGAAGATCTCGCAGATGTTCATCACCGGACCCGAGGTCATCAAGACCGTGACCGGCGAAGAGGTTTCTTTCGAAGAACTGGGAGGAGCGACGACGCACGCTACGCGCAGCGGGGTCGCGCACCTCGTCGCAGCCGACGAGACGCATCTCGTCGATCTTACCAAAGCGCTCTTCTCGTTCCTACCCGCGAACAATCGCGAGGCCCCGCCGCACTTCGACTGCGACGACGACCCGCATCGCAGCGTCGACGCGCTCGATGCGCTCGTGCCGGACGCCCCCAACAAACCGTACGATATGCGCGAGGCGATCGAGGGCGTAGTCGATTACGGCGACTTCTTGGAAATCCAGCCGCTCTACGCCCAGAACATCATCTGCGGATTCGGGCGCATCGACGGCGCAACCGTCGGCATCGTCGCGAACCAGCCGAGCGTACTCGCCGGCGTGCTCGACACGCGTTCGTCGGTCAAGGCGGCGAGGTTCGTACGGTTCTGCGACGCGTTCAACGTGCCGCTGGTCACCTTCGTCGACGTCCCCGGCTTCCTTCCCGGCACCGATCAGGAGTACGGCGGCATCATACTGCACGGGGCGAAACTGCTTTACGCCTTCGCCGAAGCGACGGTTCCCAAAATCACCGTCATCACGCGCAAGGCTTATGGAGGGGCGTACGACGTCATGGCGAGCAAACACATCCGCGCCGACGTCAATCTCGCCTGGCCGACCGCCGAGATCGCCGTTATGGGGGCGGAGAGCGCGGTCAAGACGATCTTCCGGCGGGAGATCGCCGGAGCCTCGGATCCTGAGGCGAAGGCACGGGAGCTAATCGACGAATACACCGAGCGCTTCGCCAATCCGTACATCGCCGCCCAGCGCGGCTACGTCGACGACGTAATCGAAGCGCGCAAGACGCGCGCCGCGATCGCGACCGCGCTCTCGATGCTGCAAAACAAGCGCGTCGAGCGCCCGGCCCGCAAGCACGGCAACATCCCGCTGTAGCACGCGATCGGGGCCGAGGGCAGGACGCCCGCCTCGGCGCTGGTATGTACCCCGCGTGAAACTCTTAGAAGGAAAGCGTGCCGTCGTAACCGGCGTCGCGAACCGCTGGTCGATCGCGACCGGAGTCGCCCGGAAGTTCCACGAGCACGGCGCGTCGCTCGCGCTGACCTACCAGGGCGAGCGGGTCAAAGACGAAGTGGTCAAGCTGGCCAACGAACTGGGCGGCGCCCCGGTCTTCGAATGCGACGTCTCCAGCGACGAGTCGCTTCGGGCGACCCGCGACGACCTGGCGGCGCGCTTCGGCAAGATCGACGCACTCGTGCACTCGATCGCCTACGCCAACAAGGAAGACCTGGCCGGCAAGGTCTTCGAGACGTCTCGCCCCGGCTTCTCGCTCGCGCTCGACGTCTCGGCCTACTCGCTCATCGCACTGGTGCAAGCGCTGCAGGATAGACTCGACGACGGAGCGTCGTTGATCGCCTTGACATATCTTGGGTCGACGCGCATCGTGCCGAACTACAACTTGATGGGCATCGCAAAGGCGGCGCTCGAGGCCTCGATTCGTTATCTCGCATTCGACCTCGGCGACCGCGGCATCCGCGTGAACGCAATCTCGGCCGGACCGATCAAGACCGCGAGCGCCCGTCAGGTCGGCGGATTTTCGCGGATTCTCGACGTCGTCCCAAAGGTGGCGCCGCTGCGGCGCAACGTCACGGCCGAGGACATCGGCAACGTTGCGGTCTTTCTCGCCTCCGACCTCGCTTCGGCAATAACCGCCGACGTGCACTTCGCCGACTCCGGCTTCCACGCGATGGGGATGTATCCGCCGTCGTTCGCCGAGGGTGAGAAGCATCCATAAGATTCTCGTCGCGAACCGCGGTGAGATCGCGATCCGCATCGTTCGAACCGCACGCGAGATGGGAATCCGCACCGTTGCGGTCCACTCGGACGCCGACCGAGGCGCACTCCACGCGGAGATGGCCGACGAGGCCTACGCCATCGGCAGCTACCTCGATGCCGATAAGCTGATCGAAGTCGCACGGCGCTCCAAGGCGCAGGCGATTCACCCGGGATACGGTTTCCTCGCCGAGAACGGCGGCTTCGCGCGGCGGGTCGCGGCCGAAGGACTGGTCTGGATCGGGCCGCACGCAGGCGCGATCGATGCTATGGGCGATAAACTCGAGGCGCGGCGGCTCATGGAACGCGCGGGCGTGCCGGTCGTTCCGGGCGCTCTGGACGCGATCGCCGATGCAGCCGCGGCGCGCGCCGCGGCCGAACGCTACGGCCTGCCGCTCGCACTCAAGGCCGCCGGAGGCGGCGGCGGTAAGGGGCTCAAAGTCGCGCGTTCGCTCGACGAGATCGAAACAGCGTTCGCAACGGCGCGCCGCGAGGCCGAAGCATACTTCAAGAACGGAACGATCTACGCCGAGCGTTATCTCGAGAGCCCGAAGCACGTCGAGCTGCAGGTGCTCGCCGACAAGCATGGGGGCATCGTCCACTTCGGCGAGCGCGATTGCTCGCTGCAGCGGCGCCATCAAAAGCTCTGGGAAGAGACGCCCGCGCAGGTCTCCGAGCGCGTCCGCAACGGGATGCGCGAAGCCGGCATCCGCGCCGCGAAGGCGATCGGCTACGACTCGGTCGGCACGATCGAATGCCTCGTAGCCGGCGACGAGTTCTACTTTCTCGAGATGAACACGCGCATTCAGGTCGAGCACACGGTAACGGAGATGACGGCCGGCATCGATCTGGTGCGCGAGCAGATCCGCGTCGCGGCCGGCGAGCCGCTCGGCTACGGGCAAGACGACGTCGTTCATCGCGGCCACGCGCTCGAGGGCCGCGTCAACGCCGAAGATCCGGCTCAAGAGTTTCGCCCCGCGCCGGGCACGATACGCGCCTACCGGGAGCCGGCCGGCATCGGCGTGCGCGTCGACTCGGCGGCTTTCGCGGGCTGGACGATCCCTCCCGAGTACGACTCGCTGATCGCCAAACTGGTCGTGTGGGCGCCCACGCGGCCGGAAGCGATCGCGCGCCTGCGCCGAGCGATTGAAGAGTACGAGATCGAAGGCGTGCCGACCACGCTGCCGCTGCTACGCGCGCTCTGCGACCATCCCGACGTGATTGCCGGCAGCTATTCGACATCGACGCTAGAGGCGTTCGCGCGCACGCACCGGTTCGAGCCGGCCGAACCCCGCACGGCGAGCGCTCGGCCGGCACGCGCGAACCAACGGCGACTCGCTCCCCGCCTGGCGGCGACGCGCCGCCGGGCGACGTCCTCGCACGGAGACGACGTCCTCTCGCCGATGCACGGCTCGATCGTGCAGCTGGACGTCGGCGAAGGCGACGCCGTGCGCGCGGGACAAGTCGTCGCAATCGTCGAGGCGATGAAGATGATGAACGAGATACGCGCGCATCGCACCGGAACCGTTCGCAAGATCCACGCCGACGCCGGGGCGACCGTCGAAGCCGGGTCGCCGCTCTTGACGATCGCAGAGGACCTTCCCTAGGCCGCGTATTAGGAGCAGATCATGACGCGCGACGTCAACGCCTCCGGAATCCCGCTCGAACCCCGCTACGACGCAATCGAGGGGGCCCCGCACGCACTCGGCGAGCCGGGCACGTTTCCGTACGGCCGCGGAATCCGCAAAGATATGTATCGCGGACGCCTCTGGACGATGCGTCAATACGCCGGCTTCGCAACCGCCGCCGAATCGAACGCGCGCTACCGCTATCTGCTCGAACGCGGGCAGACGGGACTCTCGGTGGCCTTCGATCTGCCGACCCAGCTCGGATTCGACTCGGACGCGCCGCAAGCGCGCGGCGAGGTCGGCAAAGTGGGCGTTGCGATCGACTCGATCTCCGATATGGAGACGCTGCTCGACGGCGTCCCGCTCGATCGCGTCACCGTCTCGATGACGATCAACGCTCCCGCCGCCATCCTGTTGGCGCTGCTGCTCGCCGTTGCGCGGCGCCGGCGCATCGCTTTTGACAAGCTCGGCGGGACGGTGCAGAACGACGTGCTCAAAGAGTACGCCGCACGCGGGACCTACATTTATCCGCCGAAGCCTTCCATGCGTTTGGTGACCGACGTGATGGCGTATTGCGCGCGAGCGGTGCCGCAATGGAACGCGATCTCCGTCTCGGGGTACCACATCCGCGAAGCGGGCTCGACCGCCGTCGAAGAAATCGCCTTCACGCTCTCCAACGGCAAGGCGTACTTGCGCGCGGCGCGCGAAGCCGGGCTCGATCTCGACGAGGTGGCCCCGCGCATCTCCTTCTTCTGGAACGCGCACAACGACTTCTTCGAGGAGATCGCCAAGTTTCGGGCGGCTCGCTATCTCTGGGCGCACGTCACGCGCGACGAGTTCGGCTGCGAAGACCCGCGTTCGCAGACGCTGCGCTTCCACGCGCAGACCGGCGGCTCGACCTTGACCGCACAGGAGCCGGAGAACAACGTGGTGCGGGTGACGCTGCAAGCGCTGGCAGCGGTGCTGGGTGGGACCCAATCGTTGCACACCAACGGCAAGGACGAGGCGCTCGCGCTCCCGACGGCGGAGAGCGCAACGGTCGCGCTGCGCACGCAGCAGATCATCGCCTACGAATCGGGCGTCGCCGACGTCGTCGATCCGATGGCCGGCTCCTATTACGTCGAAACGCTGACCAACGAGCTTATCGAGCGGGCGCGGGTGCTCATCGAGGAGGTCGATGCGATGGGCGGCAGCATCGCCGCGATTGAAAGCGGGTGGATGCAGGCACGCATCGCCGACTCGGCCTATCGCGCGCAGCAAGCGGTCGAGCGCGGCGAACAGGTCGTGGTCGGCGTCAACCGTTTCGCCGAAGCCGCCGGCGCAGCCGCGATTCCGCTGCAGCGAATCGACGAACACGTCGAGCGCGAGCAGGTGGAACGGCTGGCCGCGTTCCGTGCCGCCCGGGATGGCGAAGCGGCCGAACGCCACCTGCGCGCGATCCGCGGCGCGGCCGCCGAGAGCGAGAATCTGATGCCGTACTTTATCGATGCAGTCGACGCCGGCGTGACGCTCGGCGAGATCTGCACGGTGTTACGAGAAGTCTTCGGCACGTATCGTTCGAAAGAAGTAGTCGCATAGTGGACATCGACCACGTCGCGATCGTCGTCAAGGATCTCGAGGGCACGGTACGACTCTACACGGAGACGCTCGGCTTCGACGAAGTTTACCGCGAGGTGATCTACGACCAAGGCGTCGAGGCGGTGGGCTTGCGAGCCGGAGGGTCCTTCGTCGAGCTGCTCCTCCCGCTCGACGAAACCTCACCGATCGCCCGTTATCGAGGGGACGCCGCGACCAAGCTGCACCATACCGCCTACCGCGTCGCCGACATCGATTCGAAGCTTCGCGAACTAAAGGCGAAGGGCGTGCGTTTGATAGACGAGCGCGCGCGCAAAGGTGCGCACGGCAGCTTGATCGCCTTCCTCCACCCGAAGGCAACCGGCGGCGTCCTAATCGAACTCTGTCAACCGAAGCCGCCGGGATAAGGAGAGTCCACCGCCCACTTGATATCGGGAAGGGTCTATCGGCGCCGCCGCGCGCTGTTGTGGTCGACGATCGCGTCGGCCCTTTTTCACGTTATTTTTCTGACGGTGCTCTTCTACGCGGCTGCGCGTCTCTTCGTGACGCGCGGGACGCGCGAAGTAGTGTCGCAGAGCACGGTCGTGACAATGGAGAGGCGCGTCGTCGCGACGCCGGCGCCGGCGCGCACCGCTCGCCCCGTCCGCCAGCGTGAATCGGCTCCGGCCATAACGCCGCGCTACGAGCTTGCGAAGGTCGCCCCGCACGCCTCGCCGCAACCCCCGCGGCCGCCACGCCCGCCGATCGTCTCGAACGTGACGCGCGATCAAGCCGGATTTGCGAAAGAAGTCGCGCAGCTCAACAAGGAAAACGATCCGCATGCGATTCCGACTATTGCCCCCGGGTCGCGCGGCTCTTCGAGCAAGAGTTATGCGTTCGCGCCGCCGTCGAGCGGCGACGAGCATGGAAACGGCGTTATCACGCCCACCCAGAGTTGGCACGACGGGGGGCGCGATTGCTACTACGGCCGTTACGAGTACACGTACCCCGACGGAGCCGAGGAGAACGGGAGCATCGCGTGGCCGTTTTGCTACGATCCCGACTCGGATCCGTTCCACGAACCGCCGCACTTGATGCCGTTCCCGCTCCCGCTCCCGGGATATAAGCTGCCCGCGGGCACCCAGCTGCCGCCGATAGAGAAATCCGTTTACACGCAATGGGCCGGGAACGCCCCCGGGTATGGATCAGCGCCTTAGGAGCGGCGTCTGCACCAACCCGTTGAGCACGAACTGCACGGCGAGCGCGGCGAGGATGATGCCGAGCAGACGACTGATCACGTGGATGCCGGTCGTGCCCATCACGCGCAGCAGGAGCGTCGATCCCCGCATGCAGAGCCACGTCACGAAGAGCGCAACGGCGTAGGCCGCCGCCACGATGGCGAGGTCGAGGCGATCGCCGCGCGAGACGTTCACGAGCAGCAGCACGGTAGCGATCGTGCCGGGTCCGGCGATCATCGGCACCGCCAGCGGAAAGACGGCTGGGTTCTCGCTGGCAGCCGCCTCCTTTTCTTCGGCCTCGGTGCGTTTCGCGCCGGTCGGGCGCCCGAAGAGCATGTCGATCGCGATCAGAAAGAGCAGCACGCCGCCGGCGATCGTAAACGCCGGCAACGTGATCCCGAGATAGTCGAGAATGATTCGTCCGACGACGCCCATGAAGAGGATCACCGCGGCGGCAACGATCACCGCCTGATCGACGATCTGCTTGCGCCGTTGCGGCGAGACGCGCGACGTCGCGCCGATCGTCAGCGGAATCATGCCGATCGGATCGATGATGGTGAATGCCGTTGCGAATGCGGTGGCGACGAAGCGGATGTCCATCGTGCGACGACAGGGTATCGTCTATAGACGGCCAACGTCAAGCCTCGTGAAGCGCCGGAAGCCTCGCGCCGTCAACATCGGCGACTTGCGACGGCTGGCCGAGCGCCGTCTGCCTCGCGTGGTTTTCGATTATATCGACGGAGGCGCCGAAGGCGAGGTTACGCTTCAAGAGAATCGGCGCGCCTTCGATCGGGTCGTCTTTCGGCCGCGCAACGCGGTCGCGAACGCGCGGTGCAGCCTGCGTACGACCGTACTCGGCACCGATCTCGAGCTCCCTTTTCTGCTCGCGCCGGTCGGCAGCAGCCGTCTCTTCTTTCCGCGCGGTGAATGCGAGGCCGCGCGCGAAGCCGGCGCCGCCGGAACCGCGTACGTGCTCTCGACGCTCGCGGGATGCGCGCTCGAGGAGGTCCGAGCCGCTTCGAGCGGGCCGGTTTGGTATCAGCTCTATCTCGTCGGCGGTAGAGAGGTTGCGACCGCGGCGATTCGGCGCGCGCGGGCGGCGGGCTTCTCGGCCCTCGTGGTCACGATCGATACCGCCGTCGCGGGCTTGCGCGAGCGCGACGTTCGCAACGGCGCCGCGGATCTCTTGAGCGGAAATCTCGCCAAAATGCTCGCACGCGCGCCGCAGCTGCTGGCGCGACCGGGGTGGCTAATCGACTTCCTGGGGGACGGCGGGATGATGAAGTTCCCAAACGTCGTGCTTCCCAGCGAAGGACCGATGCCGTACGCCGACGTCGGCGCAGCGCTCGAGCGTTCGACGGTCGCGTGGGAGGATCTGAAATGGATCCGCGAGGCCTGGAACGGGCCGCTCGTCATCAAGGGCGTCTTGACGGGGGAGGACGCTCGCCGCGCGGTCGATGCCGGATCCGATGCAATCGTCGTTTCGAATCACGGCGGACGCCAGCTCGACGGCGTCGCCGCGACGCTGCAGGCGCTCCCTGAGGTCGTCGCCGCGGTCGGCGGACGCGCCGAAACGCTCTTAGACGGAGGCATTCGCCGCGGCGCCGACGTCGTGAAGGCGCTCGCGCTCGGCGCGCGCGCGGTAC
>JBARBD010000157.1:0-4019 GCA_049792675.1 Vulcanimicrobiaceae bacterium | reverse complement strand
CGCGCGACGCGCGCTTTCGATTCTGCGCGCGGCGCCGGCGGCCGCGGCGCGGGCGGCGACCGGAAAACGCCCGTTCGACATCCTCGCGATCGCCGTCGACCCGCGCTTCCAGGGCAGGGGCCTTGGCGCGGCGATGATGGAGCACGCCGGCACGATCGCACTCGCAAAGGGCTTTGAGGTGATGACGCTGATGGTGAACGCGAAAAACGACGGCGCGCTGCGCTTTTACGAACGTCTCGGCTGGGAGCGGGCGCCCATCAACGGCGTCTGGCGCGGAAACATGGTGCTCTGGCTCGATGGGAGCCGCCGTGTATAGCGCGGCACGGTGCGCCGCGCTCCTCGTCCTGGCACTGGCTGCGTGCAGCGGACGCAGCAGCAGCGGCTTCACGCCGGCGGCGCCCGCCGGCGCCGTCGCGCCGCATGCCAAGGGTTCGATGTGGATGACGCACGTCTACACAGGCGACTACTTGGGCGGCAAGTACGGCACGCACAAGATCACCTGGGGACAGGCCGCGCCATACCTTACCTGGGCCGAGACGAGCTCGAGCGATGCCAACGCAATTCATGCGGCCGGCATCAAAACGCTGGCTTACGTCGACCCCAACCGTACGGCGCCCGGCAATCCGCTCTACAATAACGACGAGACGACCTTCGCGCATACGTGCGACGGCTATCGCATCTACGACATCTGGGATAACGTGCAGGAATGGCTGATGAACCCGGCGTCGCCGTCTTTACAGTCGCTCTACGCCCAGTACGTCAGCGGGCTCACGGCCAAAACCCACTTCGACGCACTCTTCGAAGACGAGGCCGGCGCACTCTCGGGCTACGAGCCGTACGATCCGTTCGAACCCTCGCTGCCGTGCTACTATGCCGACGCGGCATGGTTGAGCGCGCAGATCGCGATGAATCAGGTCCCAAGCCGGCCAATCCTCTTCAACGGTCTCAACGTTCTCAACGGCGACTCGCCGTCGCTTTCGATCCAGCTCCTGGCCGGCAGCAATACCATCGGCGGCAACTACGAAGGTTGCTACTCCACCGAGAGCGACCCCAAAGAGGACGGTTGGCTCTGGCAAGACGTCGAGAACACCGAACTGCAGGTCAACGCGCAGAAAAAGCTCTTCGAATGCATGCTCCGCGAGACCGATGAGGCAAGCTCGCAGATCGACGCGCGCATCTACGCCTACGCCTCGTTCCTGCTGCTCTATAACCCCACGACCGACGTCTACTGGACCTATTTCTCGACGCCGTCAGGCCTGCACGTGATGCCGGAGAGCGAGCTGGTGGTGCTCTCGCCGACGACCGCGACGCCGGCCTCGATCGCCGGACTGAAGCAGCCGGGCGGCACGTATGCCCGGCAATATAACGACTGCTACCTCAAGGCGTCGCTCATCGGTCCCTGCGCGGTCGTCGTAAACTCCGACTATGGAACCTCGCATCCGTTCCCGTTCAGCACCTACCACCACACGCTGACGCTGAGCGGAGACGGCGTCCTCGACGGAGGAGCCGTCTCGACCAGCGGCCCGCCGCCGCCTTCGAGCGTCCCCTCGATGGAAGCCGAGATCGTCTTCCCGTGACGGACCGTATTCGCTAGGTCACTTCGGCCTATGGCGTTCGGTGCCGGTTCGCCTACGATTGTCGCGTGCGGCCGATCGCGTGCGCCTTGGCGCTTCTCGCAATGCCCCTCACGCTCGCGGCGACGCCGGCTCCGCGGCACGTAAGCACCGCCGATTACTTTGCCGGCTATGCCGGCACGCGTCTGGTTTCGGCGCCCGCCGCGGCGCGGTGGCTGACGTGGGCCGAAACCGATATCGCCTCATCGCCGTCGCTGCGCGCGCTCGGCGTTAAGACGCTGCTCTACACCGATCCCAACCGCGCGATGAAGGGGCAGCCGGAGTTCACCGCCCAGCAGTCGACCTTCGCACGCGATTGCGCGGGCGCGCCGATCGAAACCAACCGGCCGGGGCAGTTCTTGATGGACCCGAACTCGGCCGCACTGCGCGCGCTTTGGAAGCGCCACGTCGACCGCTACGTTGCAGCCGGCCGGTTCGACGCCGTCTTCGAAGACGACGCAAACACGATCGCCTACGCGCGGGGCCAACCGTGCGGGTACGACGCCGCCGCGTGGCTCCAAGCTACGATCGCCATGCAGCGATCGCTCGGCTATCCGATCGTCTACAACGGACTTGCAAACGTGGCCGGCGCCGCGGTCTCGCCCTCGATCGCGTTGAACGCCACGGCCATCGGCGGCATGATGGAGCAGTGCTACTCCGGCACCGCCGCACAGCCGCTCCTCTCGCAGACGCGTTGGATCGCCGCCGAAACGACCGAACTGCGCATGGCGTCCGAACGCAAGCTCTTCTTCTGCTACGGCAACGATACGACGCCGGCCGATCGCGCGCTCGAGCGCCGACTCTACGTTGACGCCTCGTTCCTCCTCTCGTACGATCCCTCGTACTCGATACTTTGGGAGTACTATGAAGGCCGGTCTCGCTTTCACGTGATGCCGGAGGCGCAGCTCGTTCCGCTGCGCCCCGCCGCAGCGCTCCGGAGCGTCGACGCGCTGCGCAGTCCGACGGGCGTCTATCAGCGCACGTACGCCGCCTGCTACGTCGCGGGCGTCGATCGCGGACGCTGCACGATCGCGGTGAACCCGACGTTGCAGCCGCTTTCGCTGGCGCTGCCCGAGTATACGCGCACGCTAACGCTCGCCGGGGGCGGGATATTGGACGGCGGGTCCGTGCGCATCGGAACGGCCCGGCCGCCCGCCCAGCTCGCCCCGCTCGGGGCGGTCATCGCGTTTCGCTGACGCGCATGCGGCTGCTCTTCATCGCGAAGGACTTCCCGGCGCCGGAGCAGCCGCGCAGCGGCGTCTTCGTGCTGCGCCAGGCGCAGGCATTGGCACGCCTCGGCCACGAGATTCGCGTCGTGCGCGTCGTTCCGCGAGCGCCGGCGTGGACGGCAAAGTGGCGCGCCTATCGCGCCGTTCCGGATCGCTACGCCATCGAAGGCATTGGGGTCGAGACGATCCGCGCGCTCTTTCCGCCGCGGATGCTTGCGATGGAACACCTCTGGCTTCAAGTCGGCCCCGCCTTGCGGCGCTCGATCGCCGCATTTCAGCCGCACATCGTGCACGCGCACTTCCTGATCCCCTCGGGGCAACTCGCCGTACGCCAGGCGTTGCCGACCGTCGTGACCGCGCACGGCAGCGACGCGTACGATTGGGCGTGGCGCCGCCCGGGCTTACGGCGCGCGGCGGCCGAAGCGGTCAGCCGCGCGAGTCTCGTCGTCGCGGTGAGCGCCTACATTGCGGATCACGTCCGCGCACTGGCGCGGCGCGAGGTGCACGTCGTCTACAACGGGGCCGACGAAGGCGTTTTCAAGCCGGCCGACCGGGAGGCGGCGCGCGTCGAGCTTGGGCTGCCGCCGGAACGCTTCGTGATCGCGTTCACCGGCGGCGCCGCGCAGGCCAAAGGCGTCTTCGACCTGCTGCAGGCCGCGGCGGCGCTCTCGGATCTTCGCCCGCTCCTCCTCGTCGCCGGCCTCGATCCGCGCGATTCGCTCGACGCGGCGATCGCCGCCCGCGGCGTCGAAACGCGCACGTACGGCGTTCTCGCTCAGGCGGATCTGGCTCGACTGCTAACCGCCGCCGACGTCTTCGCGCTCCCAAGTTATCGCGAGGGACTCCCAGCATCGCTGTGCGAGGCAATGCTCTGCGGGCGCCCCGCGGTGGCCACGCCGGCCGGCGGGATTCCCGAAATTCTGCGCGACGGTGAGGCAGGCTATCTGGTCGCGCCCGGCGCGGTCGACGCGCTCAGCGCGCGCCTGCGCGCGATCGCACGAGATCCCGCCGAGGCGGCGCGTATGGGCGATGCCGCCCTTCGCTTCGCACGCGACCACCTGACGTGGCGGATCAACGCAGATCGTTACGACGCGCTCTATCGCGATATGCTGCCGGCGGCGTAAGGAGCGCGCGCCAGAAGCCCAAGCCGTACGAGAGGTGCATGCAAGGCAACGCG
>JBARBD010000156.1:0-2049 GCA_049792675.1 Vulcanimicrobiaceae bacterium | reverse complement strand
AAGCGGTTGGCCGCGGAGGGCTGCGACATCATCGATGTTGGCGGCGAGTCGACGCGTCCCGCGGCATCGCCGG
Source organism: Vulcanimicrobiaceae bacterium (assembly GCA_049792675.1). Taxonomy (GTDB): domain Bacteria; phylum Vulcanimicrobiota; class Vulcanimicrobiia; order Vulcanimicrobiales; family Vulcanimicrobiaceae; genus Cybelea. The sequence goes on along the minus strand of JBARBD010000156.1, from coordinate 1,976 downwards.
TGACGGAAGCCGAGGAACTTGCCCGCATCGAAGCGGTCCTCGCCGAGCTCGCCGGCACGCTCGATGTGCCGCTTTCGATCGACACCTATAAATCGAAGGTCGCCACGCGCGCGGTCGAGCTTGGCGCCGTGCTGGTCAACGACGTTTGGGGCTTGCAGAAAGATCCGGGCATGGCCGACGCGGTCGCCGCCGCCGAGGCGGCCGTCGTGGTCATGCACAATCGGACGGAAAAGGATTCATCAGCCGACATCATCGCCGATATCCGGCAATTCTTCGCGCGTTCGCTGGCGCTCGCGGAAAAAGCCGGAATTGCGCCATCGCGCATCATCCTCGATCCCGGAATCGCGTTTGCGAAAACCGCGCGACAGAACGTCGAAGTGATCATGCGGCTCGCCGAGCTGCAGGACTTCGGACATCCGATCCTCGTCGGCGTGTCGAGAAAGGCGTTTCTTGGTTCGCTGATCGAGGGCGGGGTCGAAGCGCAACTCGTCGGAACGATCGCCGCCAGCCTGGCCGCGTGTGCTGCCGGCGCTTCGCTCTTTCGCGTCCACGACATCGCCGAGCACGTCGCCGCGCTGAAGGTGTTTCACGCCATCCGCCACCCGCCGGCGGACCGGCCGCCGCGATCGCCGATCTAGCGGATCTGGCATCTTGTCATGGGCCGTCGAGGCCCGCGATCGTCGCCGGCAACTCGCGCATCGAAGCGAGAACGCACCGTGCGCCGGCGGCTGCGAGCTGTTGGGCAAGAGCGATCGTTGCATGCCCCGCGCCGGTGAAGCCAATGGCCGTCATCCCGGCGGCAACGGCCGCTGTTACGCCGAGCGGTGAATCTTCGACGACGACGCAACGGTCGGGGGCGACACCCACCGCTCGTGCCGCGAACAGATGCAGGTCCGGCGCGGGTTTGCCGTGAGCGACCTGCGTGGCGCTGAAAATATGCCCGTCGAACAAGGGCGCGAGACCGGTAACGTCAAGCGACAGGTAGATGCGTTCGAACGAGGACGAGGACGCCACGCAGCGGCGATTGGGCAGCGCGGCGAGCGCCGCCTTGACGCCGGCAACGGGCTTGAGTTCGCGGCGCAGACGGTCGAGCAAGCGCCGGCCATAGGCCTGGCCGAGGTCCTCGGGAACCTTGCGACCTAGAACGCCTTCGGCCAGCGCCAAAACGTCGGTCAAGCTGCGTCCGGCAAACTTCTCCAGGGCCTCTCTCGTCGTCATCGGATGGCCCAGCTCCGTCATCATCTCCGCAAGGAGCGCGTTGGAGTGAATTTCGGAGTCGACCAGCACGCCGTCGCAATCGAAGATTACGAGGTCCATGGACCGGCGAACCTATTGCCCCGCAGTGACCGTTGCGGTCATCTGCCACCAAGACATCGTCGTGGAGATATCATAGTTTCAAGGATGACGGGGCGAACGTCGCTTCGACCAAGGATGCTGGTTATGGTTCGCGTAAAATTATCGCTGGCACCAGGTATCGCGTTGCTCGTTGCTGCCGCCGCGTATTCAGCCGCGCGGGCATACGATCTCAACGACTATCCGACTACGGCACGCGTCGACTACGTATTCGGCTGCATGAAAGCCAACGGCGAGACGCAGCGTACCCTCGATCAGTGCTCATGCTCGATCGACGTCATCGCTTCGATCCTGCCCTATGACCGTTATGTCGAGGCGTCGACCGTGTTGAGCGTCGCGCAGGTTCCGGGACACCTCGGAACTCAGTTTCGTTCGACGGAGATTGCCAAGAAAGCGGTCGAGGATCTGCGCCGCGCGCAGGCTGAAGCGGAAGTCCGCTGTTTCTGACGCAGACCCTACATCGCCTGCTCGGCCGGCCACGCGGCCTTGAAAACATGGCCGTCGGTATCGATCGCTTCGGCGCGGAATGTCGTCGCCCCATTCGGCCGATATGAAAACCGGATGTTGGGATCCTCCGAGATAGAAATGCCGCCGTCCATCTCGAGCACGAGCTCATCGCCCTG
>JBARBD010000155.1:0-29044 GCA_049792675.1 Vulcanimicrobiaceae bacterium | reverse complement strand
TCGACGACGTGCCACCACGTGACGCCGGCGTCGGCTCCACGCCATGTAAACGGCGGATTTTCATCCACGATCACGGCGTCGCCGGTAAAGAGCCCGGAGAGTGCCGGCGCGTCGTCCGTATTCGTCGCATGAATCATGGCGTTGGTGAGTTTCAAGATCGGCGCGGGCGGCGAGTTTGGAGCGGCGAAGAGAGGGAGCGGCGCGAGCGCGGCTACCAGGAAAACAGCGACCATTCGTAGTTGCACGGGTCCTCCAACGAAGCGGCAAGTTACGTGCAGGTTTCACCGCGGGAGGGCGGACTACTGCCATAACGAATCCTCCAGCACTCTCTAGAGGAACGATCATGACGACTCGCCGTCACTTCCTTACTACGCTCGGCAGCGCCGGTGCCGCGGTCGCAATCGGCAGCCCGTTCGAACGCGCGCTGGCCGCGGCGCAGCCCACCACGCTCATCGTTACCACTTCTCCCGTCGAAGTGCTCGGGCGCACCGTCGAGCGGCTCGACATCCTGCAGCCGAACGGAACGCGCGGGATCGAAACGATTCTCGGGAGCCGCTTTCGGGTGCTGCTCGTGAATCGGATCAATAAGCCGACGCTCATCCACTGGCACGGACTCACCCCGCCGCCGCACCAGGACGGCGTCCCAATCGTCTCCCAACCGCCCCTGCCGCCCGGAGAATCGTACAAGTACGATTTCCCGCTCACCGAATCCGGAACGTACTGGATGCATTCGCATCAGGGTCTGCAAGAACAGAGCCTGCTTTCGGCGCCGCTCATCATCGCCGATCCCGCCGACGCGGCGCTCGACGAGCAGCAGGTCGTCGCCGAAATCGGAGATTTCAGTTTTACGTCTCCAGGAGAGATCTACGCGAGGTTGCGCGCCCCCAAGCCGGCGCCGAGCATAAAACCGGCAGGCGCCCCAATGAAGCCCGACGTCAATGACGTCAACTACGACGCGTTCCTCGTCAATCGCCGGCCGATCGAAAACCCGGAGGTCTTTCGCATCGAAGGGCGCGCGCACGTACGCTTGCGCATCATCAACAGCGGCGCCTCGACGAACTTTACCATTGACCTGGGCTCGCTGCGCGGCGCGCTGTTTGCCGTGGACGGGCGGCCGATCGTGCCGGTGCAGGGAAGCCGCTTCCCGATCGCGATCGCGCAGCGTTGCGACATCCGCATCGAAACGCCCGCGCCCGGCGTCTATCCGATCTTCGCCGTGCGCGAAGCCGATAATGCTCGCGCCGCGTTCGTGCTCGCGTCGCGTGGCGCCGCGATTCCCCGTTTGGCTGCGACCGGCTCGTTCACGGCGCCGATCAACGATCTCGCCCTGGAGATGCAGCTGCGCCCGGTGAATCCGCTCGTAGCTCGTCCAACCGATCGGCAGCTGACGATTGCGCTGACCGGCGACATGGCGCGTTACGCGTGGACGATAGACAATGTTGCCTGGACCGACGCCCTGGCCCGCTCGGGAAAGTATCCGTACTTGCCGGTCAAACGCGGCGAACGCGTTGAGATTACGATGCTCAACAAGACGATGATGAGCCATCCGATGCACTTGCACGGCCACACGTTCCAAGTCGTCGCCGTTAACGGCCACCGCTTCCCCGGCGCGATGCGCGACTCGATTTTGGTCACGCCGAAAGCGTCGGTCACGATCGCGTTCGACGCCAACAACCCCGGCTGGTGGTTCTTTCATTGCCACAACCTCTACCATTTGGCCGCCGGCATGGCGACGTCGGTGAAGTACGTCTCGTAATGATGCGTAGCGCGCTGCCTTGCCTCGTGACGCTGCTGCTCTCGACCGCTCCCGCGGGATCCGAACAACCTCCCGCGCCTGCGCGAATGATCGCGTGCGAGGTAATTCCGGAGACGATCGAACGACGCGGTACGGCGCCGCCCGAGACGATTCGCGTCTCCTTCATGATCACGGGTGACGCTCCGGCCGACCTCGTGCGCTTCACCGCAACCTCTCCGAGCGGTGAGCTCCGCGAGTTTTCCGCCCACGGCGCGTTTACGAAATCGATCATGATCGCGGGTCGCGTCCTTCCGGTCGACCCGGCGGCCCCGGTTCACGCCCTTGCGCACGGCGTCGAATGTTCGCTGACCTACATCCACTACGTGGATGGCCGCTCGTGGAGTGCGCCTAGCCCGTAGCTAGAACTGGTAGCGTTGCTCGACGATGAGCTGCGAACCGGTGAAATCGGGAGAGAGCGGCATCGGCGGGAAGGAAGAGATTCCCGCGAACGCGCTGCTCCGAAAGGTCGCGAGGAGCGACGCCTGCGGCGTCTCCTTGACGATCGCGCCGGTAAAGAAAAGCTGGTGCTGGAAGTTGACGGGCTCCGCAAACGTCCCCGTCATCGCATACCGCCCGTCACCGATCGCCCAAATCACGTTCGGCGAGAGGTGGCGCGAGTAGGTCAGCACCGCTTGAGGAATGTCCACTGAGACGTTATCCGCCGGTACGACCCAAGGGCGCGAGAACTGGTCGTCGATGACGTCGAGCGTGAGGTCGCCAAAAGATGCGTGCCACGTCGCCCAGAAGCCGTAGCGCTCTTGCCGGCCGAGCGTCGCGTGCGCCGGGAGCTCCGGCGGGAAGTATCCGCCGACGAAGCCGGTGTTCTGCAGAGCGAGCGTCGTCGATGGTTCGATCTGCCGCAGGTCCGTAAACTCGAGATGGAGTTCGAGCGGGCCTTTGTCGAGGAAGTAACGTAAGCGATACCCTTGCCGATCGACGCCCAGCGCGCTGTTGTCGACGAGTTGAAAGTTGCTTCCGAGCCACGGAGACGGCCATACCCAGTTCGCGCTCCACTGGTTTTCGGGCACGCCGTACGGAAGCACCATCGTCGCGTAACGCGGCTCCATGCGATAGGCATCCACCGAGGCCGTAGCCCGGCCGATCGTTTTGGTGAGGCCGACGCGATAGTATCCGCCAGGTTGCGAGGAGCCGGGCATCGCGACGTTCTGCGCGTCGTACCAGGCGCGCGCGATTTCGACGACCCCATCGAGATCCCAGGACGGCATGACGTGAAAGGTCGCGCTCGCGCCGGCGATCGTTTGCTGCTGACCGCTCAACGTGCTCGTCGCCAGCACGCCCTGCGGCGTCGGGAAGAATCGCGGGTCCGCGCCGAACGCCGTGCTCGTCACGAAGGACGTGCCGGAGGTCGTCGCATGGACGATTTGGAGCGCGTAGCTCGTCCCCTCGCCATGATCGAAGACGAGCGATCCGATCGTGGCGCGGGCGCTTTCACCCGGAAGCGACGGCAGCGCTCCGGTCGTGAGCTCGAACGACGCAATGCCGTGCTTGGCCACCACGTCCGCGCCGTTGAGCTGCAGCTGGGTCGAGAGCGGTTGCCAGTCGTCGCTGCCGGGCAAGCCGCTCGAGAGCGTCTCGGCCGGCGCGTAGGCGATGGCGGGGTTGACGTTGGTGAGCAGCGGTTGTACGAAGACGAAACGGGCGGTTTGCGTCAGATCCAGGTAGCCGAACTTGAACGCGAGGTTGCCGTCGGCGGTCGCGAGCGAGCCGCCGAGAATCGATAAACGGACGTTGCTGCCGTCGTCCTGCCCAGGCGCGGTCGGAAAGGCGATCGCATACGGTAACGCTTGCGAGCCCATGTGCGGGTTGATGGTCGGCATGAGATTCTCGCCCCAGTACGACGCGTTGGTGATGCTGCCGCCGACGTAGGCCAAGCCGGCGTTCAGGGCGATGTCGAGCGTCTTCATGCGCGCAGTTGCCGTCACCAGCGCATCGGCGATGCCGGCGATCCCCGGCGTCAGCGGCGCGGTCGAAAAGCCGTCGTAGGGCGTATTCGGCGCGAGCGGCGCGCCTTTGAGATAGCCGGGAACTTCCGGACCGACTTGTCCCGGCCCCGACGTGTTCTGATCGAGAAACGTCGTGACGAACGTGGTCGCAAGTTGGAAGCCGGTCGAGCGCGGCGATGCGGCCGGTGTGGCTGCCGGCGACGGGCTCGACGTGGGCGATGCGGCCGGCGACGCCTGCGGCGCGACGGTTTGTGCGAGCGCGGCTATCACGTACGCGGCGATCACCACGCTCTCCTATTCTCTGCGGCGGCTGCGCCCTTCCCGTACCGACGGGGTCCGAGCGGAGTTTGGGCGCCTAACCGCATACGATGGTCGTATGAGCCGATTGCGTTTGGCCGTCCCCCTGCTCCTCGCGCTCGTCGCCGCCCTTATCGCCGGGTGCGGGCACAAGCCGTACGAGATCTCGAAGAGCGACCGCGATCGCTTCGCAGCCGGGATGATTGACGTCTCGTTCCCTGGTAAGCCGCCGTTGATCGAAGGCTTAGACGACTGCACGGTCTGGAAGGCCCGATACACCGGCGACCGGATCACCGGTTGGAAGCCCGCGCTCGGTGCGGACTGGGGCGCAACCTACCCCAAGTTCATGACGGCGTGCATGGATGAATCGATTCGCTACCGCGACAAGCGCGTGATCGTCTGGCTCTGCGCTCGCGCGATCGGCGCCGGCGGCGGCTGCACGAATGGCGGCCATTACTGGAGCTACACCGGCGAACGTCCCTGGCGCATCAGCAGCGATGGCGTGCAGTGGGCCGACCTGCGTCGCTGACTCCGCTGCTTGGGCGGCGCAGAGGGTCGATTGCCGGGCGTCGAATCGGAGAAAATATGAGATTTTTGCGGAACTTGGTCGTCGCATGTTCGAGCGCGCTGCTCCTGGCGGCGTGCAACGGCGGGAGCGCCTTCAATCCGGCGTCGCCCCTCGCGGGCGGTCGCGCATCGCCGGCTACGGCAGGCTACAAGCAGCTCTACGCGTTCAAGGGCACGCCCGACGGCGCCAGCCCGTACTCGGGCCTCGTCGCGGTCGGCAAGACGCTTTATGGAACCACGTTGAACGGCTCGAGCAACTACTGCGGAGCGAGCTGCGGCGGAAACGAGTGTTACCTCGGGTGCGGCACGGTCTTTTCGGTCGACTCGTCCGGCAAGGAGCACGTCGTCTACAATCTCCGCGGCAACTTCGAGAGCGCCCAAGACGGCTCGTGGCCGTTTGCCGGCCTCACGTCGCTCGGCGGCGCGCTCTACGGCACGGCCTCGAGTGCGGGCGCGCACTCGCACGGAGCCGTCTATACGGTAAACACGTCGGGCCAGGAGAGCGTGCTGTACAGCTTTACCGGCGGAAGCGCCGACGGCGAAGCGCCGGAAGCGTCCCTCATCGCGTATCGCGGCAACCTTTATGGAACGACCGTCTATGGCGGCGGGACGGGCTGCGGCGGCGCGGGCTGCGGCACCGTCTATGCGGTGACGCCCGCCGGCAAAGAATCGGTGCTCTACGCCTTCACCGGCGGCAGCGACGGCGCTCGCGTCTACGCGGGCTTAGCCGCGGTCGGCGGACATCTCTACGGGGCAACGCTGGAAGGCGGTCAGGGTTGCGGCAGTACGGGCTGCGGCACGATCTTCGACGTAAACTTGCACGGCAAGGGACGCATCATCTATCGTTTCAGCGGCGGCCCGAACGGCGCTTTCCCAAACGGCTTGGTCGCGGTGAACGGCGTGCTCTACGGCACCACCGAAGGCGGCGGCTCGAAGAACTCCGGCACGTTCTTTTCGATCACGCGAGGCGGCACGCTGACGACGCTCTACAGTTTCCTCGACATTCCAGACGGCAATCTCCCGGGCGCGAATCTGATCTACTCGAAGGGCAACTTCTACGGTACCACCGTCGGTGGCGGCAGCAAAGGCATCGGCACGGTCTTCAAAGTGAACAAATCCGGCAGCGAAACGGTGCTCTACAGCTTCCAAGGCGGCACCGACGGATCCGATCCGCAAGGCCCGGTCTATCTATTCGGCGGCAACCTCTACGGCACGACGACGCAAGGCGGGAACACGGGCTGCAACGGCAGCGGCTGCGGCACGGTTTACAAACTGCCGGAGTAGGCCCGTCAACACGTTGCGTTGAGAGTTGCAGTCCAGGTAAAGCCCGGTTCGAAGGTTCCCGGTATCGAGCGTCGTGGTGAAACCCTCACCGTTCGCGTCCGCGAGCGCGCGGTCGAGGGCCAGGCGAACGCAGCTTGTGCGCGCGCCCTGGCCGCATACTTCGGTGTAGCTACGACCGAAGTCCATCTCGTCCGGGGCGCGCTCTCGCGACAAAAACTCTTCGAAATCGGCTAGGCCGTCGGACGCGCGACGTGCCAATGTCCGCCGGCGAACGGAATGCCCTCGCCATGAGCCTGATCAGGACCTGAATCACCCGAGTACATATAGAGCGGATGGTTCTTAAAGGCCCACTGCATGCCGGTTCCGTCGGAGCGCGTGATGATGGTGAAGCTGCCGTTGGTTTGCGCGCCGGCATTAGGTGCGAGAACCAGCCAAATGCTGAGGCAGCCGCCGGTGCATTTTCCGCCCGTCGCGGTGTCGACGTCGAGAAAATAAAGGGTCCGATTGTTCGCGGGGTTCGCAAACCCAGGCTTTCCCGCGATCGTCTGCTGCACCGGCATGTTGGACTGTTGCGGCGGACTAACCGGGGGTGGTCCACCGTACGTCGCGCCACCGGAGCCACCGGAGCCGCCACCGCATGCGGCGACCGCCACCGCGGCAGCGATCGCCATACTTCCTAAAGACTTTCTGAACATCTGTCGTGCATCTCTCCTGATCGTGTGTCGTGTGATCGTATCCGCCATGCACGTTACATGAGAGTGATAAAAAAAGCGTGAGCGCACGCGTAAAGAAAGCCTGAAAGAACCGCGCGCGACCGTCGCTTACATCCAGAAAGGTTCCCCGACCCAAGCCGCTTCGAGCTCGGTGACGCGCTCTTTCTCGAGCTGCGTCATGCACGTGCCGCCTTCAATCGCGCACGCTTTATCGCGATAGGATATCCATGCCAACTCAGCTGCGGCGAGTGCCGCGCTTTGCTGGGGCGTGACCCGAGCCCGATAGAGGCGATAGATGCGATTGAGCTCGCGATCGGCGGCCTGCGAGACCGGTTCCTCCGGCTGCCCGGCGCCGCGAGCGCGCAATTCGGCGTTCAGTTCCGTCAGACGCTGCGTGCGCGCCTGCGTCATGCGGTAATCGCATTCCAATGCGAGCTGGGGCGCGATCGTTCCGTCGGCGTAAAGCAGGTAGGCAAAGTCGCACGTCTGGTCGCGCGCCGTCGTCCACGCAACCTGAGCGGCGGCGAGGGGCCGCAGGTCGATGCCGAGCGTACGCATCTCGCCGGCGACGCCGTCGTACGCGGCGTGGAGGCGATCTCGGGCCGCGGCGTCCTGGCGGCTCCAACACATTCGCATGTCGTAGGTGTTCCCGGTATCGCACCGCTGGAGCGTCGCCGCGAGAACGAGCGCGAGCGCCATCATGCCGATGAGAATTGGCGAGGGCGCACTGCCGGTCCTCGCTGCGATCGAAAGGCGGCACGTTTGCGGCGGACGAATCGCGCGTGCGATGAGAATTACCGCCACGGCGATGCTGCTCTGTTGCTCGCTGGGGACCGCCGCAGGTGCGGCTCCGCCTCGGGCCGCGACCGGCGACGACTTTCGCCTCCTGGTCAATCTCGGCTCTCCGGCAATCTCCCCCGACGCGAAGACGGCCGCGGTCGTGGCAACCCGCACCGTTTGGGACGAGGACCGTCGCGAAAACGACCTCGCCTCGATCGACGTCGCGACGCGCGCTTCGCATATACTGATCCGCAATCGCAAGGGGCTCTCGGATCCGGCCTTTTCGCCGAACGGTACGCAACTCGCATTTCTCGCCCAAGCCGGGAGCGGGGACGACGCGCACACGCAGCTCTTCGTCATGCCCGCGCGCGGCGGCGCCTTCCGCCAGGTCACGCGCATCAATGCCGACGTCGACGAGTTTGCCTGGCGCCCCGACGGACGAGCCTTCGCTTATGCAGCCGCCGATCCGGAACCCAAACGCGCCGGCGCCGACCGCTTTCGCGACAGCTTCATCTTTACCACCGAGCCGATCGTCGCTCGCTCCGCCCCCGCGCCGGATCACCTGTTCGTCCTGGACATCACGAGGGGCACGCCGACGCAGCTCACCTACGGCGAGCAGAGCGACGGCGCGCCGTCGTGGTCTCCCGACGGAACCGCGATCGCGTTTACGTCGTTTGACGACGCGATCCTCAACGACGGAAACGGATCGCACGCGGCAATCGTCGACGTCGCCTCGAAGAAGGTGCGCGCGCTGACCGGCCGGACCCTACGGGAGAGCGATCCGATCTTCTCGCCCGACGGCAAGCACGTTGCCTACTTCTATACCGACGGGGATTCGCAGGTAGCGCTGACGCAGCTCTACGTCACGACGGCTGCCGGCGGCGTGGGATCTGAGATCTCGGGCGCGATCGATCGCACCATCGCCGACGCCGTCTGGTCGAGCGATTCGAAGGGCCTGCTCGCGACCGCTCCCGACGGGCTGACCAACGCGCTCTACCAGATCTCGCTCGACGGGACGTTCCAACGCCTCGACCTCCCCGGCAACGTTACTCCGGGCATTCCTTTGACGACGACGGGTGGGGCCCGCGCGCCCGCGCTGGGCCGCGCGCTCGCATCGGACGGAACCCTCGCGTTCGTCGGTACCGGCACCACGCAGCCGCCGGAAGTTTTCGCGCGCTCGCCCCGCGGCGAGACGACCAAGGTTTCGAACTTCAATGCTGCCTTGGCGCAAGTTTCCTGGTCGAGGGCCGAGCCGATCGCATTTCCCACGACGGCGGGCGTTACCGGCAACGGTCTGCTCTACGTGCCGCCGAACTTCGATCCGAGCCGCAAGTATCCGATCGTCGTCTACATTCACGGCGGGCCGACCGATGCCACGCTCGCATCGTTCGACTTCTGGGCGCAGGTGATGGCGGCGCGCGGCTGGCTCGTGCTACGCCCGAACTACCGCGGCAGCCCGAACCTCGGCTACGCGTACCAGCACGCCATTCTCTACGATCCCGAGGACGGTCCGGGGAAAGATATCATGTCGGCTTTGAACGCCGTTCGGGCGCGCGGCATTGTCGACGATTCGCGCATCGCGGTCTCGGGCTGGTCCTATGGCGGCATCATGACGGCGTGGCTGATCTCGAAGTACCATCTCTGGCGCGCGGCCGTCTCGGGCGCCTCCGTCAACGACTGGATCACCGACTACGGTACCGCCGACGATAGCGACGAAGATGTGGCGCTCTTGCACGGCTCGCCGTTCGTCGGCGACAACGCGGCCGAGTGGCGGGCGATCTCGGCGATTACCTACGTTGCCGACGTTACGACGCCGGTGCTGATCCTCTCCGACGTCGGCGACAACCGCGATCCGTTCGCAACCTCATCGATGTACTGGCGGGCGTTGCGCGACAACCATAAAGATGCGACACTTCGCGTCTGGCCGGTTGCCGGCCACGTGCCTAGCGATCCGGTTCGCATCGCCGACATCTATCACTATTGGATCGAGTACATCGCCGCGCACTTCGAGTGAAGCGCGTGCGGCCGCTACGAATCTCTGACGGCTAAAACCGGAACGTCCGCCTGGCGCAGCACGCCTTCGCACGTACTCCCCAATATCGCTCGATTAATGCCTTTACGGCCGTGGGTGCCGAGCACGAGCAGCTGCGCCTTCATCCTGCGCGCGTACTCGAGCACCTCGTCAATCGTGCGTCCGCGGAGGATCGCCGTCTGCAGGCGGACGCCGAGTTTACCGGCGAGCTCGGCCGCGACGGCTAAGGCGGTCTCGGCCTCCGACCCGAGCAGATCCGGCGCCCCCTCGGGAGCCTTGGCAAGGCCGGCCGGAAGGTCGGCGTACTCCACGACGGCGACCGCGTGGACTTCGGGCGCTTCGGCGAACTCCTTCGCCATCTCGAGAAACGTTCGCAACGCACGCAGCGACGTGTGCGATCCATCGACCGCGACGACTGCTCTCATCATTCTGTTAAACACCCTATCGTCAACATGAGAATGTAAGCGGAATACGGCTTCCCCAGACGTTCCTCATGCGGCCGGCCCCCCCCAAGGCTCCCAAAAGGCGCCCCGACCGGCGCGGACGAATCGCCGCCCTTATGGCCGTTGCCGCCATCACGACCCGCCCGTTTATCGGGCGGAGCGATGAGCTTTCGCACCTCGTCGAGCGCCGCCGCGCCGCGGGCGCGTCGCGTGGCGGCCTCGTGCTCGTAACCGGCGACGCCGGCCTCGGAAAGACGCGGCTGCTCGCCGAGTTTGCGGCCTTGCTTGCCGACGCGCGCGTTCGCGTGACGTCATCGTACTGCGCCGAGTTCGCACAGCGCCCGTACGCTCCGGTGCTCGACCTGTTGGAACGGCTCGATCCGCGCGCAGCCGTACTGCACAGCGCACCGTCGCGTGCCGAGCAGTTCGCGCCGATCGTGGAAGGGTTCCGCAGGCAATCGGAGCGCCGAACGATCGTCGCGCTCGTCGAAGACCTTCACTGGACCGACCCGGCCACGATCGACCTTCTCGCTGCCGTCACGCGCGAGGCGGCAAATCGCCGCCTTTTGATCGTCGCGACCTATCGGCCCGAAGCGGTCGGCGACGACGATCCTTTGACGGCGAGCGTCGCTCGCCTCGAACGCCTCGCCGCGACCAGCACGATCGAGCTGCAGCCGCTCAACCGGCCGGAGATGCGCGCGCTCGTGAGTGGCGTGCTCGACCGTTCGGACGCGCTATCGCCCGACGTCGTCGCACGCATCGCCGATCTCAGCGAGGGCAATCCACTCTTTGCCGAGGAGCTGCTCGAGAACGCATTGGAGCGCGCGCGCGTGGGCGCGACCGGCGATGCGCTGCCGGCGTCGGTGCGCGCCGCCGTGCTGGAACGCGCGCGGCCGCTCTCCGAGGGCGACCGAAACGTGCTCGCGCAGGCCGCCGTCATCGGACGCCACTTCACGCTCGACCTGCTCGAAGCGACCCTCGACGCCGAGCGCGATGCGATCCTAGGCTCCCTGCAGCGCGCTCGTAACCTGCAGCTGATCTTCGAAGAGGGAGAAGGTGCGTTCGGCTTTCGGCACGCGCTCACGCGGGAGGCGATCTACGACTCGTTTCTCGATGCGCAGAAGTCCGCTCTGCACTTGCGCATCGCGCGCGTCCTCGAGGCGATGCCGTTGACGCAGCGCTCGACCCATTACTTAGCGTATCATTGGTACGCGGCCGGCGACGCCGTCAAAGCGATGCTTTACGGCGAGGCCGCCGGCGACGCGGCGATGGCCGTCTTCAGCTCCGGCGAAGCGGTGCGCTACTTTGGCTACTGCCGCCGCTTCGCCGGCGATTCGTCGGCCGCGAGCGGGCGCGTTCGGATGAAGCTGGGCAACGCCTACGTGCGCTCGGGTTCGTGGGCGCTCGCCGCGCAGATGTTCGGCGAGGCGATCGAGATCCTTCGCGAGATCGGCGACCTCGAGGGTGAATGCGAAGCGACCGAGGAGCTGGCCACGGCGCTCTTCGGGCGTGGAAGCGGGGAGTGTTGCGAGCCCGTGCTTCGGCTTTGCGAGCGAATCGCCGGCCTCGCCGAGGCGCGCAACGTGCTATCGCGTCTCCACATCTTCGCGGCCCACGTCCACAGTGCGATGGGGCGATTCGACGAGGCGAGCGAGGCCCTCGCGGCGGCCGACGTCGGCGCGGTAGCGGATCGCCCACGATCGCTCACCCAATATTACGCGACGCGCGCGTCGCTCGCCGCGGCCAAGGCCGATCGCGTTGCGTATCGTGCCGCGATGGGCGAGGCGCTTGCGCTCTGTCCGATTGAGAGCAAAGCCTACCTGCGCGCGATCGTTCTCTCGAATACCGCGCAAGGACTGGCCGACCTTGGAGCGCTGGACGAAGCCGAAGCCGCACTCGCCGACGCCGAGGCGATCGCGCGGACCGGCGACTTTCGTCAGACGCTCCTCTATTGCACCGCGATGCGGGCCTCGATCGGGCTGCTTCGCGGCCGGCTCCGCGAGGCTCGCCGCTGCGTCGAGGAAGCACTGGCAGCCGAAGCCGATTACGAACGCGTGCGGCCGATCGTCGCGGCCGTCGGCGCCGCCGCCGGGCTCTTGCTCGCAGACCAAGCGCTGGTCGCGCGCTGCTACGACGAAAGCTTCGCCGTCTCGGCAAACGCGCTAGTGGTCGCGGCCGCGTTTGCCGAACATCTGGTCGCGAGCGGCAGGACCAGCGACGCGCGGGAACTCTTACGGCTCGTGCTCGACGAGCCGGTTTCGGCGCGTAATCCATTCGCCGCATACGTAGCGATCGCGCGCTTCGGCGATGACGCCGACGCCGGTCGCGCGCGCGAGGTCGTTGCCGAGGTGGCCGGCTACGAGCAAGACGTCGTCTTTAAGGCGGCGCTGCTTCTCTTCGATGCGATTCGCGCGCAACGCTCCGGCGACGCGGCCGCCGCGGCGATCTACGGCGCCGCCGCGGCCGCCGCGTTCGGCAGGCTCGGCTTCCCGCTGTGGGAGGCGCAGGCCCTCGAGCTTGCCGGCAAGCCCGACGCTGCCTCGTCGCTCTTTTTCCGCGCCGGGGCCGTGCAGCACGTTCGGCGCATGAACCTTCAGAACAAAGCGCAGGAGTGGCCGCGCACGCTCTCGCCTCGCGAGCGGGAAGTGGCGAGCTGCATCGCGCGCGGGCTCTCCAACGCCGAGATCGCAGCCGAGCTTTCCGTCAGCACCAAGGCCGTCGAGAAGCACCTAAGCTCGATCTATCAGAAGCTCGGCTTCTCGTCGCGGAGCAAACTCCTGGCGTATATGGCGCGCTCCGGCGTCTAACGCACCGCGAGGCCGGTGTTCACGCCGAGGTCGGTCTTGAGCCCTTGAATCACGCGAATCGGTGCAACGTTGCCGTGAGCGCCTTTGGCGAAGACGCAGACACCGGCGGAGAGGACGATGAGTTCGTCCTGTGCATCGAGCGCTAAGTTGTGTATAGCGTTGAGCTGCGTCTTCGAGCCCACGATCGTCCGAATAGGTGCGACGTTGCCCTTCGCGCCCTTCGCAAAAACGAGGACCTCGTTGTTCACATGGTCGGTAACGTAGAGTTCGCCGCTGCTGTCGTATGCGACGCCGACGGGCCCGCCGAAGCCGGTCTTCGAGCCGGCGAGCGTCCAGGCCGGCGCGACGTTGCCGTTCGCGCTCCCCGCAAAGGCGAGGATCCTGTCTGAGGCCGTGTCGGCTACGACGATCTGACCGTCGTGCAGTGCGATCGAGACCGGCGTCGTCATACCCGTCTTCGAGCCGCCGATCTTGCGCTTCGGAGCGATGTCGCCATTGGCACCGGCCGCGAAGTAGAGGACCTCGCCGAGCCATGAGTTCGCGACGTAGACGTCGCCCGGCTTGTCGACCGCTAGGCCCCACGGGCCATCCAGGTCGGTCTTCGAGCCGTTCAGGTCGCCGATCGGCGAGTCGCTGCCGCTGGCATGCGTAGCGTATTCGAGGATGTCGCTCTCGCCGCCGATGCCGCCGTTGGCGGCGAAGATCTTTCCGGTGCTGCCGACGGCGACGCCGGTGGCTTTATTGTACCCGACCGCTCCAGGTTCGATGATAACCGTCGACGGTGCGACGTTGCCTTTTGCCGCGATCGGGAACTCCAGGATTAGCGCAGCACCGTCGTACGATCCGGCCTCCGCGACATAAATCTGCTGTGAGAGATCGGGGCGCGCAAGGCCGGCCAGAGCGCCGGCATTTGCGATGTTGCTCGGCAACGGCGCCGCAATCGGAGACGAACACCCAACGAGGGCGCCCACCAATAGAATAGGAGAGATCCGCATGATCCGATCGTACGCGCGTCTGGCTCCGCGCGGTAGGGGAGGAAACCCTACTTTGCGCGGCCGAGGTTCGCGACCGCTTTGCGCCTAAACTAGGTGGCTTCAGTCGGGCTTGAGGAGCGATACCGCATGGAAATCGTGGTCGCCGAGAAAGGCGCATTCTACTTCGAACCGGTGATTACGGCCGAAGAGGCGCGCGGCCGCGCGAGCGCGCACAAAGCCTCAGCCTTTGGAACGTTGTCGAGGCTCTTCTCGCGTCCGAAGGACGAGGATATCACGGTAACCGACCTCGGGCTCTGGTATCTTCCGATATGGCACGCCAAAGCCCATCTGCGTTTCGTCTACGATCGAAGCGAATCGTATAAGGTGCCGATCAAGACGCCGCACGTGCATTCCGTCACCGTCGGCGGAGCGGATTACGCGGTTGCGGCCGGTGCGATCGACGTGCCGGTGGTCGAGCACTGCGAACGCGACGAGCAGCGAGAACTCTGGCTCGACGGACTGAACAGCGAGCCGGTCAACGCGCAGCCATATCTCAAGGGGCAGATGACGGCCGTCAATCTCGCCGACTTTGCGCCGGAGGGCGCAAAGATCGTCGCGCCGACCGTCCGCGCGCCGGCGGTCATTCGAACGCTTCTCGGAGACGACCTACGGCCGGCCGACGCCGACGAAGTCACGGAAGAGCGCGTAAGCGTCGAGTGCATCGACCTCTGCCTTCGCCCGACCTACAACTTCAAATGCGTGTGGACCTCAAAGAATAAATCGGTCGATGTGGCGGTCGACGCGGTGACGGGCGAGTTTCAGATGCAGCCCCACGCGACGATGGCGCTCGTCGCCAAGCTCCTCAAGCCGGAGACGCTCTTCGACATTGGGGCCGAGACGCTCAACCTGGTCGTCCCCGGCGGCGCGATCCCGCTGAAGGTCGTGAAGGCGCTCGCCGAAAAGCGCAAGGCCTAATACGGGGCTCCCTGCGGTGCGGCCGGACTCACGGCGACGCCGGCGTAGCCGCCGCCCGGAACGGTAAGCGACTTCATCGCCCGTTTGTCTGGCCCCGGATACCCGTAGAGTTGTAACTGCTTCGCGCTCAGCCCGGCGTTCTCGACCCACGCCTGCGTCTCGCGCTTGTCGAGCGCGATGCCGAACGATCCAGGATTCTGCGTCGCGAACAGGTTCGTCATCGTCGTCGAGCCCGGCATGAACTCGCCGCACGCGACCGACTGATCGCAGACGACCAACGCTCCGGTTGCAGTCGTCTGTATGCCGCCTGGCGCCTTCAGCGCGATGCCGAGGTCGCTCGGCGAGCCCGCGCCGCCGGGCCATTCGTCGATTCGCCCCGAACCGGACGGCCCGCTCAGCTCCAGGAACGTGACGTAGAGATTCCCGTGGTCGTCGACGGCGTCGTTGAAGGCGTAGTTCATGTGCGGATCGCCCAGCGTCGAGGTCGGCGTGGTGCTTCCGTTCGCGTAGACCTCAACTACCCCATTGTTGCCGCTGGCGCAGCCGCGCGTGTAGTTGAAGAAGTTCGTGACGTAGACCGTCCCCGATTTGTTATCGACCGCGACGTCGGTCGCCGCGCCGTCCGAGTCTTGGAGCGTCTTGATCGGGGTCGTGCCTCCGGGCGCGAACTCGAGCACGCTCGAAAACTGGTTCTTGCAATCGCCGCTGATCGCGACCCACAAGTTGCGTTGCTTGTCGACGAAGAGGCCTTGCGGGTTTGTGACGCCGGCGATCGTTCCGCACGGCGCTTTCGCACGCTTTTGGTTATAGATGTAGACGGAGTTGTCATACGAGGTGACGTAGACGACGGCTTTGCCGCAACCCGATGCGCGCATCCGCGCGACCGGCGCGCCCACGGCAGGCACCACCGCTGCCGGAGGAAGCGCGGCGCCGCCGCAACCCGCAAGCAACGCGACGATCGTGGACGTGCCGAGAAGATTCCTCACTTGCTGATGGCAGCGCCCTCCGGGCCGTCCAAACCCGTGATCGTCTTCACCGGAGTCCCGCCTGCGGGATACTGCCATTGGTCTGCAGCTCCCCCGCCGAAGTCGGCTCCGACGACGGCCGTCGCCTGCGGATGCTTGGTGCTCCCGCCGGTCGTGAAGAACTGGAAGACGTCGGTGGCGTCGTTCAGCGTCGTCGATCCTTGCTCGGTGGCGTTGGAGCCGGAGACCTTGAACTGGTAGATCGTGTTGGAGAACTGATCGCCGACGGCGAGAAACGCGCCGTCCCATGCGACGCCGCCTGGGAATCCGATGGTCACGTTCATGGCGATCGCCTTGAAGGCGCTCTTGCCTTTTGGAAGCTCTGCCAAGAGCACGTCGCCGCTTGCATTCAACCCATCCACGAAAAGATTGCCATTGGCGTCGTAAGCGGCGAAGAAGTAGTTATTGAAGCTCGGAGCCGTAAATTTAGTCGGAGTGCCTTTCGCGCCCGTATAGAGAATCACGTTACCGGGACTACTGCTCGGCCCGACAAAGTTTGAGACCGCCAAGTCCCCGGTGCTTGGGTCGACGGCACACGCGACCGGCACGCCCTGGTGATCGGCCAACGACCTGGCCGGCGCGACCGCACCGTGCGCGTACTCGATTACCCGACCCCCTCCGAAGTCGGTGACGTAGATGTCTTGCGCGGCGTCGATGCACATCGTATATGGCTGGGTGAAGCCAAGCAGCACGCCAAGGGGGTTCAGCGACGGATATGAGTAGACGCCCACCGATCCGTTTGCGCTGTTCCCTAGGTAGAGCAAAGAACTGCTCTTTGCGCGGGGAGACATCCTCGAGCGCCCGCGTGCGACGCTTGGGGCCGGCCGGCTCTCGAGTAAAGCGAGAACGCGCTGCGGATTCGTTAGGGGATGCAGGCGCGCTTCGACGCCGGAGACCCCCGGGGCGATCGATTCCGGCTGCGTCGAGGCGCCGCCGCTGCAGGCGGAGAGAGTCGCGACGAGTGCCGACGCGCCGAGTACGCCGATGGCAGAACGAAGACTTTTCATGACAGCCGCTCCTTTTACTGAATTATACACCTGCTGCGTCCAGGGCGCCAGATCGCGGCGCCTTACATTGCTTTGCCGTCGAACGTCTCGGCATTCAGCGAGTCTAGAAAACGGTCGAGCACGGCGGCCCGCTCGGCGCCCATCCGTTGCGCCGTCTTGGTGATGAGCCGGGGCGGAATCTCGCGCACGAACGCGCGCAGCGTCTTGACTGCGCGAGCGAAGCTCTCGGCGCTCTCGCCGGTCAGCGAGATCATCCTGGCGGCACCGATGTCGCCCAGGAAGTCGAGGGAATCGGCATCGTGGAGAACGATCGCCTCCGGCTGCGTTCCCGGGTCGCTGTAATACATATGGCCCCGTTCGGCGGCTTGGACTGCCGGAAACTTCTCCATGGGAAAACCGGCCGCGCGCAGGATCGCGCCGCTCTGCTGGGCCGCGCACTCGCCGTGCTCGAGTTTGGCGTCTTGGCACGGCATGAAGGCGGACATATCGTGGAGGAATGCCGCCGCGAAGAGCACGTCGGTATCGACGTGCAAGCCATCTCCCTGCGCGAGCTCGAGCGCGATGCGATAGTTGCGCTCGGAATGCTGCCAGCCCCAGGCGGGATGGTGGAACTTGGAGCGGGCGAGATCGTAGATCGTCACCTTCCAGGGCGCGTCGAGCGGAATGCCGGTCGCGGTTTGCAGCGGCTGCGCAACGGCGAGCAGGGCTGCTGCGATCGTGATCTGAGCTAACACTCTAGACGTACCTCCCTAAGCTGCGGATCCGTCGATCATTCGCGCATCTCCTTAGAAGTCGATTGTGGCATCGCGCCGCTGCGAAGCCGGCGGCTAGGTTTCGGGCTCCTTGATCCTCCAGCCCATGATCAGCAGCCAAAGCGCGAAGATGAGTTCGCCGAAGGCAAGGACGAAGATGAAGCCGAGATCGGCCTTCGGCCAGAGGTACGGCTGTACGCCGTTGATGACCCAGCTGAGCCCGACGATCGCCACGATGATGCCGAGAATCTTCGGAATGTAGCTTGACCGGAAGACCAGCCAGCCCACGATCACGAGGTGCACGCCGAAGAGCGCCAGGCTCAGGTTCCAATCGTACCGGAACTGGTGAAGCAGTAGGTCGACTTGGGCGTAAAACTGGCGCGATCCAAAGAGCGCCGCGAACTCGGGCGTCGTTACCATACGATAGACCGTCACCAGGTCGAACGTGCCGACGAGCGCGATCGCGGTGTAGACGAGCCTAAACAGCGCGGCGAGCAGTGATAGCGCGCGGTTGACCGGCGCGAGTAAGAAGTAGAGCGCCCACGCGATGACGACGTCGCCGATGAAGTTGATGAGATAGCAAAAGATCGCTGCCACGAAAAGGCCGGGATGCGCCGCGATGTTCGCAACGCTGTGGTCGACGTGGCCCGGAACCACCAATCGCGAGTAGATCGAGAACTCGGCGTACGGGACCGGATTGAGCAGGTACGCGAAGCCGGCGATTACGGCCGCCTGGCGCAGCGTCAACCCCTCTTTGCTCGCCACGACCTCTCGGTTATCGTCGACGCCGCCGGTATCCTCGGAGAGGAGGCTCGCCGAGCGCCGCCGTAGCGGTGCCGATGACGCAAGCGAGAGGCGAGTATGAGCAAAACACGCTTTGAGGCATTCTCCGACGGCGTCTTCGCATTCGCGATTACGCTGCTGGCACTCGGCTTCGTTCTTCCCGAGCTTCACGCGCCGACGAATCGGGAGCTCGCCGGCGCGATTTTGCGTCTCTGGCCGAATTTAATCGCCTACGCGCTGAGCTTCTCGGTGATCGGGCTGATGTGGCAGAATCACCACGCGCTTTTCCGCCTCGTTCGCGCCGTCGACCGCAAGACGGTCTTTTGGAACATCCTGCTCCTTGCTGGAACTGTGATGATCCCGTTTGCGACCACGACGCTCGGCGCGTATCCGACGCTCTCGGCGTCGACCTTCCTCTACGGCGTCGTCCTCTCGACTTGCGCCATGTTCTTCAATCTGATGCTCCGGCATCTCGCGCTCTCCAAGGCCTTCGTTCCGGAAGTCGACGACGTGACGATCGCCAAGACGCTGCGCGGCTACAACATCGGCTTGTGTGTTTACGCCGGCGCCACCCTGATCGCGCTAGTGGCGCCGCTGGTAAGCTTCGGACTGTACCTGGCGCTCGTCTTCTATTTCCTCGTCCCTCGCGGAGCCGACTCGGACATCTCGCTGAGCGCCCGCGACTGGTAGGGCCGATTCGTCGGCTTGACGCCCGGACGCTGGCGGACGGCCCTCGTGATAGGCTGCCTCCATGTCGTGCGAGCGAGAAGATCACCGGTTTATCCTACGCTTCTGGCGCGAGCAATCGGTATCGCCGGCGCGATGGCGGGGCAGCGTCTACGAAGTATCGAGCGCTTTGATCGTCGCATCGGGCCGGTTGCGCGACCTCTGGGATTTTATCGCGCTGCGCCTCGGGGAAGGCGCTGAAGTGCCGGAGGCCAGGGAAACGCTCGAAGGCGAATAAGACGGTCTCTCGTCCCCTGCTTACGGCGAGGTCCACCGACGAGCAAAATTGTGGGCGCCGGCCGATCCCTGAAGGTGCGGCTCTTCGGACAAGTGGCGATAACGGTCGACGGAGAAGCGTTTCGGCTGGCGACACCGCGCAAATCGCTCCAACTGCTCGCCTATCTCCTCATGCATCGGGCGGCGCCCGTCTCGCGCGACTATTTCGCCTTTCTCTTTTGGCCCGACGAGGAAGAGGGCGCCGCGCGGACGCGGCTGCGCTCCACGGTCAGCGACCTTTTGCGCGTCTTGCCGCAGCCGGGCGGCGACTTCGTCGGAACGAGCGCCGATGCGCTGTGGTGGAAGAACGACGTTGACCTCTGGCTCGACGTGGACGCATTCAACGAGGCGGCGAACGATCCGGCCAGGCTCGAAGAGGCCGTCGCGCTCTATCGCGGCGATCTGTTGCCGGAGCTCTACGACGAGTGGCTCTACGGATTTCGCGAGCGTTTTCGAAACGTCTACTTGACCGTCTTGACGCAGCTCGTTGTGGAGAGGAGAAAGCGCGGCGATCTCCCGCAAGCAATTGCCGTGGCGCGCCGGATTCTCGAAGCCGACCCGTGGCGAGAGGATATCGTGCGGCGGATCGTCACGTTACGGTACGAATCCGGTGACGCCGCCGGCGCGATCGCCGAGTATCGTCAGTTCGCAGCGCGGCTCCGCGACGAGATGGGCGTCGAGCCGATGCCCGAGACGGTCGCCGTCGCCGAGCGGATCGTTCGAGGCGACGCCGTCGATGAGGGCGACGTACCGTCGGACATCGTAGGCGAAGCGCCGGCAGGCGAGCGCGAGAAGCTGCTCCCATTCCTCGGACGCGAACGCGAGACCGAGCGGCTCTCCGAAGCGTGGAGCCGGGCGAAGATGCAGCGAGGCGGCATCGTTTTCATCGGCGGCGAGCCGGGAATCGGTAAGTCGCGGCTCGTGCGAGAGTTCATGTATTCGATCGAAGAATCCGGCGGCCGCGCGCTTTACGGAGCGACCGGAATCCCGGAGGCATTTCCATATCAGAGTTTGGTCGAAGCGCTGCGCGGGCAGCTTCCGCTCGTCACCGCCCTCGACATCGGACCTATCTGGTTTGCAGCGCTCGCGACCGTGATGCCCGAAATCGCGCAACGCGTCGGCGCGCTGCCGCAACTGCCCGCGATCGCCGCCGTCGATCAGCGCCTGCGACTCTTCGAGGCGCTGTGGCGCGCGTTCGCGGGATTGGCGCGGCCGCGGCCGCTCCTGGTCGTGCTCGAAGATTTGCAGTGGGCGAGCCAGGCGACGTTCGACGCGCTTTCGTTCCTAGCGCGCCGCGCCTCGGGCGGGCGCATACTCCTGCTCGCGACGTTTCGCGACGACGAAGCGCTAGCGCGCCATCCTTTACGGCGTCTCGCGCGCGAGACACGCATCGAGATCGGCGCGACGTCGATCTCGGTGCTGCCGCTCGGCGCGGAAGTCGTGGAGAGAATCGTGGCCGATTCGGGTCTCTCCATCGAGGGAACGCTCTCCGAGTTCGCGTCGCTCGTGCACCGCCGCTCGAACGGCAACCCGCTCTTTCTGTCGCAGCTTCTCGAGAGCCCTTCGCCCGAGAGCTCGGTTCCCGCGACCGTCGCGTCGCTGGTCGGCAAGCGCGTTGCCGCGCTCTCGCCGGAAACGCAAACGGTGGCCGAGGTCGCGGCGCTGGCCGGACAGCGCTTCTCCGTAGAGGTTGTGCGCGATGTGACCGGATACGGCGATGCGACCGTGGATCGCTCGCTCGACGAGTTGCTCGATCGCCGTATCGTGCAAGAGACGTCCGGCCGAGGCATCCTCCCCTACGCCTTCGGCCACCAACTCGTGCAGCAGGCGATCGTCGCGCTCGTCGAACCCGAACGTCTGCGCGAGCGCAGCCGGCGCTTGGCGCGCGCACTCCAGCAACTCTACCCCGAGCGGGCGCGCGAGTTCGCTTCGCAGATCGCAGCGCATCTCGAGACCGCCGAGCGCCGCGACGAGGCCGCCCAGGAGTACTTGACCGCGGGACGCTACGCGCTCGAGCTCGGCGCGCCCGACGAGGCGCGGCGCCAGGTCGATCGCGGGCGCGCGCTCGCGTCGGACCGAACTCTCCTTGCAGCGCTGCTGCGGGAACGGCAACGTATCGACGAGCGGGCGAGCAACGTAGCCGAGGAACGCGCGGATCTCGACGCGCTCGCCGCCGTTGCGGAGGAGTTCGACGACGAAGATCTCCGTTGCCACGTGCTGCTTCGGCGCTCGCGCTTGGCATTCAACGACTACACCGCTCGCTCCGAAGCGTTCGCGCCGCTGGCCGCACTACGCGAGCGCGCGGACAGAACCGGCAGCCTGCGCTGGCAGGCCGAGGCCGATCTCGTCGAGAGCATGTACTTCCCGCTCGGCGTTGCCGCCGGCAAGACGCTGATGCTGGCGAAGCGCGCGCTCGAAGCCTATCGAACGCTCGGCGACGAGCGGGGCGCCGCGGGCGCGCTCTCGGAGATGTCGCGCGGCCTCGTTCTCTCCGGCAAAGGCGACGAAGGGCAGCGAGCCGCGCAGGAGGCGCTGGAGATCGCCGAGCGCCTCGACGACTACGCCGTTGCCGAGCGAATCCTGTCGCACCTCGCATCGAACGCGGAGGATGCGCTCGATCGCGAGGCCGTCGCGACGTGGACCGCGCGCTGGCTGGAACTGACGGTGAAAGCGGGGGACCGGCGATGTGAAGCCGACGCGCTCGGCCAGAGCGCGTGGCCGCTCCTTTGGAGCACCAACTTTCTCGACGCACTCCCGATCTTGGAGCGCGCCGCACAAATCTGCCGCGATTACGGATTGCTCCCGGCACTGATGGTCAACGAGATGAACATTGCCGAGTTCAACATCAAGCTTGGAAGCTTCGAAATCGGCTGTGCGACGTATCAGCGCGCGATCGACGCATATGCGGAGGTTGCGCCGTTTTTTGCGGCGCAGGCGCGGAGCAGCCTCGTCTTGCCACTTATCTACAGCGGAAACGCGGAGCGTGCGCTCGACGAAGGCCGCGAAGCGCTCTCCGCCGTCAGCCAAAGCGAGAGCCTCTTTGCGCGCGAGCACGTCCTGCAGCATTTGGCCGAGGCGGAGTACGCGCTCGGCAACCTGGATGGCGCGATCGAGCCGCTCGAACGGGCGATGGACATCCGCCGCACCGTCTCGGCGGCTATCGCCGCGTCGCACCACGGCGCACTGCTGGCCGCCTTTTGCGCGCAGGCGGGCGATTGCGCTTCGGCGCGAGCCTACGCCGAGCAGGTTCCGAAGGGCGAACCCGAGCTATCGGTCGGCAACCTCTGGCCGCAGCGGTCGGCCTGGTGCGCGGCGTTCGCATATCGCTCGTGCGGCGACGCCGCCGCAGCCGCAGCCTGGCTCGACCGAGCAACCTCCCTCTACCGGGCGCACTTGCCGCACCTCGACGTGGAACAACAAGCGCTCTTCGCCGCGCTTCCGTGGCATCGAGCGATGCTCGCGGCCGGAAGCGGTGACTGGCCCTCGCGCGCCTGGTAGGGCAGGTCACGGTGCGCTGCTGCGATGCGCTAGCAGAAGGGCAGAAGTGAGCTTCTTCGAGCGGCCCGACCCGCGGCTGATCCAGAGTGCCGACCCGAGCCCGCTCGGTGCGACCGCCGCTGCTTTGCGCCGTCATGCGATCGCATTGGCGGTCTGCCTGCTCGCCGTTGCCGGCGCCTATGCTGCGAGCGTCGAGACGGGTCTGCGCGAAGTGGCTGCGACCGGCGGATTCATTGCGGTGCACGGCTTGTACGCGCCGGTCACGATCGTGCGCGACCGGCGCGACGTTCCGCATATTCGCGCGTCCAACGCACACGACGCATACTTTGCCGAAGGCTACGTGCAGGGTTCGGATCGATGGTTCCAACTCGATCTGACCCGCCGTTACGCGTACGGCCGGCTCGCGGAGATCCTCGGGGCTAGAGCGCTGCCATTCGACAAGCAAGAGCGCGCGGTCGACATCGGCGATATCGCCGAGCGCCAACTGCGCGCGATGACGCCGCGCGATCGCGCGGCGATCGTCGCGTTCAGCGACGGGATCAATGCTGCCGTCCAAACGCAGCCGCTGCCGGTCGAGTTCCGCATGCTCCTCTACCGGCCCGCGCGATGGTCGCCCAAAGACACGCTTGCCGTCTCGATCGTCGCCTCGCTCGAGCTGGCCGATTCGTGGCATAACGTCTTCGCGCGCGATGCGGTCTGGCGGCAGCGCGGCGCGCGTTGCTTCGATGCGGTCTTTCCGTTATCCGACCCTCGCTACGACGTCACCGTGGACGGTATCGTTCGCCAAGCGCAGCCGCCCGTGCCGGCACGCGGATGCGATGAGGAGATCGCCGCACGCGGCAATCGGCCTGCGATCGGCAGCAACGCTTGGGCGGCGGGCGCCGCGCGCAGCGCAGGCGGATCGGCGATCGTCGCCAACGATCCGCACCTCGACCTGACGATCCCGGGCATTTGGTACCTCGTCGATATCGAATCGCCGCAACTGCATGCGGCGGGCGCGAGCATCCCCGGAGTTCCCGGCGTCGTGCTCGGCCACAACGAGCGCCTGGCGTGGGCGTCCACGAATGCCGAGATGGCGACGACGAGCGTCTTCCAGGCCGGACGCCTCGATCCGCGCTTCTGGAAACTCGAGCGGTTTCGCGTCCGTTTCGCCCGCGACGAACGCGTCGCATTCTACCGTACGAAGCGCGAGTTCTCGGTTCCGAACGACAACGATCCCTCCGCGATCGCGCTGGTGCGATGGCCGATCTACGCCCAGGCGCGCTCGACCATCGCGACCGTTCTCGCGCTCGATCGCGCGCGCAGCGTAAACGAAGGGCTCGAGGCTCTCGCGGCATACCGCGGCTCGCCCCAAAACTTCATCCTCGCCGATCGCAGCGGCGTCGTCGCCTACCACGTCGCGGGTCTCGTCCCGAACGACCCGGCCTGGGGGCGGTACGTCCACCGATCGAGAGAGCTGCGCACGAACGATGCGCCGATCGCGTTCGGCCGTCTGCCCGCGCGGCCACCGAACCGCGACGCGATCCTGGTCTCGGCGAACAACAAGTCATACGGACCGTCGTATCCGTATCGCTTGTCGGCACAGTTCGAACCGCCCTATCGCGCGTTTCGGATCGCGCAGCTGTTGCGAGCGCGCGAGCGCTACGATGTCGCGTACTTCGCGAGCATGCAGCTCGACACGCTCTCTCCGATCGACCTGCGAATCGCGCGCGAGCTCGTTCGACTGGCGCGCGCCCATCCCGCCGGCGAGAGCGCTTCCGAGCTGATCGCGCGGCTCGCCGGATGGGACGGCCGCTACCAGCCGGGCTCGCGGGCGGCCGCGTTCGAGCACGCGCTACGCGAAGCGCTCTTCCGGGGGCCTGCCTACGGCATCCCTTTAGACGAGGACGAGATGCGCGGTGTGCTTCCTTTCGCGTTGCGCGAACGCAGGAGTTGGAGGGAAGTGGGCGGCCTGCAGATCCAGCATCCGCTCGCGCCGATGAACTTCGCTTTTCTCAACGGCGCGTGGCTCCCGGGGGCCGGCGACGAGTACACGATCCATCTCCAGGAGCCGGGGTTCGCGCAGGGTTTTCGAGCCGTCTGGGAAGTCGGTGATTGGGATCGGGGCGGCATCTCGATTCCGAGCGGCGAGTCGGGCGAAGCGGGTTCGGCGCACTATACCGATCTGACGCGCGATTGGGTCGCCGGCGTGCTCCAGCCGTTGCCCTTCAGCCGTGCGGCGATCCGGCGGAACGCTTCCAGCGTGCTGCTGCTCACGCCGAGCGTTCGGTCCTCGGGGCCGTAGAGCCGTGCAACAATCGCCGCCGCTGGGGGTAGGACGGTCTGATGAAAGCGATCCGTCTCTTCCTCGCCGCGAAGGCCGCCATCTTCCGGACCGTCCCGCTCATGCGGGATTCCCGGGTTCCGCTGGTGCTCAAGCTGGCCGTCACCGCCCTCGCGCTCTTGGTGATCTCGCCGCTGGACCTCTTCGGCGACCTTCCGGTCCTAGGCGCTCTAGACGATGCGATGCTGCTGACGCTGCTCTGCTTCTGGTTTGTAAGCCAGGCGACCAAGCACGTCGAGCCCGTTCCGGTGCGTCGCCGGACCGGAAGCGCACTCGTACCGCGCTAGCTGCAAGAGCGCGTAGCTTTACCGGCTGCGCAGCTCTTCGAGTTCCTCGAGGGTGCGCGGCCAATCGGCTTTGAGCAGACGCGAGAGGCTGCGATCGGCGAGGAGTTTTCCGCCGGTTTGGCATGACGCGCAGTAGTTGGTCTCGTTGTCGGCATAGCGAATGCGCTGGACCGGCGCGCCGCAGACCGGGCACGGTTTGCCGAAGCGCCCGTGAACGGCCATATCGGGGCGAAAGGCGGTCACGCCTTCGGGGAATTGGCCGTCGCTCTCTTGGGCAAGCCGCTCGATCCAATCGCGCAGCGTCCCGCGCGTCGCAGCGAGCAGGCGCTCCCACTCGTCCGGCTTGAGGCTCCGCGTGAGCGCGACCGGCGAGAGTCGCGCGGCGTGGAGGATCTCGTCGGAGTAGGCGTTGCCGACTCCGCTGACGATGCGGGGATCGGTCAGAGCGCGCTTGAGCGTACGGTTCTCACGCGTCAGCGCGGCTCGAAACGTTTCGAGATCGCAGGCAAAAAGGTCGATGCCGCCCGGATCGAGCGCGCGCAGCGCATCTTCGCCGGCGAGCACGTGGAGCGCGGCTCGGCGCTTCGTTCCAGCCTCGGTCAGCACCAGCGTGCCGTTGGCAAAGTCGAACGCGGCGAGCGCGTTGCGCCGCGAGAGCGCCGCGCCGGCCGGCCGCCAGTGGAGACGCCCGGCGATCATCAGATGGAGCACCAGCCACAAGCCGCCGTCGATGCCGATCGCGATACGTTTGCCGATGCGCCGGATCTCTCGGACGACGCGTCCCTCGGCGTCGGCGAGCGGCGGATCCGCGGTGCGCAAGAGCGAGACGCCCGCGACGCGCACCCGCTCGAGTTTTTGTCCGACCATCCGAGGCTCGAGCGCCCCGATGTAGGCGGTGACGTCTGGAAGTTCCGGCATCTCGATTGGCTATCGCTCGGCGCTTGGATGGACGAGCGGGCGATATCCGAGCGCGAGCACCGCAACGATCGAAGGCGGCGTCAGCACGTCGACGAGCCGGTTCGACGGGCGCGCGCGGTGCCGCGCGTATCCATCGGCCGACCAGGCCAGCAACTCCGCGCCGCGCACGAGCCACGCGATCTCGTCGGCGATGAACGTACCGTCCGGGAGCGTCGCGAGCTCGGCGCGGTGGGTGCGCTTCGCTCCCCCCGCCAGGCGCTCTGCGTGAAGAACCAGATCGATGTCGTCCGCGCCGGCCCGCACACCGCCCCGGGCCGCACCCCAGAGCGCGCGAAAGCGCTGGTACTCGGCGTGGCGGCACTCCGCACACGGGCGATGCCCGGCACTCAGCGCCGTCACCTCGTCGAGAAAGAATAGCTCCGTGTACGATCGCGGCTGCATGATCGTCCGCTTGCGGCCACGGAACTCGGTTCGGCACGCAATCCAGCGGCGGACCTGCGAATGGCGAACGATGCGGCGCGCGTTGTCGTGCAGCACGCCTCGATTCCCCATCATCAAGCCGCGCCCCGAGAGCGCGACGATCTCGCCGAACGGCGTAACCCGGTTTTGAAGCGGCATCCCGGCCAAGAGCTACGCCGCGCCGGGCCCGAATCTTGCCGCGAAACCATCGCGGCCGCGTCGTTGTTTCTTGGCGCGTGAGCGGTAGGAATCGCGCGCTGCCGTGGATTGCGCTGGTTGCCGTCTATCTGTTGTGGGGATCGACCTATCTCGGCATTCGCGTCGCGGTCGAGACGATACCGCCGTACTTGATGGCCGGCAGCCGTTATCTGATCGCGGGGTTGCTCATGCTTGGACTGCGCTTGCTGATCGCCAGAGAGCGGCCGGCGCTGCCGAGCCGTTCCGAGCTCGTGCGGATCGCGGTCACCGCGGTGCTGTTGCTCGTTGCCGGTAACGGGCTGCTCTGTCTCGCGGAGACGCGCATCGAATCCGGAACCGCGGCGCTGCTGGTTGCGAGCACGCCGATTTGGATGCTCCTCTTCGATGCATTGGTGGCGCGGAAGATGCCGAGCGGTGCGGCGATAGCCGGCATCGCGCTGGGGAGCGCGGGTATCGCGATCCTGGTCGGCAAGGGTCCGGCGCAGACCGAGTTGCTCTTCGTGGCGCTCGCCTTGATCGGTTCGGTCTCATGGGCGCTCGGATCGGTCTACGCGCGCGGCAACTCGCACGCTCCACTCGTCGTTCCGCTCGAAATGGCCGTCGGCGGATTTCTCTCCATTATCGTCGGGCTTATTGCCGGCGAAGGTTCGCAGCTCAACGTGCACGCGATCTCGGCCGCTTCACTCTGGGGCATGCTCTGGCTGATAACCGGCGGTGCGATGGCCGGATATACCGCCTACGCCTACGTGGTGCGAACGCTGCCGACCGCTACGGTGGCAACCTACGCGTACGTCAACCCCGTCGTCGCCGTGCTCCTCGGCGCGCTCGTCTTACGCGAACCGATTACGTGGAACGTGTTCGCCGGCGGCGCAGCGGTGGTCGCTTCGGTCGTATTGATCTTGTTGGGAAGCCGGGCATCCGAACCGGTCGCGCAAGAGCTTTCCGAAGAAGCGGTCGCTTAAGCAAGAAGGCGGGCGGCGGCACGGCGCGAAGCAGAGCAGCCTTACATCGGAGGGTCTCTGCGATGCGTACCAGACGTTCTACGTTCACCGCTCTCTTTACGGGGGCGGCGCTCGGCGTGCTCGCCGGCTGCGGCGGCTCGACCCCCGGCCAGCTTCCCGCGAGCGTTGCGCCGGCTTTTCGCGCGCCGCTCGAGCCCGACGTCCACCACAACTCGTGGAGCAAAAAGGCGCCGATGCCGCACGGATACGAGCTCCCCGCCGCCGCAGCGATCGGCAAGAAGATCTACGTCGTCGGCGGAATCGACGCCACGCTCTCGCCGAGCGCGGCGAATCAGATCTACGATACCGCTACGAATAAGTGGTCGACCGGCGCGCCGATGCCGACACCGCGTTGGGATCCCGGCGCCGCCGTCGTCAAGGGCATCCTGTACGCGATAGGCGGCAACTCGACGCTGAGCAGTCCGACCAACGTGGTCGAGGCGTACGATCCGGTGCACGACTCGTGGTCGGAGAAGGCGGCGATGCCGATTGCAAACGCGCCGGTCGTGGCGGCGGAAGGCGGCCTGATCTACGCCGTCGGCGGCTACGCGAACGGATCGCGGTTCGCCGGCGTCTACCGTTACAATCCGGCGACAAATACGTGGACGACGCGTCAACCGTTGAAAGTCGGAAGATCCAACCCCGGCATCGGGACGATCGGGCAGAAAATCGTCGTCGCCGATGGCTACACGAACGCGGGGACCACGACGGAGACCGAAGTCTATACGCCGGCGACCAACCGCTGGAAGGTCGTTGCCTCAGACAAGACCGCGACGAATGCGCCGTGCTCGGGAGCGGTCGGGGAACGGCTCTATCTCGCGGGCGGGCAAGGCGCCGGCTCGTCGGTGCTCAAGACCACCGATTCCTATAGCCTGCCGGCGAACTCGTGGAAGGCCGAAGCTTCGATGCCGCAAGCGGTACTCGGTTCCGCGTCGGCCACCGACAACGGTCTGCTCTACTGCTTCGGCGGTTCGAATCAGGGCTTTCCGAGCGGCGGTACGACGTTCTACGCCGACACCCAGGTCTACCAGCCTTAGGCAGTTCATGGAGGCAGATGCCGTCGTCGTCGGTGCCGGCGCCGCGGGGTTAGCGGCGGCGCGGCAGCTCGCACTGCGCGCGGCAGACGTGGTTGTGCTCGAGGCGCGCGACCGCGTCGGCGG
>JBARBD010000154.1:0-2835 GCA_049792675.1 Vulcanimicrobiaceae bacterium | reverse complement strand
GCTCCAGACGCAGGGCCTGCGGATTGCGGTCGCCGAGTCGTGTACCGGGGGCTCGCTCTCGACTGCGCTCACCAGCGTTCCCGGCGCGTCGAAGAGTTTCGTTGGGGGTGTCGTCGCATACGACGATGCGGTGAAAGTGCGCGAGCTAGGCGTGAGCCCCGCGGCGATCGCGTCCTTCGGTGCGGTGAGCGAAGCGGTCGCCCTGGCGATGGCGCGCGGCGCGCGGGAGCGTTTGGGCGCAGACCTGGCGCTCTCGACGACCGGCATCGCCGGGCCGAGCGGCGGAACGCCCGAGAAACCGGTCGGCCTGGTTTGGTTTGGCCTCAGCGACGCCGCCGGAAGGGAGCGCGCCTGGCACGCGCTGCTGCGCGGCGATCGAGAGACGGTCGTGCGGCGCGCGACGACCATCGGCTTGGGAGCGCTCTGGCGGCATCTGACGCATCAGGATCCGTAGCCGATCGCGGCGAGCGCGGCCTGCGTCGCGACGCCCTCTTCGAACGTCGGCAGGGCGCTCGGCGTCCCCTCGATGCGCTTGACGAGCTGGTCGTAAAGCTCCATCAGCAACGGCACGTTTCCGTTTACACCGGCGAAGGCGGCGTACGGGGACGGCGCGCACTCGAGCTCGTCGGTCCCCTCGGCGTCGGTCGCGTAGAGCATCACGTCGACGATGTTCGCTCCGCTGGCGACTGCGGTGCGGCGATCGCCGTGCGCGGCGCACGTAAACCCGTCGACGGCGACGGTTGCGTCGGCGCAAAGGCGCGCGACCAATCCTTCTCCGTAATCGATCAGCGCGAAGGCGCCGTCGTCGGCACTCGACACGAAGGCTCCGCTCGCGTCCACTCGTCGCGGATTGGCCGTTCGCAAGAGGCCCTTCGTAGCGAGCGGCGCTCGCCCGGCGAGCCAACTCGCGTAATCGATCAAGTGCGATAGCGCGGATCCGCCGAGGCCGCCGCCGGCCGCACGGTCGAACCACCAGCTGCGCGCCGCCTCCGAGTCGCTGCGCAGGCTCGAGCGCAGAAGCGTGATCTCGATGTTGCGAAGCGGGCCGAGATGGCCGTTGACGATCAGCTCCTTGACCGCCTGCGCCTGTGGAACGAACCGAAACTCGTGCGCGATGCCGCAGGCCGTCCCGGCGGCTTGCGCTGCGGCGAGCATCGCTCGCGCGCCGGCGACGTCGAGGGCAAACGGCTTCTCGCAGAGGACGTGCTTGCCCGCAGCCAAAGCGGCGAGAACGTCGTCCCGATGACGGAAGGGCGGCGAGGCGACCGTCACGACGTCGAGGTCGCACCCCGCGAGCATTGCTTCGCACGACGTAAAGGCCGAAGGAACGTTCGCCTCGCGCGCGGCGCGCTCGGCGGTGGAAGGCGACGCGAGCGCGACGACCTCGAATCGCGGGTGGGCTCGCAACGCCGGCAGATGCGCGGTCAGGCCGAACCCGGCGCCGACGATTCCGACTCGATAGTGTTGCACGAGAGGCGGTTATGCCGTCGCTGCGACCGCGCCCTCTAGGACGCCGATCGCCAGGTCGAGTTCGGGCCGGCCGATCGTCAGCGGCGGCGCGATCGTCACCGCGTCGCCGGCTTCACCCGACTGTAACAGGATGACGCCCTCGTGCAGGGAGCGCACGACGACGGCGCGCGCGCGCCGCTCGTCGCTCATTTGTACTGCCCAAAAGAGACCGCAGCCGCGCACGTCGGCGACGCCGTCGACGGCACGCAGGCGTTGCAGGCGCGCGCCGAGGACCTCGCCCAGGCGGGCTGCGCGCGCCGGAAGTTCGAGGCGTTCGAGCTCGCCGATCGTGGCGAGCGCGGCCGCGCAGCCGAGCGGGTTTCCCAAGTGCGTGGAGGTGTGAAGCGCTTCACCCTCCGAGATGGGCCACGCGTCCATGACGCGAGCGCGCCCGATCGCCGCGCTGATAGGAAAACCCGAGCCCATCGCCTTGCCGACGCAGAGAATGTCCGGTACGACCCGCTCGCGATCGACCGCAAACCAGCGTCCAGTTCGTCCGAATCCAGTATAGATCTCGTCGGCGATCATGAGGATGCCTAACTCGTCGCAGACGCCGCGCATCGCGGCGAGATAACCGGCCGGAGGCACGATGCAGCCGGCACGTCCCTGAATCGGCTCGATCAAGAGCGCTGCGAGATCGCTGCGTCGCGCGAGCTGGTCGCGCGCAAGAGCGGCAGCGCGCGCAACGTCGCTGCCGGCGCTCGGATAGTCAAGCAGCAGCGGCGGCGTACCCAAGGCAGCGGCAAAAGGTATGCGGAACCGCTCGATGCCGGTCACGCCGAGCGCCCCGAGCGACAGGCCGTGGTAGGCACCGCGGTACGACGCAAAGGCGGCCTTACCGGTCGCGAGCATCGCGGTTTTGAGTGCCGCTTCGATCGCCTCGGATCCGGAGGATGCAAGAAAGGTCTTCTGCAGACCCTGCGGCACGATTCCGGCGAGCCGCTCGAGGAGCTGGACGCGAATCTCGGTGGGGTGCACGTCGCCCATGCCGTGCATCAATCGGCGGGCTTGCGCCTCGATCGCGGCAACGACGCTAGGATTCCCATGACCCGCGTTGGCGGCACCGAATGCCGCGGTGAGATCGATATAGCTGTTTCCGTCGACATCGGTGACCGTCGCATCGCGCGCCGACGCCCAAAAGACCGGAAAATCCGCGGCAAGAAAGGTTACGTTGTGCGACTCGTAGCGTCGAAGCCGCTCGGCGAGATCCGACGTGCGCGGGCCCGGGCGGCTCACGTTTCGTCGGCGATCCAGCGGACGAACTCCGCGATCCGAGGCCGGCCTCCGTGAAAGCCGCCCAGCGGCGGCGCCTGAAGGCTTCCGAAA
>JBARBD010000153.1:0-6135 GCA_049792675.1 Vulcanimicrobiaceae bacterium | reverse complement strand
CCCGCCGCAGCGGCAACGCTCGCGCAGCGCGTCGCCGCGGTGGCGCGCTCGATGCCGGGGACGATCGGCGTCTACGCGCGGACGATGGGGCCGGGGCCTCCGCTGGTCGCGTACCGTTCGCACCATTCTTTTCCGACCGCGTCGACGATCAAGGTCTTGATCATGACGACCGCCTATGCGGCCGAGGAGGCGAGCCCGGGCGCGCTCGCCGAGAAGATCACCTTCGACCGCAGCGATCTGATCGGCGGGTCCGACTTCATGGCAGACGCAGCGGACGGGCAGCAGTTTACGGTCAAGCAGCTGATCGTTCCGATGATTCAGGTGAGCGACAACACCGCGGCCAACCTGCTGATCGCGCATTTCGGCGTCGCCGCGATCAACCGCGTCGGCGCCCGAGCCGGGATGACCCGGACGCATCTCGCGCGGCAGTTCCTCGACTATGCCGCCATCGTGCACCATCACGACAATCGCTCGACGCCGGCAGATATGGCCCACCTACTCTACCTCATCGAGCGCGGATCCCGCGAAGAGGTCGCCACGATCGTCTCGCCGGCGCATTGCCGCGCGATGGTCGCGATCATGCTCGGCCAGACCGATCGCGACGGCATCCCGGCCGCCTTGCCGCACGGGACGCCGGTCGCGAATAAAACCGGCGAGGTCGACGGAACGCGCAACGACGTGGCGATCGTCGAGCCTTTCGGCGACTCGCCGTTCGTCTTGGCGATCATGACCGAGAACGCGTACGACTATCCGGCCGCCTATAAGGCGATCCACGCGGTGACGCGCGCGACCTACGCCCGCGCCCTAAAGACCTTCGCTTGAGACGCGGCAGCCGTAGGCGACGCCGCCGCGCAGGACCGCCAGCTTCTCGGCACGGCGCAAGCGCTTGAAACGGGCTTCTTGCGACTTCGCGGCCGTCGCCGTCGGGGGATGCCACCACGCGACCAGCTCGACCGGCCGCCGTCCGCGCGTGTATTTGGCGCCGGCGCCGCGCCGGTGCATCTCCAGACGCCGCGGCAGGTCGACGGTCGACCCGGTATAGAGCGACCCGTCCCGGCAGCGCAGCACGTAGACGGCCGGGTGAGGAAGCGCAGGCGCGCTCGTACAACGTTGCGTCATGAGTTCATCGACTTCGATACTCCGCCGGCGGATCGCCGCCGCCTTCGCTTTCGTCCTTCTCCTCGGCGCCGTCGATTCCGATCGAGCCTCGCTCTCCCCGTATCCGCCGATCGTCGCGATGGTCGCGGCCGTCAGCGCCGATCGTCTGAAGGGCGACGTCGAGCAGCTCGTCGCCTTCGGCACGCGTAACGACTTCTCCGAAAAGAGCTCGACGCCGAGCCACGGTGTCTTCGGTGCCCGCGACTGGATCGCTCGTCAGTTCGTGGCAATCGCGACCTCGTCCGGCGGGCGCATGAGCGTCTCGCTCGACACCTATCTCCAAGCCAAGACGCCCAAGACGCCGCGCGCCGTCACCGAGTCGAGCGTGATCGCGACGCTGCGCGGAGACCAACCGGGGCGGACGTACGTGATGTCGAGCCACTTCGACGATTGCGACGGGCACTGCACCGACGGCGCCGGCGTCGCGCCGGGGGCGGACGACAACGCGTCCAGCGTCGCCGCCGTGATCGAAGCGGCCCACGTCATGGCGAGCACGCGCTTTCGCGGAACGATCGTCTTCGCGGCATTCGACGGCGAGGAGCTCGGCCTGTGGGGATCGGACCACTACGCGCGCGAGCTGTCGGCCGCGCACGTCCCGGTTGCCGCCGTGCTCAACGACGATATCATCGGCAACTCGGTCGGCGGAGACGGAGCCACTGAGCCCAACGTGATCCGCGTCTTCTCCGAGGGATTGCCGGCCGGGACGAAGATCTCGACGGTCGACCTCGTGGGATCGGAGAACGACTCACCGTCGCGCGAGCTCTCGCGCTTCCTCGCCGAAGTCGTTCCGCTCTACGTTGCGGATTTGCGGGTCCGCCAGATCTACCGCGCCGACCGGTTCCTGCGCGGCGGCGACCAGGAATCGTTTCAGGCGGCCGGATACTCGGCGGCGATTCGCTTCGTCGAGGCGCACGAGAACTTCACGCACCAGCACCAAGACGTCCGCGTGCAAGACGGCGTGCAGTACGGAGACTTGCCGCAGTATATCGATGCGGCCTACCTGCGGCGCGCGACCCAAGCCAACGTCGCCGCGCTCGCCACGCTCGCGCTCGGGCCGGCCTCGCCGAGCGGCGTTGCGCTGGTCCTGAGCCGGCTCGGATACGACTCGACGCTGCGGTGGCAACCGGTTACGGACGCGACGTCGTACGAAATCGTCTGGCGCTCGACCGACGCGCCGCAGTGGGAGCACGTGCGCGACGTCGGAGACGTCACGCAGGCGACCGTGCCGGTCTCCAAAGACGACGATATCCTCGGCGTGCGCAGCGTCGACGCTAACGGCCTGCGCAGCCCGGCGGTCTATCCGGTAGCCAGCCGCGAGTAGCCGTAGGAACCTTTGATCGATCGAGGTGCGGAGGGCCAGATCGCGTGCATCACCGCCTTGAAGCGCGCGCGCTGGGCGATCGGCCCGAACCACGGCAGCAGGCGCAGCATCAACAACGCGGGCTCGCGCTTCTCGAGCGCGCGTTCCAGATGGTCGAGCGCCTCGACGAGCCTGCCGATCCCGACCGCGACGGTCGCGAGGTTGAAGCCGACGACGTACTCGGTGCGAGCCATCTCGAGCAGCGTTCGATAGATCCCTTCGGCGCGCTCGATATCGCCGCAGTCCGCATAGGCGCGGCCGAGCAACGGCAGGCGCAACGCCGTATCTTCCGCGCGATCTTGCGGGAGGAGCAGCAAATCCGCGATCGCTTCGGCCGGCTGACGGTTCAAGATGAAGGCTTGCGCCCGGTGGCGCCGGGCGAGGGAGAAATCCGGCCCGCTCTCGATCAGGTTCGAGAGCGAGTCGATGGCGCGCCGGTACTCTCCGGTGTGGAGGAAGATGCGGGCGAGAAAGAGCTGCAAGACCGGCGACGACGGCTCGATCAAAAGGGCGCGCTGCATCTCGCGCAACGGCCGGTCACCCGAGCCTTTGCAAAGATAGAACCAGGCTGCATTGACGTAGACCGAGGTCGACTTCGGGTTCGAGCGGATCGCCGTCTCGATCTCGCGCTCGGCATCCGACCAGTTCCAATCGCAGAAGAGCAGGATGTTGGCGAGCGTCGCGCGCGCTTCGGCCGAGGTCGGATCGATTTCGAGCGCTCGAACGATCGCGGCCTTGGCTTTTGGAAACGTATACGATCCTGGGGCATACCAGTATTCGGCCATGAGCGCGTAGGCTCGGGAAAGCCCGATCAGCGCCGGCACGTACTCGCGATCGATCTGCAGCGCCGCCTCGAACTGCTCGGCGGCCGCGGTCAGCGCGCCGGCAGTGCGCTTCTCCAGCAGATAGCAGCCGCGACAATAGTGGTGGAGCGCCTCCGGACCGCTGCGCATGAGCCGATCGCCGATCTCTTCGACCGACGCCGCCGCGCCCTCGGTGTATCCGGGCGCGACCACGCTCACCGGAGCGACGAAGCGATACCCTCTGCCGCGCACCGTGACGACGTAGGCGCGATCTCTAGCACGCTCGTCGAGCAGCTGGCGCAGCATGTACATGTGCTGTGAGAGATTTCCGTCGGTGACGACGCTATCCGGCCAGACGCTCGCGGCGATCGTCTCTTTGTCGATGACGTCGCCGTTAGCATGTATTAACAGCACGAGCAGCTGGGCGAGCCGTTCCGGTAACGGCACGACCTCGCTGCCGTGGTAGAGTAGTCCGCGAGCCGGATTGAAGCGGAACGACCCGAACTCGTAAACCGGCGAGATCTTCGACGGACCCTCTCCCGGCTGCCCCTTCATCATAAACTCTCAAATGATTGGGGGCGCCTCGTTGTGACTTCGACGCTGCTGGAATCGCAATCTCAAACGTTCGCGGCCCCACCGATTTGATTTTCGAAAGCGCGACAACGAGCCGCTCGCGCACGCGTTGCGAGGCCACGTTCCAGGGAGCTCCGGCCAATGCGGTCCGTGCGAGCGCCAGCATCTCACAAATCGGCTCGACCAGCTTGGGTGCATAGTAGACAAACGCAGAAGCGCTCCGCCTGACCGGCTCGATCGCCGCCTCGATTGCTCCCGCTTCGATCGAGCTGGCATCGATGGTCGCGGCGACGAACCGGCGCAGCGCTGCGCGCTGCTCGCCGCCCTCCCCGAGCATCTGCGGCACGATCAGGCAGAGGCGTTCGTAGAGCGCGTCTGCGAGCAAGTCGTCGGGCGCGACCTCGGCGTCGAGGGAGCGATCCAGGAAAAGGCGCGTGGCCAAGAGCCGGCTCTGGGTCGGCAGCAGCGCCGCGATCGCCCGCGCGCGCCACCAGTTGGACGGCGAACGTCGTTCGCGCGCGCCCTCGACGGCATGCATCACCGCCGCGGCGCGAGCGATGAGTCCCGTATATCCGAGCGTCTCTGCTCGCTTGTACGCTGCAAGGCCGAGCCGTTCCGCGTCACCCCAGGCCCGCTCGGCGGCGCGGTGCCGCGCCGCTTCGACACCCATTGCGTTGTGTTCCCACGAACAGATCGGGAGATCTTTCGCCTCGACCGGCGGCCTCCATGGCGCGCCGCGCACCAAGCGAATCTGCGAGACCAGCGCGTGGCAGCGGTAACGCGCCGGATCGCCATCGCGCAATACTGCGAGCGCGTCGCGGGCGAACGCCTCGGCGTCGCCGGCGTTCTCCGCCAGCAGCGCATGCTTGGCGCGGACGATCGAGCCGGCAGCGATGGGCAAGCGGCCCAGATGCTCGATGACGTCGTCGCCTCTGCCCATCCCCGCGTCGGCGTCGGCGAGAGCCGCCCAGGCGAAGGCGCGGGCCTCGCGCGTATCGGCCAACCGGAGCAGATTGCCGGCGATGGCGCGCATCTCCGGTAGGTTCTCGCGATCCGCGGCCCGCGCGAGTGCCGCGCTTTCGCTGGTGAAACGCCATTTCGAATCGCGCCGCGGCGCCGGCGCGGGACGGGATTCGGCCGGCCCCTCGGCGCTCGAATTCTGCAGGATCCTGCGCGCGTGCAGGGCGATCGCCGCGACCGCCTCGGCTCTCCAGCGTTGAAAATGCCGGCGCGAGATGCCGTTGCGCCGCGCCAGCTCGGCGTTGGTCGAGACGCGCCTGAAGTCAACGTCGAAGATCGCGTTTCGCAATCTGGTCGCATCCTCGTCGTCTCCGCCCAGCGCGGACAAGACGATTCGCTCAAGCGCGGCCACCGGGTTCGAGGTCCCCATCTCGGCACAGACCAACGTCATGAGCGGCGCCGCTGCAAGCGCGCCGGGATTATTGACCCGATGCAGCAGCGTCAAGACTTGGCGTTCCATCACGCGTTGGAGCGCATACTCGCTCGCCTCGCGCGGGGCAACCGGCAATGCCATAGCCTTTAGAATAGGCCAGATTCGCGCTTTCGTCTTTAGGAAGTCACAAAACGCGCGCCGCCGAACGAGCGATTTCAGAGTTGATGTTCCTTGAACTCTTGAAGATCGTTGATGCGAAAGTTCCGCAATGCGCGGTGATCTCAACAAGTCTCAAAAGGTCGGCTTCCCCAGACTCCGTAAGGCGATTGCACGCGTCTTACCCGACGCACAACTCGGAAGTTCAAGACAGAAGGATACAAAAAGCACCATGAGTCACCAACGATCCCTCCATTGCGTGGGCGTCGCGGTTCTGCTCCTGGCGGCCTTCCTGTTCCAGGAAACGTGGGCACTGGCGGGAGTCACCGGAAACATGGCCGGCATCGTTCGCGACAATAGCGGAGCACCCGTAGCGGGCGCTATCGTGACGGCGACCTCGCCCTCGATGACGCGGACCGCGACGACGGATGCGGGAGGCCACTTTGTGATCCTCTCGCTCGCTCCCGATACCTACACCGTCAACCTCGATAAATCGGGGTATCAACCTATCTCGTACCCCGGCAGCGTGGTCTTCGCAGACCAGACCGACCAGGTTGCCTTTACGATTACCAAGACGCTCAAGACGATCGCACGCGTCACGTCGCAAGCCGGCAGTTCCTTAGTGAAGTCGGGCGTCGGCGGCGATCTTTATAGCGTCAACGCCGCTCAGGCGGCCGCAGCCCAAGCCCTCG
>JBARBD010000152.1:0-2707 GCA_049792675.1 Vulcanimicrobiaceae bacterium | reverse complement strand
GCCGTGGGGGTCGCGGCGGCTGCAGGTGCCGCCGAGGGGGTCGCATTTTGGGCCGGCGCCGCGGCGCCGAGCGTCGCTGCGGCCGCGAAGAGCAGCGCGGCTTTCGCTAGCCGGCCGCTAGGCAATTTGCTGTTCGGCGCGGCTCACGGCCGATGCCAGCAGCGTTTTATAGCCGACGCTGGGGAAGAGCACCGTGACCAGATCCCGCTCGGCGCGCTCTACCGTGCCGATCCCGAACTTAGGGTGGTGAACGACGTCGGCGATCTTGAAACCCCCGGTCGCCGAGTGGATGTCGACGCCGCGGCGCGTCGAGCGCAGGCAGTTATCGCACGTGCCGCAGTTGACGCGCTCGAAGTCTTCGCCGAAGTAGTTGAGGATGAAGCGCCGGCGGCAGGACGCCGTCTCGGCGTATTGCAGCATCATCGCGAGCTTACTCTGGTCGTAGGATTTCTTCGTGTCGTAGTTCGCCAGGTTCAAGATCAAGTCGCGATGCTTGCGCACCGCCTCGGTCAGACCGTAGGCGGATTTCCCGACGTGTTCGATGTACCCGGACTTCTTGAGCAGCGCCAGGATAACTTTGAGCTTGGTCAGCGGGAGCTGCAGGATCTTGCGCAGGTCGACCATCGAGACGCCGCCGGTCTGATCGCTGAAGACCTCGATCGTACCGAAGACGCGTTGGACCTCCTCGACGTCTGGATACTTGCCGGTGAGGAAGTAGTTCTGGACGCGCGTATCGCTCATGCGGTAAACGAGAATGCAGCGCGAGGGCAAGCCGTCGCGTCCGGCGCGCCCGGCCTCCTGGGTATAGGCTTCGAGCGATCCGGGGAGATCGTAGTGCACCACGAAGCGGATGTTCGGCTTGTCGATGCCCAGGCCAAATGCGTTGGTGGCGACGACCGCGCGGATCGCCTCGTCCATGAACAGGTTATGGACCGAAGTGCGGTCCTCTTTGTGCAGCTTCGAGTGGTAAACGGCGGCCGGGATGCCTAGCTCGCGCGCGAGATAATGCTGTACTTCCAGGGCGTTCTTGATGGTCGCGGTGTAGATGATGCCGGTGCCTTCGAGCGCGTCGTCGCCGCTGAAGAGCGCGTTGAGAATCTTGAGCTTGTCGGCTTCTTTGTCGGCTTTGCGCGCTTCGTAGATCAGATTCGGGCGATCGAATCCGCGCACGATCGGCTTGACTTGATCGATGCCCAGCTGGTGCAGAATATCTTCGCGCACCGACGGCGTCGCGGTCGCCGTCAACGCCAAGACCGTCGGGTGGCCGAGCTTCGCGATCACGCCGCCGAGCGCGAGATAGGCGGGCCGGAAATCGTGGCCCCACTGGCTGATGCAGTGCGCCTCGTCGACGACGAAGAGCGGAACGCGAATCGATTGCAGCAGTCGTAGAAAGGCATCGTCTTCGAGCTTCTCGGGCGTCGTGTAGACGATCCGAATCGTGCCGGAGCGAATACGCTCGCGCGCGCGAATCTCTTGATCTTCGGAGAGCGTCGAGTTGAGCGCGACGACGTCGGTGATGCCGCGCTCGCGCAGCATGTCGAGCTGATCTTTCATCA
The DNA here is from genome assembly GCA_049792675.1 of Vulcanimicrobiaceae bacterium. Lineage (GTDB taxonomy): Bacteria > Vulcanimicrobiota > Vulcanimicrobiia > Vulcanimicrobiales > Vulcanimicrobiaceae > Cybelea. Next base: position 1,151 of record JBARBD010000152.1, on the reverse strand, counting down.
ACGCGATCAGCGGGCTCACCACGACGGTGGTGCCCTCGAGCAGGAGCGCCGGGAGCTGGTAGGTCAGGCTCTTCCCGGCACCGGTCGCGAGAATTGCCAACGTGTCCTGGCGCTGTAAGACGCGGGAAACGACCTCTTCCTGGCCTGGGTAGAAATTTCTAAACCCAAACTTCTCTTGGAGTTCTGCGCGCAGATCCACGGGCTTTTCTCTCGTCCGTTCCAAATTAACCAAGTACGCTCCCTGGGAAGCAATAACTACAACCGTCTCCTGGAGCCGCTCGTTGCACCATACCCTCCGGCAGGCGACGCGAAACGGCCTGCTAAAGGTTGAGCGCCGTGTCCCTCTACCGCACCTGGCGCCCCCGGACGTTCGCCGACCTGGTTGGCCAAGACGCGGTCGTCCGTACGCTCAGTGCGGCCATCGAGGGAGGGAAGCTCGCCCACGCCTACCTCTTCTCGGGGCCCCGCGGCTCGGGGAAGACCTCCGCTGCCAAAATCCTAGCACGCTGCATCAACTGTGTGAATGGCCCGACCGCCATTCCCGACAACACCTGCGAGAATTGTCGGGCGATGCTGGCCGGGACGGCCCTCGACGTGCTCGAGATCGATGCCGCGAGCAACCGCGGGATCGACGAGATCCGGGCGCTGCGAGAGGCCGTGAAGTTCTCGCCTGCGACGATGCGGATGAAGGTCTACATCATCGACGAGGCCCACATGCTGACCAAAGAGGGGGCGAATGCCTTCCTCAAGACGCTCGAGGAGCCGCCCGCCCACGCGGTCTTCATCCTCGCGACGACCGAGCCCGAGAAGCTGCCCGTGACGATCCTCTCGCGCTGCCAGCGCTACGCCTTTCGGCGCATCGCGATACCGGTCATGATCGAAAAAATGCGGGAGATCGCGTCCGCCGAGAAAATCGCCGTCGATGACGGCGCGCTCACGGCAATCGCCTATCGCGCCGACGGCGGCCTCCGCGACGCGCTGACGATGCTCGAGCAGCTGGCCGCCTTCGCGGGCGGGAGCATCGCCACGGTGGAGACGCTCGATCTCGCCTTCGGGTCGACCGGCCGCGACTTCGCCGCGCGCCTCGTCGATGCGGCAATCGCGCGCGACGCCGCCGGGGCGCTGGCGGCCGTCGAGGATGCGGGCGAGGC
>JBARBD010000151.1:0-4690 GCA_049792675.1 Vulcanimicrobiaceae bacterium | reverse complement strand
GGGAGATCGCGCGCAGTTCCGAGCTCCCACCCAGCCTCCTCGTGCCCCGGGCAGTGCTCGAGCGGCTGGCGCGCGAGATTCCGCAAGATCGCGCGAGCTTCGAGCACGTGCTGGCGCTGCAGCCGTGGCGTCTCGCGCTCGTCGCCGAGCCGCTATGGCGGCTGCTTTCGGGCGAGGCTGCGTTGAAGATCGAAGGCTACGCGCAAGGCGATCCCAAAGTACGGCTCTCCGATGACAGGCCACCCGAATAGCTTCAAAGCACTCGATACGCTGCGCGCCGGCGATCGCTCGTACCAATACTTCCGCCTCGACGCGCTCGAGCGTGCGGGGCTGACGAAGCTCGCGCGGCTTCCGTTCTCCTACAAGATTCTGCTGGAGAACCTCTTGCGCTGCGAAGACGGCGTTACGGTGACGGCCGACGACGTCCAAGCGCTCGCGCGTTGGCAGCGCCGAGCGCGCATCGAACGGGAGATCGCCTTTACGCCGGCGCGCGTTCTCTTGCAGGACTTTACCGGCGTACCGTGCGTCGTCGATCTCGCCGCGATGCGCGACGCGATGACGGAGATGCACGGCGATCCGAAGGCGATCAATCCGCTTCAGCCGGTCGAGCTCGTGATCGACCATTCGGTGCAGGCCGACTATTTCGGGTCGAACGATGCGCTCGAGAAGAACACCGATCTCGAGTTCGAGCGCAACCGCGAACGCTACGCCTTCTTAAAGTGGGGACAGGAAGCGCTTGCGGGATTGCGCGTCGTTCCGCCGGGAACCGGCATCGTGCACCAAGTCAACATCGAGTACCTGGCGCGCGTCGTCTTCGGCGCTTCCGACGAGGCCGCGGCGCCGTTGGCCTATCCCGACACCGCGGTTGGGACCGATTCGCACACGACGATGGTCAACGGCCTCGGCGTGCTCGCGTGGGGCGTCGGCGGGATCGAAGCCGAGGCCGCGATGCTCGGTCAGCCGGTGACGATGCTCGTTCCCGAAGTGATCGGCTTCCGCTTGGACGGCGCGCTGCGCGAGGGCGTGACCGCGACCGATCTGGTGTTGACCGTTGCCGAGATACTCCGCAAGAAGGGCGTCGTCGGAAAGTTCGTCGAGTTCTTCGGCTCCGGGCTCTCGGCGCTCCCGGTCGTCGATCGTACGACCATCAGCAACATGTCGCCGGAGTTCGGTTCGACCGTCGCAATCTTCCCGATCGACGACCGCACGCTCGAGTATCTCGAGCTGACCGGGCGCTCCAAGCGGCAGATCGAGCTCGTCGAGGCGTACGCCAAGGCGCAGGGGCTCTTCCGTACCGACCAGACGCCCGATCCGGAGTTCGCCGACGTACTGCAGCTCGATCTCGGCAGCGTCGAGCCGAGCCTCGCCGGTCCTCGGCGTCCGCAGGATCGCGTCCCGCTCCACGACGTCAAGCGCTCCTTCGACGCGGCACTACAGGAGTGGGTCGCCGCGCGCGAGCGCGCGAACGGCGCGATCTCCCGCTTCGAAAACGAAGGCGGCGGCGGCACCGCGACGATCGCGCAGACGAGCGAAGATGTCTACGACGGCGCGGTCGTGATCGCGGCGATCACCAGCTGCACGAATACCTCGAATCCGTCGGTGCTGATCGGCGCCGGTCTGCTCGCGCGCAACGCGGTGCGGCGCGGGCTGCACACGCAACCCTGGGTCAAGACCTCGCTCGCGCCGGGATCGAAAGTGGTGACCGACTACCTGACCAAAGCCGGTCTGCGCGAGTATCTCGACAAGCTCGGCTTCAACATCATCGGGTATGGCTGCACGACCTGCATCGGAAACTCCGGCCCGTTGCCGACCGACGTCGCCGAGACCGTCGCGGATCAAGATTTGATCGTCGCCGCGGTGCTCTCCGGCAATCGCAACTTCGAGGGGCGCATTCACCCGCAAGTCCGCGCCAACTATCTGGCCTCGCCGCCGCTGGTCGTCGCCTACGCGCTGACCGGGCGCATGGACGTCGATCTGACGACCGAACCGCTCGGGATCGGTAGCGACGGCAAGCCGGTCTACCTCAAAGATATCTGGCCGAGCAACGACGAGATCGCGACCACGATGGCGCAGTGCATCAACGACGAGATGTTCGAGCGCGAGTATGCCGAGGTTTTCAAAGGCGACGAGAACTGGACGCGCCTCAACGTCGCTCCGAGCGAACGCTACGCCTGGGATCCGAACTCGGAGTACGTCAAGAAGCCGCCCTACTTCGACGGGATGCCGCCCCAGCCGCCGCCGCTGCAGGACGTGCACGGCGCGCGGGCGCTGGCGGTCCTCGGCGATTCGGTCACCACCGACCACATCTCGCCGGCCGGCAGTATCGGCAAGAGCAGCCCGGCCGGGCAATATCTCGTCGGCCGCGGCATCGAGCCTCGCGACTTCAACTCGTACGGCGCGCGCCGCGGCAATCACGAAGTGATGGTGCGCGGGACGTTTGCGAACGTGCGGCTGCGCAACTTGCTCGTTCCGGGCGTCGAGGGTGGATTCACGCGTTACTTCCCGAGCAACGAGGAGCTTTCGATCTACGAAGCGGCGCACCGCTACGCCGCCGACGGCACGCCGCTGATCGTCCTGGCCGGCAAGGAGTACGGCACCGGATCGTCGCGCGACTGGGCGGCGAAAGGACCGTATCTGCTCGGCATCAAGGCCGTGATCGCCGAGTCGTTCGAGCGCCTCCACCGCAGCAACCTGATCGGCATGGGCGTGCTGCCGCTCGAATACCTCGACGGCACCGATCGCTCGACGTTCGGATTGACCGGCGAGGAGATCTTCGACGTGATCGGGATCGCCGCCGGCATCGAGCCGCGCATGCGCGCCCGCGTCAAGGCGACCGACGCGCAGAGCGGCCGTTCGATCGACTTCGAGGTGCGCGTGCGGATCGATACGCCGAACGAGGCCGAGTACTACCGGCACGGCGGCATCCTCCAGTACGTCCTGCGCCAACTGCGGGCGAAGCAGTAGCGTAAGAAGGAGCGGGCATCGTGCAGCCGACGGTGATAGACGGTGTCGCCATGTGGTCCCGCTGGCAGCCCGAGCGCAACCTATTCTTCAACTCGTACTTCGTCTTCGGATCGAACGAGAACGTGCTCGTCGACCCGCTGCCGCTCGACGATCGGGATGCGGAGGAGATCGCCGCGCTCGGCGGCGCCGCATGGATCGTCGTCACGAACCGCGATCACGAACGCGCCGCCGGCGATGCCGCGGCGCGCTTTGGCGCGAAGGTCGCGGCGAGCGAGCCGGACGCGTGCGAGATGGCGCTGACGGTCGACCGAATCGTTCGCCACGGCGACGCGATCGGTGAGGCGCGAGTGATCGGGCTCGAGGGGTTGAAGACGCCCGGCGAGTTTGCGCTCTATCTGCCCGAAAGGGAGACGGCGATCGTCGGTGACGCGCTCTGGGGCGCGCCGGCCGGATCGCTGCGCATGATGCCCGACGAGAAGCTCGCCGACCCCGATCGCGCCGCGCGTTCGCTTCGCCGCCTTCGCGCATTCCATCCCCGCCACTGCTTGGTCGGCGACGGCGCGCCGGTCTTTCATCGTGCGTACGACGCGATCACCGAGGCGCTCGAGTCGCGCGCCGGCGCGCACGTCAACGCCGTCAATCTCGACGAGCTGCTTTGGCTGGAGTCGCCCGGCCCCGGCGCATATAGCTGCGAGCTCGCCGAGATCGGCTTTCTGGTCGGGGCGGAGCACCTCGGCTATCGGATCGCGCGCCTGCGCCCGGGGGAAGCCTTCTGCCCGACGCACTGGCACACGGCCGAGGAGGAGCTTTTCATCGTTTGGGAGGGCGCGCCGACGCTCGAGACGCCGCACGGCGCGAAGGCATTGCGGCGCGGAGATCTGATCGCCTTTCCGACCCGGCCGTTCGGCGCCCACAAGCTGGTCAATCGCAGCGACGCGCCTGCGACCGTGATCCTCGTCGCGAACACGGACCCGCACGACGTCTGCTTCTATCCCGACTCGAAGAAGCTGCTCGTCGAGGCGACCGACACCCTCGTGCGGGCCGAGCCGATCCTCGATTACTACGACGGCGAAGTTTAACCCAGCCCGCAGCCGGCTACATCGGAAGTCCCATAGTGTGGGCCGCAAGGCTCTAGAACCTAGGTAGCATCCGAGCTACCTTTGTAGCGTGACAGACGTCCGTCGAGGAGCGTATGTCTTCGCGCTTTTATCATTTGTCAGCGCGTGTGTCAGCGCGTGCGGGGGGCACGGAAATTCGCTGCCTCCAATGTCGGCTGCCGCTCACCATCGCCTACACCCGAGAGACGTCTCGCAGAACTACGCCGGGGTGATCCTCGGGGACAACCCGACCGGCTATTATCGGCTCGACGACACGGGCGGGATCGCAGCCGACAGCAGCGGCAACAATAACAACGGGGCGGTGGGCGCCGCAGTGCAGGAGAGCGTGGCCGGGCTCATCGGGGGCAGCGACACCGCCATGGCGTTCCCGGGCACCGCAACCGCCGCGGGCATCGTCAGCTTTCCGGAAATCAAAGCCATGGAGTCGGCCACGAACGTCTCGTTGGAGACGTGGCTGCGGTTTACCAAGGTGCCGAAGATCTACACGGTCGCCGTCGCGTACGGCAGCGATCGCTCCTACGCACCGTACGATCTCTTCTTTCGGTCGGGCGGCTCGATCGTCGCGCAATTCTACACGACGGCCGGCGTGCTTGAAGTCCAGGGTCCGA
>JBARBD010000150.1:0-6717 GCA_049792675.1 Vulcanimicrobiaceae bacterium | reverse complement strand
GGCGTGCTGCATCTGGAGGTCATTGCCGGTCGCATTGCGTCAGCTATTTTATACGCCACTTACGCCGCAGGTATTCTTTCCCTGATCGCTACGTTTTGTAGAGAACGGGGCGCCGACCGCAGCCGCGTCGCCTGGATAATCGCCGGCTTTGCAATAGGGTTCGGAGCAAGGGTAGCGGCAAACCTGACCGACCCAGGCGCTAACATCTACACAGGCGATGATCTTTCAGATGCCGCGCCGGTGTGGCTCGCGTTTATTCCGGCACTCCAAGTCGCGATACCGCTTTCGGTCAGCTACGCGGTCGTGCGCCACCGCGCGCTCAACGTAGGATTTATCGCAAACCGCACCATCGTGTATGGCCTGTTCCTATGCGCGGGCTTCACCGCGTTTGCCTTGCTTGACTTGCTGGCTACAAAGAGATTCGCTCACAACCAATTTGAGGTGGGGCTGGACGTCGCCATCGCGCTGGTGATCGGCCTGTCATTTCAGTTTGTCCATCCTCACGTCATCCGCATGATCGACCGAGTCTTTTTGCCGGAGCGTTATCGCGCCGCCGTTGCCTTGGACGGACTTCGAGCCACGTTGGGTCGTGTGCGCGATCAGGACGACGCCCCCAGCCGCGCTGTCCAGGTGGTGGCTGAAGAGTTACAACTTTGCTCGCTGGCGATCTTCAAGAGAGTCGCCGATGGCGGCTTCGTTCGCCTAGCTGCCGCGGGCTGGCCCAAGGGTTCAGCGTGGCACATCTTCGCCGGAGATCCGCTCGCGCAATCGCTCAGTTCGAGCAAGCGCGTGAGGGCGATTTATCAAGGGGGTACGGAGCAGTTAAACGTCATGCCGGAGCAGAGCCGGCCGAGAGTCGGGGTGACGCTGTCACCGCAGACCGGCGGCGACGCTTTGCTCCTCGTCGGTGAGCACGTCAACGGTCGCCGGCCCGATCGCGACGAGGTGCGTGGTATTGCCTCGCTATTGCGAGAGTTTGCTGGCGCGCGGGCGACGGCCAACCGCGAGGGCCCGGGATGATCGCTCGGATTCCCGGGCCGGCGGCTTCATCTGCTCGTTGAGAGCGTGATTTTACCGACTTTGCCCTTTAACGATTCCGTGAACCAGATGTTTCCAGCGCCATCTGCAGCAATAATCCAGGGCCCGCTCTTGGGTGTGGGAGGCTCAATCTTGCCAAGGAGTTTCGCAGCCCCAGCTACGGGGCTCACTACGGCGATCTTGCCGGTGCTGAAGTCGGCGACGTAGAGATTTCCATCGCCGCCGACGGCGAGGCCCTTCGGGCTCGATCCGGCCGGAAGCTCGACCTGCTGAAGGATGCTGCCAGAGGTCGAAGGAGCGGTCGATACCTCCGCAACTCCATGTGCCAGGAACTCGCTTACCCACAGGTTCCCATCGGGACCGACGACTAAGCCCGAGGGGCTCGGACAGGGAAACATTGTGATCGTGATCTTCCCCTTCGCCGTGATGGTGATGCGGCCGAGCTGGTCATTAAATGTTTCGCTGAACCAAATGTTGCCGTCTGGTGCGGCTACGATCCCATAGGCCTTGTTGTGATGCGGGATCTTAAATTCGTTTAGCTTGTAGTCCGGCAGCCTGATCCTCCCAATGTACCCGCTCGTTTGAGTAAACCAAAGGTTTCCATCGGGTCCCGATATGATTGTCCGGGGATCGCTGAACATCGGCAGCGCCCTTACTTTCACCACTACGCCGGCCGGCGTCATTGCTACGACGGCGCCGTAGGGATCGGGAACGCCGTTGGACTCTTGCGAGTACCTACGTGTGCTGCCGGCGACCGCCCACAGGTTGCCGTCTGGCCCGGTCGTGACGTTTTGCGGGAAGCGCGCTTGGCCTGTTAGTTTGAACGGACCGCTGAAGTTTTGACCGTCGGTCGTGATGCTGCCAAGCTTGCCGAGACCGCGCTCCGCAAACCACATCGCGCCGTCCGGGCCTAAGGTAATACCGATCGGAAATGTCTTCGGACGCGCCAGTCGGCGGCGGGGGATCACGTACTCGGTGACCGTGGGCGCCGAAGGCCGTCGGAGTGCTTGAGTCGCGCCCGGCGGCAAGCCATAGCTCGAGTGGGAACCGGCGCCCCCGCTGCATCCAGCCGCGAGTATGGCGACGCATGCAGCCGTAGCAAGAATTTGCGTTTGGCTTAGGATCGTCTTCATTCCTCAGCTTCCTCCGTAAGTTGCTCGATTCGAAGGACCGGCGCCCATAGCTCGTGCGCTTGAGCGACCATCCTTGATTTTAGTCGGGAATCGCCGGTCAAGTGCAAAATGTAACTCACCGGGCTAAATCGAGACTAAATGGAGCCCTCGGAGGGCCGCCGACCGCTGGAGCGAACGGCTGGCCATGCTGCGAGGTGCGTCCGCCGCCATCGCGCTTACGGTCGTCTTAACGGTCAACGGCGGGTTCGCCATTGCGGGAACGACCGGCGCGATCGTCGGGACGGTTGTGGCCGCGAGCGGGAGCGCGCCAGTTGTTGGCGCTCGCGTCTCGGCCTCGAGCCCATCGCAAGCTGCCACCGTGACGACCGATGCCTCCGGGCGGTTTTCGCTGCTTTCCCTCGCCCCCGATACGTATACGATTGTGGTTTCCAAGCCCGGCTTCGTGCCTTCGACCACGGCCGGCATATCGGTGCTTGCCGACCAGGTCCAGAGCCTGCGATTCCCCTTAGTGGCTGCGCTCAAGACCATCGCGACGGTAAAGACGCGGTCGTCAATGGACGTCGTCAGGCCGGGAACGACCGCCGACGTCTACTCCGTGAATGCCACCGTGACGCGGGCCGTCCAAGGCGTCGGAGGAGGCGGGGACCTAAACAATGCCTATTCGGCGATCGCGATCGCCCCCGGCACGTTCGTCCCGCCCAACCAACAGGGGTGGAATCAAGCCGTCTACATTCGCGGCGGCGCCTACGACCAAGTGGGCTACGAATTCGACGGCGTGCCCGTGAACCGGTCACTCGACAACTATCCGGGCGGCACCGTCGGAACCCTCGGTCAACAGGAGCTCCAGGTGTATGCTGGCGGAGGCACGGCGGGCGAGAGCGGCAGCGGGTTGGCCGGCTTCATCAACCAGGTAATCAAGACGGGTACGTCTCCTGGCTATGCGTCGGTCAGCGCCGGCATCGGAACACCATCGTATTATCACAACCTGCAGCTGGAGGTCGGCGGCGCAACGCCCGACCGGCTCTTTTCTTACTACGCCGGCTTCGGCGGCTACAATCAAACCTACCGCTACTACGACCAGTTTAACGGCGCCGCGCTCGGCAACGCGTGGGGCGTGCCCGTGATCGCTAACAACACGTCGAATCTGGCTAATCTTCCCGGAGTCTACCCAACGTGCGGGTACGTGCCGCGCAGCGGCGCCGGATTCTACGCAGGCCCAGATGCCTCTCCGATCTACGATCCATTTTCGTTGCAGCCCGGGCAGCCTGGATACCTCCCGCTTCCTCCCGGCGTCCACCGAGATCCCGGCTGCTATCAAACCATCTCGCCGGCATTTGCCAACTACTCGAATATCATAAATCGCGAAACCGTCGTCAACCTCCACGTCGGGTTGCCCCACCGCCGCGACGCGGGGCGCGACGACGTTCAAGTCCTCTACAATGTCGACGCGTTGCTCGCTCCCTATTACAGCTCGGCGAACGACATAGGCCCGCACCTGGCCTATCAACTCAATCAGCTCAATCTCTACCGCAACAAGTTGCCCCTTTCGCTTGCGGCACCCGAAGTCTGGGGTGATTTCGTGACCTGGCCCACCGGCACATACTTCGGCGAAAACGCCGCGAACGTACACGCAGTCGCGTATTTCGCGCCTTCGAGCCCAGGCGATCGATGCGCCAACGTCACGCCGGAGGCGCCGCCCGGAACGCCGCCGGCGCTGCCCGGCGCCTGCCCCGGTGGGGTCTACTCGGCCATTCCTGCGAGCACGCGCGAAACGTATTCAAACGACGCCTCGATTTTCAAACTGCAATATCAACACAACATCGGCGCGAAGGCCTACGCTCGAATATACGGCTACACGTTCTACTCGGATTGGTTCGTACACGGCCCCACGACGTTTACGAACGATCTGGAGGGTATCGGCGTCACCGCGTACGATTACGAGCTCGATTCCCACACCCGTGGTCTGGCCGTTTCATTGGCCGATCAAGTCAACTCCCAACACCTGCTGACCCTCGACGCCAACTACACGACGGCCGCGGCGCAAAGCCACAACAACACCAACTTCACCAACGGCCTCGACTCCATCGCGACGAGCTACACCAACGGCGTAGAATGCTTCAATCCGAAGAACGGTAGCCGAGCTCCCTGCAACGCGCCATCGAGCGGCGGGACGTTTGCCAGCCCGGTGCCACCGGTCACGGTCCCAGTCCCCGGCGCGTCTTGGCAAGTTACGTACACCGGCAACCGAGGATTTGAGAGGGACATCGTTCCTGTTTTTACGACGGTGGCGCTGCTGGACCGCTGGCAGCCGACCGACAAACTCTACGCCGAGATCGGCCTGCGCGCCGCCGTCTATCAATATCTGCTGGGCAGCACGACGGACGACGGCCAAGACTTTTGGTACACGGCAGGGCAGAACGAGTTCTGTTACAACCCGAGGACTCTGCAGCCATACGCGAAACCGGCACCGCCGGCGAGCGGATTGCCGCCGACGCTATTCGTCGGCTTCGACTGCCCGGTGGATACGTCGATCCAAGCGCATCCCGTTCAAACCGTCCATCCCAATGGCCTGAACGGCCACCTGCTCCTGAGCAATACCTACAATCCGACAATGACCGATACCGCTTTAACCCCGCGGATCGGCCTGACATATACCGCGAATAGTAACACCGTGCTGCGGTTCTCTGCCGGCCGTTACGCGCAACAACCACCGACCTATCAAGTGCAGTACTCAGCAAAACAGAACAACCTGGCCTACCAGCTCTTTGAGGCATTCTGGCAGTATGGCTTCACGACTCCACGGCACGACACTGCCGTACAGTTCTCAAATAACTATGACGCGTCGTACGAGCATCGCTTCAACGGCACCGATGCCTCGATCAAGGTTTCTCCGTACCTGCGCTATGCGACCAATCAGATCTACAGCATCTCCCTTCCGTTTAGCGCCACCGGCGGCCTAAACAGCGGTACCGAACGCGTCGACGGCGTCGAGCTCCAGCTGACGAAGGGCGACTTTGCAAGAAACGGTCTCTCGTTTTTGCTTTCCTACACCTACACGAATGCGGCCGAGAAATGGAATAATTATGCGGGAACGTCGATTAATCCGATCGATCCGTTTAACCAGGACATCGCGAACTATAATGGCTTGACGAAGGCCGGCGGCGGCTTTCGGTGCTACCGGAACGCTCACCCGGACCCCAGCTGCACGCGGCCCGACGGGCCTGGCTACAATGCGCCGATCTGGAATCCGTACTATGCAATGCAGCCGCAGCCTCTCCTCGACCGCAACGGCTGGTATCCGGTTGGCCTTGCGTTTCCATACCTTTCGCCTAACGTAGTCAGCCTCGTGGTCAATTATAAGCACGATAAATTTGCCATCACCCCGGCATTGACGTTCAATCAGGGTGTGCCATACGGCAATCCCGGCGACGTACTGGGGATCGATCCGCGGACCTGCAAGAGAAACTCGCACCTTATGAGCGGCGGCATTGCCGTATCGAATCCTAATCAAGCCGACTACACCACTTGTGCGCTTGCCGACACCCAGAGCGGGACGTCGCCCGGCTCGCTCTTCATCCCAAATCCGACGACCGGCGCTTTCGACAGCTTCGGAGCCTTTCAGCAGCCCTCGCAGCTGAACCTTAGCATGTCTCTTTCGTACGCCGTTACCGCGAACGTCAAAGCGACGTTGCTCTTGGCAAATCTGGCGAACGCCTGTTTCGGCGGAACGCAGACGCCTTGGAGCAGACAGTATCCACCGAACTCCTACACTTGTGGATACATAACGAACCCTTACTACGTTTCGAACTTTTACAACGGGACCTCGGCGAACGATCGCGCCGCCAACGGCGTCGCGCTCAATCCGGCCTTCGCCCAACCCTATATTCCCGGCTGGGCGGACGAGAACGTCTACGTCGTTCCCGGCCCGTTCAACGCGTACGTTCAGTTTAATATCACGCTTTGATAGCATCAAGGCAGACCTGTACGTCGCCGTGCCGAAGTAGGTGGCGCATGCGCGCACGCAACCGCCTCGTGTTCGGCGTCGCTCTCCTGGCCGCGGGGTTGCCGAGGGTGGCCGGCGCGTCGGCGCTCAAACCGATCGACCAAGCTGCGCTGCAGAGCGTGGTCGCGGCGACGGCACGCGAGCTCCTGGTTCCCGGTGCCGCGGTGCTCCTGCGCACGCCACAAGGCGAGTTCGCCGTCAACTATGGAACCACGCAACTGGGCACGACGACCCCGCCGAGCGCCGACACGCACTTCCGGATCGCCTCGAATACCAAGACCATGACGGCCGCTGTCATCGTCCAATTGGCCCAGGAAGGAAAGCTCACTTTCGACGATCCGGTTTCGAAGTACGTTACGGGCGTGCCCAACGGCGACAACATCACCATCGCCCAACTGTTGGAGATGCGCAGCGGCCTCTACAACTACACCAGTGCCCCCGAGTTCTCGGCGACCCTCGACCGCGATATTACCAAGGTTTGGGCACCGAGCGAACTGCTGGCCATTGCCTTCGCGCATCCGCCCAACTTCGCGCCCGGTACCG
>JBARBD010000149.1:0-1949 GCA_049792675.1 Vulcanimicrobiaceae bacterium | reverse complement strand
ATGCTCCACACGCGGATGGAGGCTTCTGGCACAGTATTCTGGGCGATAGAGGCAAGAGTTCGATTCGGGTCGGTTACGGAATCTACTACGACCACTTTGGCGAGGGAGTCGTTAATACGTTCGACCGTCAAGGCTCATGGGGGTTGACGACCACGATCAGCAATCCGGCTGGCGTTCTTGGCGTGGATACAACGCCACGCTTTACCGGCTTGTTAGGAGCGGGCAACCTTCCTCCAAGTCCAGGAGTTCCAAGCCCACACGGATTTCCTTATACGCCTTCGAACGATCAAAATACCTATGGACTGGCCATCGCCTGGGGCATCGACGACAACCTGAAGACTCCGTACTCGCACGTGGTGGACTTTTCTCTTACCCGCGAGCTGCCTCACAACTTCGTTGTCGAGGCGACTTACACGGGACGCTTTGCCCATCATCTGCTGCAGGAAATCGACTTATCGCAACCACTCGATCTCGTCGATCCGGCGAGCAAAATGGACTATTTCACCGCGTCGCAGTTGTTATCGAAGAACGCGTATGCCGGAACAAGTGAAAGCGCCATGGCGAAGATTCCGTACTGGGAAAATATGTTCCCGCAAGCAGCGGGGGCGGCTAACATCATCGGTGCTGCTCCTGGCGCTCCAGCCAATCCCACAGCCACGCAGAACATATACGACCTCTATTATTCGAACTTGGGCAATGAAACACTCTCGCTGGAAGACTTGGATGCATTCTGTTACCCGGCGTGCGCCGGAACCGGTTCCAATACGATTGGCGGCTTCGTAGGACCCAACGGCACCCCATTTTCGTACTACCAGGACCAGTTCTCCTCGCTTTACGGCTGGCAATCCAGGGGCAACAGCAATTACAACGGGCTTCAGGTCTCTTTGCGGCACTCGATGGCTGCGGGTCTCCAATTCGACTTCAACTACGTGTACTCGAAGTCGATCGACGTCGGATCTAACGCCGAGCGAGTGAATGGATTCGAATCGGCCGGCTTGGCCTTCAACAGCCAGGTAATCAACGCGTTTTCGCCGAATCTGTGGCGCTCGGTTTCCGACTTCGACGCCACCAATCAGCTAAATGCGAATTGGGTGTGGGACCTGCCCTACGGTCGCGGCCGCCATTGGGGCAGTAGCGCCGGTGGTTGGGTGAATGGAATCCTTGGGGGATGGGGCTTCAACGGTTTATATCGCTGGACCAGCGGATTCCCCTTCTCCGTCGAAGCTGGCAATGGCTGGTCTACCGATTTCGAGCTGGAGGGGTCCTCGTTCGTGACGGGTCCAAAACCGAAGACCGGCGTGTTTATTGAGGCCAACGGCACTCCTACGGTCTTCCAGAATCCTGAGCAGACCATCAGCTGCTCCTGCTCACCGGCCTCCGCCACCGGAGCTGTGAGCACCTTCCGGCCAACCTATGCCGGCGAAGCCGGGCAGCGTAATGCGTTCCGTGGCCCGGGCTACTTCGGTATCGACGCCGGTCTTTCCAAAATTTGGAACGTGGGCGAACAGAAGACAATCAGGTTCGCGTGGGAAGCCTTCAATATTACCAACTCCGTGCGCTTCGACGCCGCAGGCTCGCTCATAGGCCAGGACCTCGTGGAGCTCTCCGGCTTCGGCATATTCAACACGGAGTTAACCAAGCCGCGGGTAATGCAGTACTCACTCCGGTTCTCGTTCTAGATTCTGAGAACGGCCTACAGGGATGGCCTGCGCCGTCCCTTTCTTTTTTGGAGTTTCTTCATGAACTGACGTTCTACGCCAGCGGTGAGTCGCTCATGCGGAAGCGCGTGCGCACGTGTTCGGAAATGAGTTCAATGGCCGGACGGTTCGACACCGGATCGCTCTGGGCCAGATATTTCATGGCCTCCACAAGCACGCGCTGACCATCGACATAACGAGGATCGGACGTACGTTCTCGTCGCTTGGTGCCAAAATTGGGTGGAACAGGGA
>JBARBD010000148.1:0-15987 GCA_049792675.1 Vulcanimicrobiaceae bacterium | reverse complement strand
CCGGTTACCGGCGACGGGACGCCGGCGTTGACCTTATCGGTCGAGACCTCGACGAAGTCTTCGTACTTGTCGACCGCGTCGCCGACGTTCTTGAGCCATTGCGCGACCGTGCCCTCGGTCACCGTCTCGCCGAGCTGCGGCATCGTAATCGTCGTGGCCATTAGTGTCGTGTCTCCCAAGTCCGATGTAGAAAGCTCGCCGTGTGGTGGAACGCGGGCAAGGAACGATGAGCGACAAAAGTGGGGCTTTGCGAGCGAAGAGTGACGACGGCCGCGACCGCCACACGGCGAGCCCTTCGGGTCGCGGCGGCGAACGCGCCCCAGCATTGTTGCTCGTCGGTCACAGAGCTCCAACTCTGCTCCCTCCTCGCGCCGCGCTGGTGCGCGCAAGCGCTCGCGACTTTATGCACCGGACTTGGGTGACACGACACCATTAGAATCTCACCATCTCTCGCATCGCGTCGGCCATCTGGGCCGGCGACGACATGAACGCTTCTTCGAGCGGCAAGGCGTACCCCATTGCCGGAACGTCGGGACCGCAGAGGCGCCGGATCGGAGCGTCGAGGTGGAAGAGCGCCTCCTCCGCAACCATCGCGCTGATCTCCGCGCCGATGCCGCCGAACTTGTTGTCCTCGTGAATGATCAGCAGCTTGCGCGTCTTCTCGACGCTGCGCAGGATCGTGCTCTTATCCATCGGCCGGATCGACCGCAGATCGATCACCTCGACCGAGAGCCCTTCTTGCTCGAGTTGTTTGGCGGCCTCCAGCGCCCAATGGACGTAAAGGCCGTAGGAAACCACCGTCAGCTGCGTCCCGCTCGTCAAGACGTTGGCCTTGCCGAGCTCGATGGTGTAGTGGCCGTCGGGCACCTCGCCCTTGATGAGCCGGTAGGTCTTCTTGTGTTCTAAGAAGAGCACCGGATCCGGATCGTCGATCGCGGCGTTGAGCAAGCCCTTGACGTCGGCCGGAAACGACGGCGCGACGATCTTGAGGCCCGGCACGTGGTAGAAGAGAGCTTCGATCGAAACGGAGTGGGAGAGCGCGCCGCGCACGCCGCCCCCGTACGGCGTACGGATCACCAGCGGACAGGTGTACTCGCCGTTCGACCGGTAGCGCGTCTTCGCCGCCTCGCCGACGATTTGGTTGAACGAAGGATAGATGAAGTCGGCGAACTGGATCTCCGCGATTGGCCGCAGCCCCTCCATCGCCATCCCGATCGCAATGCCGACGATCGAGGCCTCGGCGATCGGCGTGTCGATGACGCGCTCCGGGCCGAAATCATTGATGAAATCCTTCGTGATCAGGAAGACGTTGCCGCGCGCCCCGACGTCCTCGCCGAGGATGACCGTGCGGTCGTCGTTCTTCATCGCCTCGTAGAGCGTCGCTCGAACGGCCTCGACGTTGTTCATGACCGTCGAGCCCTTGTTGCTTACGACTGCCACGGTTGCCACGCTCCTTCGTAGACGTGCTTGTAAAGGTCGTCGGGCTCGGGGTACGGGAGGGCCTCCGCCGCGTCGGTCGCCTCGTTCGTCTCTGCGAGCACCGACTTGCGCATTGCGTCGACATCTTCTGCGTTCATCACGCCGTGCTCGATCAATATCGCCTCGAAGGCGGGAAGCGGATCTTGCCGCCGCCGCTCGAGCACCTCGTCGCGCGTGCGATAGGTCATGTCGTTATCGTCGGTCGAGTGCGCGAGATAGCGGTAGCAGGTCCCTTCCACCAGCGTCGGTCCGCCGCCGGCGCGCGCCCGGTCCATCGCTTCGTTGACGACCGCGTACGTCTCGATCGGATCGAAACCGTTGAAGCGCCGCCCGGGCATACCATATCCGGCGGCGCGCTTATAAATCTCGGGCTGCGCCATCTGTTGGGAGAGTGGCGTCGAGATCGCCCATTCGTTGTTCTCGACGAGCATCACGAACGGCAGCTTGTGAACGGCCGCAAAGTTCATCGACTCGTGCCATTCGCCTTCGCTCGTCGTACCGTCGCCGCAGGTGGCGAGAACCGCGCGACCGGTCTCGCCGCGGTACTTGATCGAATACGCCGCCCCGACCGCGTGCGGAAGATGCGCGGCCAGAATCGACGAGAACGAGAGAAGACCGGCGGCTTTCGACGAGTAGTGGTTCGGAAACTGACGCCCGCCGTTGTGATCGGCCGCGCGCGCGAAGATCGAGAGCATGATCTCGTAGGGCGTAAGCCCGATCCCGAGGCAGAGCCCGAGATCGCGGTAATACGGCGCGAGAATATCCTGGCCGCGATGAAACGCCATCGCCGCGCCGGCTTGCAGCCCCTCGTGGCCCTCGCTGCCCAGCGCGAACGGCACCTTGCCCTGGCGATTGAGCTGGAAACCGCGGTTGTCCAGCTGCCGCTGCAGCAGCATGTTGCGGAAGATCGCTCGCAGTTGTTCGTTGGTGAGCCCGCGGCGCTCGAGCGTGCCGGCGTCGATTTCGGTACTAGCCATCGGTCTTTCCGTTCTCGCTTCTCGTCGTGTCAAGCCACGGGTCCCAGCCCTGCGCGTAGACTCGCTCGTACAGCTCGGGGACGGCCGGATAGGACATCGCTTCGGCCCGGTCCGTGGCGTCGTTGACTTCTTCGAGGATGGACCGCTTCAATGCTTCCACGCCCTCGGCGGTGAGGACCGAACGTTCGAGCAAGAGCTGCTCGAAGCGCGGGACCGGGTCGTCCCGCCGGCGAGCCTCGACCTCGTCGCGCGACCGATAGGTTCGATCGTCGTCGTCGGTCGTGTGCGCGAGGAAGCGGTAGCACTTCGCCTCGACCAGCGTCGGGCCGCCCCCAGAGCGCGCGCGCTCGAGCGCTTCTTTGATGACGGCGTAGCACGCGATGGCATCCATGCCGTCGACGACGACGCCTGGCAGACCGTACCCCTCCGCGCGGAGATAGACGTCCGGCTGCCCCATCTGCTTGGAGAGGGGCGTCGAGATCGCCCACTCGTTATTCTCGCAGAGAAAGACGACCGGCAAGCGATGGACGGCCGCAAAGTTGATCGACTCGTGCCATTCGCCCTCGCTCGTCGCGCCGTCCCCGAACGTCGTCAAGACCGCGCGCCCGCGCTCGCCGCGATACTGCAAAGCGTACGCCGCGCCGACGGCGTGCGGCAGCTGCGCCGCGATCACCGAGCTGATCGTATGCAGGCCCAAACGCCGGCTCGCGTAGTGGTGTGGGAACTGGCGACCAGCCGAATGGTCCGCCGCGCGCGCGAACAGGGAAAGGAGAACCTCATACGGCGTCAGGCCGATCCCTAAGTCGAGTCCGAGGTCGCGATAGTAGGGCACGAGGATATCCTTGCCGCGCTCGAACGCCATCGCAGCGCCCGCCTGGACCGCCTCGTGTCCCTCGCTCGCCGATGCAAACGGGATCTTCCCTTGGCGGTTGAGTTGGAAGCCGCGGTTCTCCAGCGTACGCTGCATCAGCATCGTCCGGAAGATTGTAACGAGCTGCTCGTCGGTAAGACCGGCGGCGGCGCTCCGCTTGATGGCCACGAGCCTTCCTACTCGTCGCCTTCCGGCGAAATCCTGCGCGGGGAAGTACCCGGGGCGGGCACGCCCGAAGAGAAAAAGATGGTCCGATCGAGCGCGGCTCTTGCCGCGTTGGCGCTCCTGGTCACTCCGGCACGGGCCGCCGACGCGCCAGGCGCCGCGTGGACGCGCGATAATCCGTTCTGCCAAGTCGTTGCCCAAGTGGCGCCGTTCGCCGACGGATCGGGCTATGGATTAAAGCTTTATGCCGCCAACGGGCGGACGGTCGACGCCCACGTGACGCTCGTGAGCGATACCGACGCGTACGACGCGCACGTGGCGAACGTGCCCCTCACCGGTTCCGCCGGCGACCGTGAATCCGACGGCGTGGCTCTGAAGTTCGACCAGGCAGTCAAGGTCAAATACTTTTTCGTCGATTCTTACGCGCTGGACGGCGGTGCATCGGCGACCTGTCCGTCGTTCGTCTTTCCGATCGGCGAGCAACTCTCCGATTCACCGGCGGGCGCTGTAGTGGTGACGCCGCAGCACGTGCAGGCGATCGGGAAGCTTGCGTGCGGGCAGATGTACGAGCCGATCCAATTCGGGCGCGACACGTACAGCGTCGTCGGGGCGTATGGCAACAAGCCGCTCTCGGTTACGATTCACGCGTACATAGATTCCGACGGACGTGTGCTGCGTGAGAAGGTCGTGAGCCCCAGCGGCGTCTACGGCGTCGATAGCACGGCGCTCGGCATCGTCGAGATTCATCAGTTCGTCGCCGCGCGTTTTCTCTGCACGCCGGTCGTCGGCGAGTTCCAGATGAGGTTCGACTACGAACCGTAGCGTGTTCGCTCCAACGCTCTTGCTTTTTGTGTTGGCAACCGGCGGACGCGCGCAAGCCTACACGTAGTTCTGCCCGGCCGAACTAGGAATCGCGCCCCTCGTGCACGGTAGCGAGAGTTCGGCGCAAAGCGCCGAGTTCGCGTCGTGGCTGTGGGCCGGCGGTCCGCGTACCGTGCTCGTGGCCTCGCTCGTCGCCGATACCGACCACGGCTGGTACGCTTGGGACGTCGCAGACGTTCCGCTCTCGTCGAAGAACGCTCGCGGCTTTTACTCGCCTCCGGTCATCGTAAGATTCCCGCAGCCGCTCGCAATCCGGCACGCCTGGGTCACGCGCGTACAAACCTCGGGCGATGCGCGTTTCGATGGAACGACCGACGGCCAGATCGATTGCGATGCCCCCAACTACCCCGGTCCATTGCCCGAGGCGACGCCCACGCCGAAGAAGGCGGCGTCGCTGCCTCACTTCGTCCAAACGGTATCGGCCGTCCAAGTCACGGCGCCGGTCGCGGTGGGCGACCGCGACGACCTGCTCGTTTCCGGTTGCGTACTGCCGGAACGTCAAAGGGTTCTATCTCTTCCGCGCCGATTTCCAGCCATGATGCAAACGGCCAACGGCGCTCCGGTGGAAGAACTCCAGCGTTACCGCCGGCATTTTCACGCGCATCCCGAGCTCTCGATGGAGGAGCGCGAGACCGCCGCGTTCATCGAAGGCGAGCTGCGCGCTGCCGGTTTCGACGAGATACGGTCGCGGATCGGGAAGACCGGAATTCTCGCGACGCTCAAAGGCGGGCGTCCGGGGCCGGTCACGCTGTTGCGCGCCGACATGGACGCGCTTCCGGTCCAGGAGCTCAACCAGGTCGTCTACCGCTCGGTCAACGACGGGGTGATGCACGCCTGCGGTCACGATGGCCACATGGCGATTCTGCTCGCAGCCGCGCGCGGGCTCCGCGAACGGCGGGCGGAGATTCCCGGCACGATCGTCTTCTGCTTTCAGCCCGGCGAAGAGGGCCACGCCGGGAACAAGCTGATGATCGAGGACGGGGCGCTCGAGGATCCGCACGTCGATCGAACCTTCGCGCTGCATCTCTATAGCGGGCTCGAGGTCGGCCGGATCGGCGTGCGAGACGGCGCTTTCTTCGCCTCGTCGGATCGCTTCGACATCGAGCTGATCGGCAAAGGCGGCCACGGCGCGATGCCCCAGATGGCGATCGATCCGGTGGTGGCGGCCGCCCAGCTCGTCGCCATGCTGCAGACGATACCGAGCCGCGAAATCGCCGCGAAGGATCCGGTCGTGCTGACCGTCGGCTCGCTGCACTCCGGCACGACCTTCAACGTGATTCCCGAGCGCGCGTACCTTCAAGGGACGGCGCGGGCCTTCGACGATGCGGTTCGGCGATCGCTCCCCGAGCGCGTCGAGCGCATGGTCGCTGGGCTTGCCGATGCGATGCGGCTCGAATACCGGTTCGAGTACCGCTTCGTCTACCCGCCGACGGTCAACGACCACGCGGCCAACGAGCGGGTGCGCGAGGTCGGCCGCAGCCTCTTTGGTCGCGACCACGTCGTCGATCCGCACGATATCGTGATGTGGTCGGAGGACATGTCGTTCATGCAGGAGCAGCGCCCCGGCGCCTATTTCCTGGTCGGCGCCCGCGGCGAGCAGATCGGCGCCGAGCCGCAGCACAGCGCTTATTTCGATATCGACGAGCGCGCGCTGCGCGTCGGCTACGAAATGATGCTCGGCCTCGCCCTATCGGGCTAGCCCCGGCAAAACTTACAGGTCGTAGCCGGGGCGCTCGGTCACGGTGAGCACCCAGCGAATCGCGCGCGCATACTGATCGAGCTCGCGTAGCGCGCGCTCGAGGCGCAGGTAGCCCTCCTCGGCGCCGCGCGGCCGCTCCGCAGAGCGCTCGACTTCCCGAGCGAAGGCCATCGCTTGCTCGAGCTCGCGCTCGATCTGCGGCCAGTCTTCGCGCAACGCGCGCTCCGAGGGCTCGGCGAGACGCCCGACGACCGGCGGTGCGGCCCCCTTGGGAGCGTGTATCGCGAACTCGAGCCGCGCCAGCGTGTACGCCGCGCGCGCACCGATAAACGAACCCATCAGCGGAATCAATCGCGCGTCCATCGGCAAGACGAGTTCTGCCGGCGGCGAAGCTCCGCCTGGTGGCGAGTTCAGACGTTCGCAGGTATGTCATCGTCGGAAACGGCTTTGCCGGCACGACCGCGGCCGAACAGCTGCGCAAGCACGATCCCTCGTGCGAGATCGTCCTGTTCGGCGACGAGCCGTACACGCTCTACAATCGCATCTCGCTTCCGCCGATGCTGCGACGGCAGATCCCCGAAGCGAAGGTCATGATTCGGAACGTCGCCTGGCACGAAGAGCACCGGATCGACCTGCAGCTACGCACGCGCGTCGATCGCGTCGTGCCCGAGGAGCACCGAATCGAGGCCGGCGGACGCTCGTATCCCTACGACGCGCTGCTACTCGCGACGGGCGGGCGCCCGAACCCCACCGGCAAGCCGGGCTCCGAAGGCGCGGTCAACCTCTTCCCGTTCCAATACCTCGACGATACGAGGGCTATCTCGCAGCAGATCGACGCCAGCAAAGCCGCCGTCGCCATCGGCGGCTCGTTCATCGCCTACGAGCTGGCCGAGGCCTTTGCCTCGCGGGGCCTTGAGACGCACTGGCTGATGCGCGGGCCGCGCGGGCTCCATCGCATCATCGACGAGGAGGCCGGGGCACTGCTCCACGAAGCCGCCGCGGCCGACGGCGTCCACATGCACTACGGCGAGGAAGTCGAGAGCTTCACGCGCTCCAACGGCGTCGTCACCAAGGTTCGCACGAACAAGGGCACGGAGATCGAGGCGCAGTGCTACGGTTACGGTTTCGGCCTGACGATGAATACCGAGCTGTGCGACGGCTCCGGGATCGCGACGAGCAAAAACGGGATCCTCTGCGACGACCACCTCGAAACGAATATCAAAGGCATCTACGCGGCCGGCGACGTCGCCGATTTCTACGATCCGATCCTTGAGATCCGCTACCGCATGGGCACGTGGAACAACGCCGGCGCCCACGGAAAGGTCGTTGCGCTCAACATGATGGGCGGGAGTGAGAAGTACCACGACGTGCCGGAGTACTCATCGCTGCTCTTCAAAGGACAGACGATCACGCAGTTCGGCCTGGGAACCGATCTCCGCCCGGATCTCGAGCTGGTGCGCAAAGTCGACCGCGAGAAGAAGTGGTATCGCGCGCTCTTCTTTTGGGAGGACCGGCTGGTGGGGGGCTTGATGCTCGGCAAAGGAAATCGCGCCGGTAAACGCCGCTACGTCGAAGCGATCAAATCCAAAGAACGCTTCCCCAAGCCCGAGTGGCGGGCGATGCTCGACTGGACCGCGTGAGCCGGCCTTCACCACTCGCTAAAGGTTGCCCGCGCCGGCGGCGCAAAATCGCCTGACCATGTCACTCAACGTTCTCTTGCTCGTCTTCTCCGGCTTGCTCGCGATCGCGACGCCGGCGCCGCCCCAAGCCGGGCGTACGGCGGTCACCGACGAAACCCAGTTGCCGCGCGTCGCGTATCCCATGACGGTCGCGCCCTCGACCTTCGTTACGGCATCCGACGGCGCGTTCGCGTCGTTCTTGACGGCGGTCGAAGCCGACGTCGACAAGACGCTCGCGACCTACGACATCCAAGATAAGGCGACGTTGGCCGACTACCTACAGACGCGCATGTACGGCCAGCTGCTGACCGGCGACGTTGCAGGCCTTCGCGTGACGGTCGCGCAGTTGCGCGCCGCTCAATCGAAACCCGATCGCGTGCTGCTCGCCGGGCGCCTTCCGCTCGCGTACGCGACCGCCAAAACGTCCGGGAGCGGAGAGTTTCCGGTGGAGTTTGCCGCCGTCGATCGCGCCGCCGTCGCCGTGCTGCCGTGGAACGTCGTTGCGGACTCGGTAATCGCGCAAGCCGGGTTCGAACCCGTAGCTACGCAAGGCGCGATCGTCGGACAAATCGCCCACGATCTCGATCCGATCGCCGCCAAGACCGGCACGCTCGATGGGCCGAACGCGCGCGCCCTCATTCAGTCTCGCGGCCAGCTGACGCTGCTGCCGGTTCTTCCGCAAGACGCGCGCATTCTGCAAGCCTACATCGCGAAGCATAACGTAACGAAGCCCGATATCTGGGCGGCACGCGACGTGACGCTCGGCGCGACAGAAGTCAAGGAGCCGGTCCGCATCGGGATTCTCGATTCCGGCGTCGACCCTCATGACTACGGCAATTCGATGTACGGCGGCTCCTCGGCGCAACAGCACGGCCTGGCTTTCAACGACGACGGCACCCCGTCAACGTCCGACCTCTATCCGCTTCCAGCCGATGTTTCGCAAGAGTATCCCAAGCTTGTTCAACTGATGACCGGTATGAGCGACATGCAAAGCGGGATCGCTTCGCCGGATGCAACCGCCGCGCAGTCGTATCTTCGTTCGCTCGACCCGGCTCGGGAAGCGACCTTCGAACGCGCGCTGGATTACGTTGGCGAATACGCGCACGGTTCGCACGTCGCTGGAATCGCCGCTCGCGGCAACCCGGGGGCGCGCATCGTCGTCGCGCGCTTCGACGACAATATCACCAACCTGCCGTTTGCGCCGACGACTGCGTGGGCCAATCGCATGGCGGCGAACTTCGCCCAGATTGGCGCTTTCTTCCGCGGCCACAACGTGCGCGTCGTCAATATGAGCTGGGGAGATCAGGTCAGCGAGTTCGAGCAGTGGCTGGCGAAGACCGACGCCGTGAGCGACCCGCAGCTGCGAAAGCGGAAGGCCGAAGAGCTCTACTCGATTTGGCGAACGGCGATCGAGGGCATGATCCGGGATACGCCCGGGACGCTCTTCGTCGCGGCCGCCGGTAACGGCGATAACGACGCGACGTTTGCCCAGGACGTGCCGGCCTCGCTGACGCTTCCGAACCTGATCGCGGTCGGGGCGGTCAATCAGGCCGGAGACGCCACGGGCTTCACGAGCTACGGCCCGACGGTTGCCGTCTACGCCGACGGGTTCCACGTGCCGAGCAAGATTCCACAGGGCTATACGGTCAAGTTCTCGGGCACCTCAATGGCGGCGCCAAACGTCACCAATCTCGCGGGCAAGCTCTTCGCGCTCGACCCGAAGTTGACGCCCGAACGAGTCCGCGCCCTGATCGTCGACGGCGCGACGCCGGCTGCTGGCGGAAAACTAAAGCTGATCGATCCGAAGCGAAGCGTCCGGTTGCTGGAGTCAAAATAGCGCGCGAGCCGGCGCGATGAGCAAAGCGCGCAACGGCGCCGTCGAGCTCGCGTACGACGTCGTCGGCGAGGGACCCGATCTGCTGCTCGTCGCGGGGTCGGCGTCGACGCGCGCGATCTGGGCATTAGTGCGTCCGCGCTTATCCGAATCGTTCCGCACGATCGCATTCGACAATCGCGACAGCGGCGAGAGCACGATTGCGGCCGAACCCTACGCGCTCGGCGACCTCGCGCGAGACGCGATCGCCGTGCTCGATGCGGCCGGCTCGCGCCGGGCGCATGTCGTGGGGCATTCGATGGGCGGTGCGGTCGCGCAAGAGCTCGCGCTCGCGTACGCGGGTCGCGTTGCGACGCTCACGCTCGTCGCGACCTGGGCCCGCGGCGATACCTATTCGAAGAATATGATGGAGCTGCTCTGCGGCCTGAGCGAGAGCGTCGCCGACGATCGCACGCTTTTGGCCGCCATTCTCTTTGCCGGCGCCGGGGTGACGACGTTGCGCACCTCCTCGCTCTTCGAAATGGTCGACGCGGCGATGGCGCTCGGCCCGCTCGCCCCGCGCGCGGGGCTGCTTCGGCAATGGCAGCTCGACACCAGCGTGGACACGCTCGCGCGGCTCGGCGGGCTGGAGATGCCGGTGCACGTCGTCTGGGGAAGCGAGGATCGCTTGCTGCCCGGCTGGTACGCCCGCCAGTTGCTCGACGTGCTGCCGCACGCAGAAGCGACCGAGATCGACGCCTGCGGCCATCTCCCGATGGTCGTCGCGCCGGAGCGGTTCGCCGCGGCGATCATGGCGTTCGTCGCCGAACACACCTAGGCCGACGTCTCTGCGGAATCGAAGCCTTCTTCGGAGGTAGAAATGAGCAATCTCACGGAAACGATCGATGTCGAGTGCGCGCCGTTCTACGCGATGCACCACGTGGAGCGCTTCTTTACGACGCCGCGCCGGGACCACGTACCGGGGATGCTGACGCTGCGGATCGATCTCGCCAGCCTCAAGCTGCCGGGAACGAGCCAGGCGCGCCATGACGTCCGCGTGACGCACTCGCTGGTCGAGGAGGATGGGAAGCCGAAGCTCGCTATCTCGTGGGATCCCGACGATCAGACCGTCCCGCGATTCTCGGGTACGCTCTCGACGCAGGAGAAAGCGGCGGGCCTCACCACCCTGACGCTCGACGGCGCTTACACGCCGCCGATGGGAATCGCCGGCGCGGCCTTCGACCTCGTCGCCGGCCGTAAGATCGCCGCGGCAACGGCCCGAGCGCTGCTGGCCGACATGAAGCAGTTCATCGAATCCGACTTCCAGGCTGCCCGAGCGACGAATCTCGCCTCTTCTCCGAAGGAGTGACGTAGCCGCAGCTTCATCCGCGAACCGCTCGCTCGAGGCATGCCGCAAACGCGTCCACGTCCTGCGTCGTCGTCGCCCAGTGCGTCATCCAGCGCACCTCCGGAAGCGATTGGTCGAAGATCAGAAATGCGAACTCACGCTGGACCCGTTCGATCGCGGTGCGCTCGAGCGTCGCGAAGACCGCGTTGCAACGCACCGGCCGGGTCACCCGGATGCCGGCGATCGCGCGAACGCGTTCGTGCAGGTACGCCGCCATCGCGTTGGCGTGCGCGGCATACGTGGCCCAGCGATCGTCGCTCAGCAACGCATCGAACTGCGCCGCCAGATAGCGCATCTTCGATGCGAGCTGCATCGCCTGCTTTTGCACGAACGGCGCCGCGCCGTCGTGGAGGTCCGCATCGAAAAAGCAGATTGCTTCGCCCAGCATCAGGCCGTTCTTGGTGCCGCCGAAGGTAAGCACGTCCACGCCTGCGTCGGCGGTGCTCTCGCGCAGACTCGCGCGCAGCGCCACGGCGGCGTTGGCGATTCGCGCACCGTCCACGTGGACGACCAAGCCGCGCTCGTGTGCGAAGGCGCAGAGCTCGCGCAGCTCGGAGAGCTCGTAGACGCCGCCGAACTCGGTCGCTTGCGAGATCGAGATCGCGCGCGGCTGCGGAAAATGGACCTCCGGCTCGGGGTGAAGGTACGGCGTTAGGTCGGCAGGGCGAAGTTTGCCGTCGGAGGTCGGGATCGGGATCACCTTCGATCCGCTGAAGCGTTCGAGCGCGCCGCACTCGTCGGTCTGCAGATGAGCACTAGCCGGCGCGAGCACCGCCTCCCACGGACGCAGAAAAGAGCTCAGAGCGGTCACGTTTGCTCCGGTCCCGTTGAAGGTGAGATAGACCGTGGTGCTCGGCCCGAAGTGCTCGCGAAAGCGCGCGATCGCGCGCGCGGTCCACGCGTCGTCGCCGTAGGCGCTCGCGTCGCCCGCGTTGGCCCCGGCGATCGCTTGCAGGATCTCCGGCGCGACCGGAGCGTTGTTGTCGCTGGCAAAACTGCGCTGCGTCATAGCTCGACGGTGACGCCGCGCCGCGCGACGTCGGCCGGCCATCCGAAGGCCGAGGTCGCGAGTGTCGCGAGGGCAGTCGCCGACTCGACTTCTCCGTGCACGGCGTAGAGGTGCGGCTTCGAGGTGCAGGTGCCGAACCAGCGCCGGAAATCGTTCTGGTCGGCGTGCGCGGAGAAGCCGGAGAGGTGCACGATCTTGGCGCGCACTGGAAGGACGTCGCCGAAGATGTGGATGCTGTGCGCGTCGTGCGTCAGTAGAAACCCAAGCGTGCCGGCGCCTTGGTAACCCGGAAAGATCACCGTCGCCTTTGGATCGCTGAGGTGGTTGTGCAGGTGGTGCAGGATGCGTCCGCCCGCGGCCATCCCTGAGGCGGAGACGATGACGGCCGGGCCGGCGAGCGCGTTGAGCGCCTTGGACTCCTCCGTCGTCACGTGCAGCGTGAAGTTTCGTACTCCGAACGGCGTCCCCGGCCCATCCTGCGGTATCGGTTTGTGCGCGTCGGGGAAGTCCTCGAAAAGCGCGTCAACCTTGGCCGCCATAGGGCTGTCGAGATGCACCGGAAGGCTTGCGATCCGCTCGTCGATCGCTTGCAGTTGCGCGATCGTCAGTAAGATATCTTGGGAGCGTTCGACCGCAAATGCAGGAATGACGATCGGGCCGCCGCGGCCGATCCCATCGAGCAGGGCGGCGCGAAAGGCTGCGGTCGAGTCAGGCGGGTGGATGCGGTCGCCGTACGTGGATTCGCTGACGATGACGTCGGCGGAGCCGATCGGGTCGGGATCGTAGAGAAGCGGCCGGTCGTAGCGGCCGAGGTCGCCCGAGAAGACGATGCGCTTGCCCTCGAACTCGAGCGCCGCAAACGCCGAGCCGATGATGTGCCCGGCGTTGTGGTAGATTGCGGCCGCGACGCCGAGGAGATCGAAAGGCGACGCGAGCGCGACCGTACGCACAAAGCGCATCGTCGCGGCAACGTCGCCCTCGTTATAGTACGGCGGCGGCGCATGCGGCCGCTCGTGGTGAAATCCGCGTTCGTGCAGCTCCTGCTGCAAGTGCGCGGCGTCGTCGAGAACGATCTGCATCAGGTCTTTTGTCGGCGGCGTGCAGAAGACCGGGCCCTCGAAGCCATCGTGCACGAGCTTTGGGAGATACCCAACGTGATCGAGGTGTCCGTGCGTGATGACGACCGCGTCGATCTGAGCCGCCGGAACGGGGAGCGGTACGTCGTTGAGCGCGCGGACGTCGACGACGCCTTGGAAGAGGCCGCAGTCGATGAAGATGTGGCGTCCGCCGATCGTCAGCAGATGCTTGCTGCCGGTGACGGTGCCGGCCGCGCCGACGAAGGTGAGCTCGGCGTTGCGAGCGGCGATCACGACCGCGTCTCCTGCGTCACGGCAGGCCTGCGAATCGCGTAAGCGAGGTGGCGGTTGAACGAGAGCGAGCTCGGCAACGAGGCTTTGACGTAGACGTCGAGGCAGCGATCGATCAGCGATTCGGGGCGATCGTCGGTGATCATCATCGAGCCGGTCTCTTTTTGGATGAGCTCGGAGATGGGAACGAAATCGTCGCTGATGCCGCCGGAGTGCGTCAGGATGCCGATCAGCTTCCCTTCGTCGTAGGCGATGCAGAACTCGCCGAGCGTTCCGCTGCGCCCGCCGGCGAAGACGACGAAATCGGAGCTGTGAATGTTGTGCGTCTCGCGCCCCATCAAGCCCGAGCCGGTGAAGACCATCGTCGTGTACGGCTGGAGCGGCGATTCGTAGACGTTGACGTGCTCCTCGCGCGAGAGAGCCGGCGATATGCCGAGGCTATCGCCGCCCGCCTCGGTTGCGCCCAGCACCGCCGCGTGCGGCAGCCCGGGGCACGCCCCGGTGACGATCGTGCAACCGCGCTGCGCGATGCGCGCTCCCAGCCGGCGCGCGAGCGCGAGTTCTTCGGCGGAGATCGTGCCGCCGGCCGATCCCATAACGCCTATCTGCACCTTCATGGCTCCAACGATGCGTGACGACGGCGGACGGGACCTACCTGCCGGGAGCCCGAACGAACGGGCATCCTGATGCGTGGTGCGATACATGCCCGAACGCGATAGACTCGAAGTCGACGTTCTCTTCGTAGGCGCCGGTCCGGCGAGTCTCGCCGGAGCGATTCGACTCGGCCAGCTCGCGCAGAGCGCCGGCCGGGCGCTTGAAATATTGGTCATCGAGAAGGGCGGCGAGATCGGACATCACGGACTATCGGGCGCCGTGATGGATCCGCACGCGCTCGACGAGCTGCTTCCGCGGTGGCGCGAGAGCGCGCCGGTCGAGTCGGCGGTAACCAGCGACGAGTTGTGGTTTCTGACCGCCAACGGCAAGATCAAGGCTCCGATTACGCCGCCGCCGCTCAACAATCAGGGCAAGTACGTAACTTCGTTGCAGAAGCTCTGCAAGTGGCTCGGCGATCGCGCCGAGGAGGTGGGCGCGCAAGTCTTCCCAGCTTTTCCGGGCCAGGAGCTGCTCTGGTACGAGGACCGCGTCATCGGCGTGCGCACGGGCGACAAGGGTCTCGACCACAACGGCACGCCGAAATCAAACTACGAACCGGGCGCGGACATCTTGGCAAAGATCGTCGTGCTCGGCGAAGGCCCGCGCGGAACGCTCGCAAAACAAGCGTCGTCGCGTCTGGGTCTGGAGCAAGGCCGCGAGCCGCAAGTCTACGCGGCCGGTGTGAAGGAGCTGTGGCAACTTCCCGACGACCGCTTCAAGGCCGGCGCCGTCGTGCACACGCTCGGCTATCCGCTGCCGGCGGAGACGTTCGGCGGCGGGTTTATCTACGGCATGGCGAGCAACATCCTCGATATCGGCATGGTCACCGGTCTCGACTACAAGAATCCGACCACCGACCCGCACAACGAGCTGCAGCGGATGAAAGAGCATCCCGCCGTTGCGCGCCTGCTCGAGGGCGGAACGCTGATCCGCTACGGCGCCAAAGCGATTCCCGAAGGCGGCCTCTTCGCGATGCCGCGCCTCTACGCCGACGGTCTCCTGCTCGTCGGTGACACCGGCGGTTTCCTCAACGGCATGCGCCTCAAAGGCATCCACCTCGGGATGAAGTCGGGCATGATGGCGGCGGAGACGATCTGGGAGGCGCTCGAGACAGGCAAGAACGACCGCGCGGCCCTCGCAGCGTTCGAGCGCAAATTCGAAGCGTCGTGGGCCTACGCCGAGCTGCGTACGGCGCGCAACTTCCATCAGGGTTTCGAGCGCGGCATGTGGCTGGGGCTGATCAACGCCGGGCTCTCGACGGTCACCGGCGGCCGCGGCTTCGGCGTGATCGAGAAGTTGAAGGGCGAGCCCGGCTACGAGCGCATGGAGAAGATGGGATGGCAGCCGCAGCAGACGCCGCGCGCCAAAATCGACAACGTGCTGACCTTCGACAAGCTCACCGACGTTTACAGCAGCGGCACGATGCACGAAGAGAATCAGCCCTGCCATCTCAAGGTCTCCGATACGAACATCTGCCGCGACCGGTGCACGGTCGAATACGGCAATCCGTGCCGGCACTTCTGCCCTGCCGCGGTCTACGAGCCGATGTTCGAACCGGTCGACGGCAAGTTCCAGGGCAGGTTGCAGATCAACTTTACCAACTGCGTCCACTGCAAAACGTGCGACATCGCCGATCCCTACCAAATCATCACGTGGGTGCCTCCGCAGGGCGGCGAGGGCCCCGTCTACACCGGCATGTAGCGTGAACCGCTCGGAAGGCGACGTCATCGTCGTCGGTGCCGGCCTGATCGGTCTCGCCATCGCTTTCGAACTCGCCCAGCGCGGGGCCGCCGTGCGCGTCTACGAACGCGGAGAACCCGGCGGTGCGGCGTCGTGGGCGGCTGCCGGCATGCTCGCTCCCTACACCGAGAGCGTCGGGGACGATGCGCTGCGCGCGCTCTGCGCGGCGTCCCTGCGCGCCTATCCGGCTTTCGTCGACGCGGTGCGCGCCGCCGGCGGCGTCGATCCGAAGCTGCGCCTCGAC
>JBARBD010000147.1:0-3440 GCA_049792675.1 Vulcanimicrobiaceae bacterium | reverse complement strand
CGGTTACCGTGGGAGCTTTGACCGCGGCCGGACGGCTGGAGACGCCGACGACCGGGCGGAGGCGCTGGATCGGCGGCGGCTCCGCCGGCGGGGCCTTAGCCGGAGCGGGCTTCTTGCGCGGTGCCGGCGCGGCGGGAGCGTCGGGCGGCGGGGCCGCGGCGGGCGCTTTCCCGCTTGGTTTGAGCAGGACGCTGCGCACCAGATCCGCGATCTGGTCGGGTACGACGCTAAGCTGGTTCTTCGCCTCGAAGACGCCGCCCAGGCGCTCGTTGAACAGCGCCGTCAACTCTTTCGAGGTCAGGCCGAGCTCTTTGGCGAGCTCGAATATCCGTACTTTTCCGGCCAAATTCTCTCTCGAACGCGAGGCGCTCGAGTCCCATCAGTTGGAGTGCGCGGAGCCCCAACCGACGGTTTGGCTCCGCTAGGTAATCAAAGGTTAGCCCTCATCGGAGGGCGCGGTCGCTATGCATCTTCATTGGTGTGTTTCTTGCCACGGGCTCTCTATTAAACCATATTCTGCCGCCGCGGTGCCAAGACCCGGGTAACGCCGGTTCTTGAGGGCCCGTTGCGCGCACGCCGGGGAACAGAGGTAGGCGCCCCGACCGGGCTGCTTTCCGCGCGCAGCGGGGTCGTCGCGTCGCCAACCTTGCGGCGTACGAACGAACCGCGCCAGCTCGCCCTGCGGGAAGCGCTGCCGGCATCCAACGCAGGTGCGTTCCGGTGCTATGCCTCGCCCTTCCCCAATCGTTCGCGACGAAACTCTTCGAGTTTGCGAATCAACTCGGCATCGATTTCCTCGGCCGTCGCAGCCGCGCTCGGCTCGGCGGACTCGGCTGCGGCCGGCTCGACCGCGGCTCGCTCGGCCCGTTCGGCAAGGTAACGTTCACGCGCTTGAGCCGCCTCGGTCTCGCTGGCGATGTCGAGGCGCCACCCGGTGAGACGCGCCGCCAAGCGCACGTTCTGACCGTCGCGACCGATCGCGAGCGAGAGCTGATAGTCGGGAACGATCACGAGGGCGACGCCGTCGTCCTCGAAGAGCTCGACGTCGACCACTTTAGCCGGCGCCAGCGCGTTCATGATGAAGGTCGCGGGAGCGGGATCGTGACGAATGATGTCGACCTTCTCGCCGCGCAAGTTGTCGGTTACGTTTGCGATGCGGCTCGACTTCGGCCCCAAGCACGCGCCGATCGGATCGACCTCGGCTCGATTGCTCTTCACCGCGACTTTCGAGCGGCTTCCCGCATCGCGCGCGATCGCCATGATCTCGACGGTTCCGTCCGCGATCTCGGGCACTTCCAGCTCGAGCAACCGCTGCACCAAACCTTCGGCCGTGCGCGAGAGAATGACTTGCGGTCCCTTCGGCGACTTCTTGACGTCGAGCACGTACGCCCGAATGAAATCGTTGATCCGGTACGACTCGCCCGGAACCTGTTCGTCCAGATACATCACTGCTTCGTCGCGGCCCTCGAGCGTGACGTACATGTTGCGCTGTTCGTAGCGCTGTACGGTGCCGGTCACGAGATCGTTGAGCTTGCGCACGTATTTGTTGTAGACGGTGTCGCGCTCGGCCTCACGGATGCGCTGAACGATAACTTGTTTGGCGGTCTGCGCGGCGATGCGCCCGAAATCTTTCGGCGTTACTTCCTCATCGAAGAAGTCGCCGATCTCGTACGGCTTCCCGGCCTCTTTGACCGAGATCTCCAACTTCGGATCCTCGACCTCTTCCACGACGGCGCGCCGATGGTAGACGCGGTAGGCTCCGCTCTGCCGGTCGACGGTGACGATCGCGTTCGACTCGCTTCCGAAGTGGCGCTTGTACGCCGTGAGCAGCGCCGCTTCGAGCGCCTCCAGGAGCATTTCGAACGGGATGTTCCGCTCCTTCGCGATGAAGTGCAGAACATCGATGAGTCTCTCTTCAGTTGCCGTGTTTTCTATCGTTGCCATGTAGTTGTTTCCGTTCGCGCTTATCGCGCTGCAGATCGATCCGGGTGTCGTATTCGAGGTTCGCCGATTTGATCGCTGCCGCGGGCAGCAGGAGCTCGCCTCGTTCGGTTCGCACGACCACCGCCTCTCCGCGCAAACCGCCGAGGATGCCGCGATGGGTCTTGCCGCCATTAACCGTGAGCGTCGTAACGATGCGCACGCGCTCGCCCGCGAAACGCTCGTAATCGGCGGGCCGCAGCAGCGGACGATCGAGGCCGGCCGACTCGACCGCCAGCGAGTACGACGCGCCCAGGCTGCCGAGACCGGCGTTGAGGCGCGTTGCGACTCGCTCGCAGAGTGCCAAATCGGCGCCGCCCGGTCGATCGATCGTAGCGCTCAACTCGACCGCTCCGCGAGCCGGCCGGACCCGATGCTGCACGATCTCGAGGCCGCCGAATTCGCGATCGTGGGCGATAGCCTCGAGTTCGCGCTCGAACGCTCGCCCGATATCGGCCGCACCCCTCGAATCGTTCGGAGCGACGCGCCGCCGAGGCGCAAAGGGTTTGGAGCCGCTACTACCCATGATCGAATCGTTATTTGCTCTCTGAAGCAGCGAAGCGCGGGACCTGCCCACGCTCCTTCCTTCTTTTTCTACGGGCGACTTCGCCGAATCCCGGGGCTATTCATGCCCGGACGAGCGACGGGCCGCAGCCCCACGTGGACGCGACCCCTCGTTCTGTCTTCCTATTCTTGCGAATCGGCGCGCCTCCGGGAATCGTCCGGCTGGCGTGGGCGCGCTATCGGCGCCCGCTTATCCGGCGCGTGCTTCGCGGGCTCGGTGGCCCGGCGGATTTTGCGGTTCCAACCGCCCTCCTTCGTGACTGACGAAGTATGCCGGCATTCCCGGCACAATCAAATTCTAGTGCGACTAATGTCGAAATTCAAGCGGGAAATAAATTAGCTATGGCGACGGTTGCGGTGACGCAGTATAGGGTACGAGCAACCGTCCGTCGCACGGCTGGGAGACCATGCCGTCGACGATCGGCGCGATGCCGGCATCGAACGGTGAGAGCGGCGCGGCCGAGCCGCCGCCTCCGCCGATTGCGATCTGCGTGCCGTTGGCCCCGCCGGCGTGCACGTTACTCGGCGGATCGGCGTAGCCGCCCCGAATGGGTTGCGGATAGCGCACGAGCCAACCGGTGCAGATCGTCGTCGGGCCGGCTTTGTGTGCGGCGGTCACCCACATTCTGACGAGCTCCTCGCGTCCCGTGCCGCGCACTTCGTAGAAGTAGCGCGTCTTTGCCAGAACGTCGGGAGGCGGCGTCGGTTCGAGTCGGCCGTGCAGCGATATCGTCGGCGTATACTGCTTCGAGGTTGGGCTCACCGGGTTGTTGGGCAGCATCGCGCGCAGCTTGGCGTTGATGTTCGGCGCGGTGCGCGACTTGGGCGCGGGCGTCGGGGCTGCCGGCACGGGCGTCGGGCGTACTTCGACCGGGCGCGGCGGCGCGGCCTTACTC
>JBARBD010000146.1:0-1954 GCA_049792675.1 Vulcanimicrobiaceae bacterium | reverse complement strand
TCGTCGTCGTGGTAGGAGAAGCGCATGCGCAGCGCCTCTTCCGCTTCGCTTGCCGCCAGGCGCTTGCGTTCGCCCAGCAACAGCCCGGCCAGCGCCGCATGGTGATCGTCGAGGAGCGTCTCGGCATCCACGCTCTCGGTGAAGCGCTCGATCTCGACGATGAAGTAATCCTCGACCAGCGCCGGATGGCGTTTGTCGAAGGCGAGCGGGTGTTCTTCGCAGATGCGCGTGACCGTCGCTTGCGCGAACTCCGCGAGCCGGTCGTCGGTGCGCGCGCGATCGGCCAGGATCGTAAGATCGTTCCAACTCCCCGCCGCCGGAAAGCTCAAGCGTAACGAGACGACGCCGTAATCGTAGAGCTTGAGCCGGACCGAGGCGCGGCGGCCGTCGAAATCGGTATCCGGCAAGTTTGCGACCAGCGGTGGAACGGGGAACTGCAGGTAGGCCGGCGACGCGTGCGGACGCAGCGGGAGCGCCGCCGGCGCGCGCATGTCGCCGCCGAGCGCGCTCATGCGCACTAAGTCGATCGTATCGGCGACGTCGAACAAGAAGTACGCCTGGATCGCGCCGCTCTCGATGTCGAGCATTCACGAGCGCCTTACGGTTCGGCGCGGCGCCCTCCTGGTGAGAGGCGGCGCGCCCGAGGTGGCTAAAAGAGAGACCGATGCACGCTCGCCGGGCCGCCCTCATTATGCTCGCGCTGCTGGCGCTACCGGTCGCGGCAGCCGCCGACGCCGTTTCCGGCGCCTTTGCCGGCCTGCAGTACCGGGAGATCGGCCCCGCGATCAGCGGCGGGCGCAGTCCGGCGGTCGCCGGGAGCAATCGCGACCCGTTCCTCTACTTTGCCGGCGGAGCCGGCGGCGGCGTCTTCAAGACGACCGACGGCGGCGCGTCGTGGCGCCCGGTCTTCGACGGAGAGCGCGTCGCCCCGATCGGCGCGATCGCGATTGCGCCGCAGAGCGATAGCGAGGTCTGGGTTGGGACGGGCGAGCGAAATCCGCGCAACGACGCGGAGTCGGGCGACGGCATCTATCGCTCGACCGACGGCGGCGCGCATTGGCACCGCGCCGGGCTCGAAGCGTCGGCGCACATCTCCGCGATTTCGGTCGATCCGCGCGATCGCACGGTGGTCGCGGTCGGCGTGCTCGGGCGCGTCTCTGCCGACGACGTCAATCGCGGCGTCTTCGTCACGCGCGACGGCGGCGCGCATTGGGCGCGCACGCTCTTCGTCGGCGCGTCGAGCGGCGTCTCGTCGCTGGTCCGCGTGCCCGGGCATCCCTCGACGCTCTTCGCGGGCGTCTGGCAGTTCCGGCGCAGGCCGTGGACGCTCGACAGCGGCGGACCGCTGGGCGGGATCTATCGCTCGGACGACGGCGGCAGCTCGTGGAGGAAGCTCGCCGGAAACGGTCTGCCGGCCGGCCCCACCGGGCGCATCGGCCTGGCGGCGGGAACGCGCGGGCGCGTCTACGCGATCGTGCAATCGCGCGCCGGCGAACTGTGGCGTTCCGACGACGGCGGCGCGACCTGGAAGAAGATGCCGCACAGCCCGCTCCTCGGCGCGCGCCCCTTCTACTTCAGCAGCGTCTTCGTGGACCCGGCGAATCCCGACCGGGTCATCAACGTCTCCCTGATCCTCTCGATGAGCACCGACGGCGGACGTTCGTTTCATCCAATTGCCACCGGCGGCGGCTGGGACTACCACGACGTCTGGTGGTCTGCCGACGGCCGGCGCATCGTCAACGGCAACGACGAAGGCGTGATCGTCTCGAACGACGGCGGAAACAATTTCTGGCAGCCGTACGATCTGCCGTTCGCGCAGCCGTATCACGTCGGGCTGGGGCCGCTGCGCCTGGATTACCGCGTCTGCATCGGTCTGCAAGACGACAACGCGTGGTGCGGTCCCTCGTCGCCGTCCAACGGCATCGGCGTGATGAATCGCAACTGGTATACCGTT
>JBARBD010000145.1:0-19943 GCA_049792675.1 Vulcanimicrobiaceae bacterium | reverse complement strand
CCGCTGTCGTCGGCGAGCGCCGCCGCCGCGACCCCGCGCTCGCGCAGCGACGCCGCCAGCGCCTGGGCTTTGAGCAGCGCGTTTCCGAGATAGCTGCTCGCATCTTCGACGACCGCGAGGTGCTTGCGCGGCGCAGCCAGCTGCAGCGGTGACTTGGCGAAGATCGCCTTGAGCTCGCGCAGCTTTCCCGGATTGCTGGTCGCGACGAAGACCTTCATCAGCTATCCAGGCGGAGCACCGCCATGAACGCTTCCTGCGGAAGCTCGACCTTGCCGACGCGCTTCATGCGCTCTTTGCCGACCTTTTGCTTCTCGAGCAGCTTGCGCTTGCGCGTGATGTCTCCGCCGTAGCACTTCGAGAGCACGTTCTTGCGCATAGCGCTCACCGTCTCGCGTGCGACGATCTTCCCGCCGATAGCGGCCTGGATCGGCACCTCGAACATCTGGCGCGGGATCAGCTGCTTGAGCTTCTCGGTGAGCGCGCGCCCGCGCGCGACGGCCTTGTCGCGGGCGACGATGGACGACAGCGCGTCGACCGCCTCGCCGTTAAGCATGATCTCCAGCTTCGCGAGATCGCCCTCGCGATACCCGATCACGTCGTAATCGAGCGAGGCGTAGCCCTTGGTGCGCGATTTGAGCAGATCGAAGAAGTCCACGATGACTTCGATCAGCGGCATCTCGTACGTTAGGATGACCCGGCCGTCGTGGAGGTATTCCATCGTATCGAGCGTTCCGCGACGGTTCTGCGTGATCTCCATGATCGCGCCGACGTACTCGGGCGGTGAGATCATCGTGGCCTTTACGTAGGGCTCCTCGATCGAGCGCAATGCGTTTGGAGCCGGCAGCTTCGACGGGTTGTCGATCGTTGCGACGGTCCCGTCGTTGTGCGTAACGCGAAAGACGACCGAGGGCGAGGTCGCGATGAGGTCGAGCCCGTAATCGCGCTCGAGCCGCTCCTGCACGATCTCCATATGCAGCAGCCCGAGGAAGCCACAGCGGAAGCCGAAACCCAGCGCCGCCGAGGTCTCCGGTTCGTAGACGAGGGCCGCGTCGTTGAGCTTTAGCTTCTCGAGCGCGTCGCGCAGGCCGTCGTAGTCGCCTTCGTTGGGATAGAGGCCGCAGTAGACCATCGGCACGGCTTTGCGATATCCAGGGAGCGCGACGTGCGCCGGCGCGCTCGCCGAGGTGATCGTGTCGCCGACGTCCACGTCGCCGAGCGACTTCATGTTGGCGATCACATAACCGACGCCGCCCAGCTCGAGCCGCTCGGTGGGAAGCATTTCGGGCGCAAAGACGCCGACTTCGGTGCATTCGAAGACGCGCTGATGCGCCATCGACATGAAGCGCGTTCCGGCCGCGAGCTCGCCATCCACGACGCGCACGTAGTTGACGACGCCGCGGTACGGGTCGAACTGTGCGTTGAAGACCAGCGCGCGCAGAAGGTCCTGGTGTCCCTTTGGAGCGGGAATCCGCTGGACGATTGCCTCGAGAATCTCTTCGATTCCGATGCCGTTCTTGGCACTGGCCAGGATGCACTCGCTCTTCTCCATCACGAGCAGCTCCTCGACTTCGGCCATCACCCGCTCCGGATCCGCCGCCGGCAGATCGATCTTGTTGATCACCGGAATGATCGTCAGCTCGTGTTCGAGCGCAAGGTGATAGTTGGCCAGCGTCTGGGCCTCGATGCCCTGCGCGGCGTCGATGATCAGCACGGCCCCTTCGCAGGCCGCCAGCGAACGCGAGACCTCGTAGGAAAAGTCGACGTGGCCGGGCGTGTCGATCAGGTTTAGGCGGTAGAGCTCGCCGTCACGCGCCCGGTAGTTGAGCGTCACGGGGTGCATGCGGATCGTGATCCCACGCTCGCGCTCGAGGTCCATCGCATCGAGGGCCTGTTCCTCGAGGTCGCGCGCGTGGACCGTGCGCGTGATCTCGAGCAGGCGGTCGGAGAGCGTGGTCTTGCCGTGGTCGATGTGCGCGATGATGCAGAAGTTGCGGACGTTCTTCGCGACGTCGGTTCGGTGCGGACGATCGGATTTGAGGGCCACTCGAGCGCGTAGACCTAGAAGAGCGCGATGCAGCTGTTGAACGCCAGCGACGCGAGCGCCGGCCGAACGAGCAATTGCAAGACGAGTAGTAAGATGAGGAACGCGAGATCGAGCCCGCCGACGGGCGGGACGATCCGGCGAATCGGCGAGAGCACCGGCTCGATCACCGCCGCCAGATAGTACGCCCAGCGCCCGCGGCGCAGGTCCGGGATCCACGAAAGCACGGCGTAGACGAAGAGCAAGATCGTGTAGACGTTCACGACCCAGTACAGCGCTTTCGCGAGATCGCAGAGCAGTAAGTTCACGACGACGCGCGTTCTACGAGGCTACCTGACGCGCCCGCTCGATCGCTTCGAGCTCTTCGGCCGACGCTTGAATCGTCGGCTTGAATGCCGCGACCGGCTTGCCGTACGTGCGCGCGTCCTCGCGCGAGTAGATGCTGTTGAGCACGACGCCGTCGCCGCGCCGATTGAGTAACGCAAGCGCGTACGAGAGGCCCGACCCGGCCTCCGAGAAGGCGTCGTAGCGCACGAAACCAGCGCGCGATAGGTCGCTTTGCGCGAGTGCTTCGAGCTCGTCGAGACGCCGGCTCAAGTTGCCGAGTTCGGCCGTCGCGGCGGCCTGGCCGGCCTCGACCGAGCCGAGACGGTCGACGGCGCCGCCCGCGCCGGCGACGATTAAGCCGTCGTGCACCTCGACCAAACGTCGCAGGCGCTCGAGCGCCGGGCGCGCGACCGCCGCGTGGTAGACGATCAGCGCGACGAGCGCGCCGGCAAATGCGGCCCCGGCCGCGTAGAGGGCTGCCAAACTCTACCTCTCTTCAAACTTGGGACGAATCGAGCCACGACGGGGGCCAGGTGGATCACGGCACCCGTAAGGGCTCGCTTACCGTTGCTGCCTTCCGGCCCTGGCGGGGTTCGCAAGGTTACGCCGCGTGAAGCCCAACCCCCGTTATGGCTACGCCATGATACCACAGCCCGTCAGGCGCGCCGGGAACCACCCATCATTACGTCTTCACCCTCTACGCGCTCGATCTCGGCAAGCGCCTCGCCGCCGTAGCCGGACCGTCGCGCGGCAACGTCGAACGCGGAAGGCGCAATGGACGAAGTGATTATCAAGGTCCGCGAGAGCGGCCCCTACTTGGTACGCGGCCGAGTGACGCTGACCGATGCCGACGGCAACCGCTACACGGTTGCGGGTGAGAACGTCGCGCTCTGCCGCTGCGGCGGCTCGCAGACGAAGCCGTTCTGCGACGGCTCGCACCGTGAAAACGGGTTCTGCGCGACCGAGCGAGTCGAGCTGCAAAGCGAGGGCGTCTAGTCGTGCCCTCCTACGTTCGCGCCGGCTCCGTCCCGGTGAAGCGCCACATACAGTTCCGGCGCCCAGACGGCGGGCTTTACGCCGAAGAGCTGTTCTCGACCAAGGGCTTCGAGAGCGTGTACTCGCTGCTCTACCATCTCCGCCCGCCGACCGCGACGCTCGACGTTCGCCCCTGGCAGCGTCCGGCGATACGTTTCGCGCCCAACGATCCGCTGCGCAACCGGCACATCAAGACGCAGTCGCTGCATCTGGCCGAGACCGACGCGATCGACTCGCGGGTAGCGCTGCTCGGTAACGACGACGTTGCCATCTCGGTCGCGCTCGCCGCGCGCCCGATGGAGTACTTCTATCGCAACACCGGCGGCGACGAGCTGCTCTTCATCCATCA
Source organism: Vulcanimicrobiaceae bacterium (assembly GCA_049792675.1). Classification (GTDB taxonomy): domain Bacteria; phylum Vulcanimicrobiota; class Vulcanimicrobiia; order Vulcanimicrobiales; family Vulcanimicrobiaceae; genus Cybelea. The sequence goes on along the minus strand of JBARBD010000145.1, from coordinate 16,191 downwards.
CGGCTCCGGCATCATCGAGAGCCAGTTCGGCGAGCTGGCCTATCACGAGCGCGACTACATCGTGATCCCGACCGGCACGACCTACCGCGTGCTGCCGTCCTCGCCGACCCGGATGCTCGTCTACGCAACCTCCGGCAACGTCAGGATTCCGCGCAAGTACCGCAACGAGTTCGGACAGCTCGAGGAGCACGCGCCCTATTACGAGCGCGACTTCCGCGCGCCGGTGCTCCAGCCGCCCGTCGACAAGCAGGGCGAATACGAAGTGCGCGTGACCAACGGCGGGCGCAACGCCATCTACATCGTGCAGAATCACCCGTGCGACGTCGTCGGATGGGACGGCTACTGCTATCCGTACGCCTTTAACGTGGACGAGTTCGCGCCGATCACCGGGAAGCTTCACCAACCGCCCCCGGCGCACGCGACCTTCGAATCACCCGGCGCCGCCTACTGCGCGTTCGTGCCGCGGCTCTTCGACTATCATCCGCTTGCGATACCGGTGCCGTACAATCATTCGAGCGTCGATTGCGACGAAGTGCTCTACTACGTCAGCGGGAACTTCATGAGCCGCCGCGGCGTCGGCGAAGGTTCGATCACCCTGCACGCCGCGGGCGCGCCGCACGGGCCGCAGCCGGGCGCGGTGGAGTCGAGCCTCGGGAAGACGTCAACCGACGAGATCGCGGTGATGATCGACACGTTCAAGCCGCTCGGGCTGGCCGAAGCCGCGACCGAGTGCGAGGACCGCGAGTACTTCCGTTCCTGGATCGAAGCCCCGGCCAGCGTTTAGCGAAGCGACGCCGGCTCGATAACGCCGCGTGCCGCGCCGAAGCCGATGCGCCGCGCGCCGGGCCGCTCGCACCAGGCGCGCAAGACGATCTCGTCGCCGTCTTCCAGGAAGCTTCGCGTTTCGCCGTCGGGTAGCGCGATCGGGCGTTCGCCGTTCCAACTCAACTCGATGAAACTGCCCTGGCTTCCCTGCGTCGACCCGCTGATCGTGCCCGAGGCGAAGAGGTCGCCGGGCCGCGTGACGGCGCCATTGGCGGTTGCGTGCGCGAGCTGCTGCGCAACGTTCCAGTACATGTTGCGAAAATGCGTTTGGGAGATCGTCACCGCTTCGATACCCCGCTCGCGCATCGTGCGCGTTTGCAGATCGATCGCGAGGCGAAGGTCGTACGCCCACGGTTCGTCGACGCGCAGGTACGCCAGCGGCGCCGGTTCTTGCACCGGCCCAGCCACGCGGAATGGCTCGAGCGCCTCGAGCGTGACGATCCAGGGCGAGATGGTCGTGGCAAACGACTTTCCGAGGAACGGGCCGAGCGGCTGATACTCCCAGGCCTGAATGTCGCGGGCGCTCCAATCGTTGACCAAGACCAATCCGAAGATGTGCTGCCCGGCGTCGGCAACGGGGATCGGCTCGCCGAGTCCATTGCCCGGCCCGGTGACGAAGCCGACTTCGAGCTCGATGTCGAGACGACGGCTGGGACCGAACTCCGGATCCGTTGGGCCCGGCTTGCGCTGTCCGCAGGGCCGGCGCACCGGGGTTTGGTCGATCACGATCGTGCTCGATCGTCCGTGATAGCCGATCGGTATCCAGCGCCAGTTCGGCAGCAGCGCTTCGGCATTCGGACGGAAGAGCCGCCCGAGATTCGTGGCGTGCTCGATCGAGGAGTAGAAGTCGACGTAATCGCCGATCTCCATCGGCACGCGCATCTCGACCGCATCGCTCGCCACGAAGAACGTGGCTGCGTCGCCTTGCTGCAACCGCGCGTCCCCGCCGACGCGCAGCAAAGACGAGAGCCGTTCGCGCAGCGGCACCCACACCGTGCGCCCGGCCGCCAAGAGCGGATTGAGCAGGCCCGCCTGCAAGAGCTCCGGCTCGCAGATATCGTCCAGCAGCCCGGCTTGCGCGACGGCGAAGAGGTCGAGAATGCGATCGCCGATCGCGACGCCGATCCGCGCGAGGCGTCCCTCGGCGACGAAGACGCCGAAGGGTAAATTCTGGATCGGAAAATCGCTCCCGGCGGCAACGGGTACCCAGGATTCGAGTCGCGGGTCGGTCGTGCTCGGCGCGTCGCTCATTGCAGCAGCCCCAGCGACCGCAGATCGTCCACGGGTTCGGAGAAGCTGCAGCTTCCATATGCGTGAAACGCGTCGCGCCTGACGTCCCGGAGCTCTTGGCTCGAGATGCGTTCGTTGCGCCACGCGAACGAGAGATCGTCGAAGCTGAACGCGCGCGGGTCTTCTTCTGCCACGATGCGCTCCAGCGTCGCGCGGTCGACGCGCGGTGCGAACGCGGCCGCCGCCAGCAGGTTGAGAAATCCATGCATCGTGAAGCCGCTCGCGGGATCGTTGCCGCGGACCGGATGATGCAAGCCCGCAGTCGCCTTGAACGCGACGCGCGATTGCGCGGCGGCGGCCACGAACTCGGCGACCTCGCGCACGCTCGGAAAGGCGTCCGCGGTCAGGCCGCCGCAGCGAAGCTTCGCGTAGACTTTCCAGCGAGCCGCGGCCTGCATCGCTCCCGGGAGCAGTTCGGCCCAGCGCGCGGAGCGCGGGATCTCGGCGTACACCGGCAGATCTCCCAAGCCGGCGCGATCCACGCAGACGCGCAACTGACCGATCGCGGCGTCGAACGTGTCGCGATCGCGCACCAGCCGCGGCAGCGGAACTTCGAGCAACTCGACGGCCGCGCCGGCCGCACGTGACGCGGCGATCCGCGCGAGCAGTTCCTGCGCGCGCTGCAACCATGCGACCGGGTCGGTGCCGGCGTCGACGATCGCCGAGAGCGGTTCCTCCAATCGCGCTTCCAGCGACGCAAGCTGCGACGCGGAGATGATGAATCGGCCAAGCATCCAGGCGAAGAGGCCGGTGCGCGCCGCAGCGTACTCCTCGCGCGCCGCCGCGAGCGAGAGCGCCGCGGGCGGAAAGAGGCCCGCGTAATCGATCAACCCGGCCAGCGCGCTGCGCGCGGAGCCGGTCGCGGGGGGCGACGTGTTCATGAGCGCTGCTTTTGACAGGGCCCGAACCGCGCCTTCGCCAAGTCGCCTGCCATGAGCATCTCGACCGAAGCGCGGAGCAATCCGCTCGCGCAGATCGACTGGGATTACGTCGAGTTCTACGTCGGAAACGCCAAACAGGCGGCGCACTACTATATGTCGGCCTTCGGCTTCGACCAGCTGGCGTATGCCGGGCCGGAGACGGGCGTGCGCGACCGCGTCAGCTATCTGCTGGAACAGAACAAGCTGCGATTCGTCCTGACGGCAAGCCTGCTTCCCGACGACGAGGTCGCGCGCCACGTCGCCCTGCACGGCGACGGCGTCAAGGACGTTGCGATATTAGTCGAAGACGTCAACGCCGCGTTCGAGATGGCGGTGCGCGGCGGCGCGCGCGTCATACTGGAGCCCACGACGCTCGAAGACGCCGGCGGCCGCCTGGTCAAGGCGACGATTGCGACGTATGGCGATACGGTCCACTCGTTCATCCAGCGATCGGGCTACAATGGCATCTTCGCTCCCGGCTTCGTCGAAGCGCGCAAGCGCAGCACGGCCGCCGTCAAGCCCGGTCTGCTCTTCCTCGACCATTGCGTCGGAAACGTCGGATGGGGCGAGATGGACGCGTGGGGCGATTTCTACGCCCGCGTCTTCGGCTTCTCGCAGCTCGTCTCGTTCGACGACAAAGATATCTCGACCGAATATACCGCGTTACGCTCGAAGGTCATGACCGATCCACGCCACCAGGTAAAGTTCCCGATCAACGAGCCGGCCCAGGGGAAGAAAAAGTCGCAGATCGAGGAGTACCTCGACTTCTACCACGGCGCAGGCGTGCAGCACATGGCGATCCGGACCGACGATATCGCGGCAACGATTCGCGCGCTGCGAGAGAACGGCGTCGAATTTCTCCAAACCCCCGACGCCTACTACGACGAGCTCGAAGAGCGCGTCGGCAAGATTGACGAGGCGATGGAGGTGCTGCGCGAGCTGCGCATCTTGGTAGACCGCGACGACATGGGCTATATGTTGCAGATTTTTACCAAGCCGCTCCAGGACCGGCCGACCCTCTTCTTCGAGATCATTCAGCGCAAGGGCAGCCTCTCGTTCGGAAAAGGAAACTTCAAGGCGCTCTTCGTCTCGATCGAACGCGAGCAGGAGAAACGGGGAACGCTCTAAGCAGCGCCGTACGAGGAGATAGACGTGATTACCAGCATCGGCGTAGACCGGGCGGCGTTGGTCGACCGGTATCGCCGCAATCGCGAGCGCACGGCGGCGCTCTTCGCACTGATCGACGACGCGGCGTTCTACGACCGCCCGCTTCCGCTGCGCCACCCGTTCGCGTTCTACGAGGGGCACATCCCTGCGTTTAGCTACTTAACGCTCAACGAGCGCGGGCTCGGAGAGCCGCCGATCGACGCGGGGCTCGAGCGCATCTTCGAGCGGGGCATCGATCCCGCCGACCAAACCGAAGCGCGCCGCCACACGCGCTCCGATTGGCCGGATCGAGGCGCGGTCGCAGCTTTCGCGGCGCGGTGCGACGGACGCGTGATCGACGCGCTCGCGAACGGACGGATCGACGACGCAAACGTGCCGCGCTTGGTCCGCGCGCAGGCGGCCTACACGATCCTCGAGCACGAGCTGATGCATCAAGAGACGCTGCTTTACATCGTCCATCAGCTCGGCGCCGGCCGCAAGCGGCGGATCGAACAGCGCCACGAAGACCACCCCGTCGTTTCGGGCGCATTCAAACTGGTCGCCGCCGGGAACGCGACGCTGGGCGCCGATCGTGACGGGATCGCGTTCGGATGGGATAACGAGTTTCCGCGCACGACCGTCGCGGTGGACGCGTTCCACATGAGCGAGTACCCCGTGACCAACGGCGAGTGGCTGCGCTTCGTCGACGCGGGCGGACCGGTGCCGTTCTTTTGGATCGAGCGCGACGGCACGCGCTACCTGCGCCTGCTTTTCGAAGAGATTCCGCTGCCCCAATCGTGGCCCGTCTACGTCACCCACCGTCAGGCGGAAGCGTACGCGCGATGGGCCGGCCTGCGCCTGCCAAGCGAGGCCGAGTACGATCGCGCCGCGTTCGCCGCGCCGGACGGCACCGGGCGCCCGTTCCCGTGGGGATCCGACGCGCCGGGAGCGCGCTACGGAAACTTCGGCTTCCGTCGCTACGACCCCGAACCGGTCGACGCGCATCCCGACGGGCGCAGCGCTTGGGGGATCGCCGACCTGATCGGAAACGGCTGGGAGTGGACGGCGACGCCGTTCGCCCCGCTGCCCGGATTCGAGCCGATGGCGTCGTACCCGCAGTACTCAGCCGATTTCTTTGATGGAAAGCACTACGTGATGAAAGGCGCCTCCCCGGTCACCGCCGACGAACTGATTCGCCGCTCGCTGCGGAACTGGTTCTACGACGACTACCCGTACGTGTACGCGAAGTTCCGCTGCGTGGCCGCGTGACCGCGGTCACGGTCGCTTATGGCGACGGCATCGGTCCGGAGATCATGGAAGCGACGCTGCGGATCTTGGAGGCCGCCGGCGCGCGACTCGAGCTCGAGCGCATCGAGATCGGCGAATCGATCTACAATAAGGGGCAGAGCACCGGCATCGAGCCCGCCTCCTGGGAATCGCTGCGGCGCACCAAGGTCTTCCTCAAGGCCCCGATCACGACGCCGCAAGGGGGCGGCTTTAAGAGCCTCAACGTAACCGTCCGCAAGACGCTGGGCATGTATGCCAACGTGCGTCCGTGCTCGTCGCTTTACCCGTACGTCGCAACCAAGCACCCGAACATGGACATCGTCATCGTGCGCGAGAACGAGGAAGACGTCTACGGCGGCATCGAGCACCGCCAGACCAACCAGGTCGCACAGTGCCTCAAGCTCATCTCGCGCCCGGGCAGCAAGCGCATCATCCGCTACGCGTTCGAGTACGCGCACGCCAACAAGCGCAAGAAAGTCACGTGCTTCACCAAAGACAACATCATGAAGATCACGGACGGCTTGTTTCACCGGACGTTCAACGAGATCGCATTGGAATACCCGGATATCGAGTCCGAGCACTGGATTGTCGACATCGGCGCCGCGAAGATGGCCGACACGCCGGAAGCTTTCGACGTGATCGTGATGCCGAATCTCTACGGCGACGTCCTCTCCGACGTGGCGGCGCAGATCACCGGCTCGGTCGGCCTGGCCGGCTCGGCGAATATCGGCGACCACTGCTCGATGTTCGAGGCGATCCACGGCTCGGCTCCGCGTCGCGCCGGGCAGAACCTCGCGAATCCCTCCGGGCTGCTCCACGGCGCGATCCTCATGCTCGTGCACATCACCCAAGCCGATGCGGCCGAGCGCGTCCACAACGCGTGGCTGCGCACGATCGAAGACGGCATCCACACCTACGACATCTACACGGAAGGCACGTCTCGCCAGAAGGTCGGGACGAAGGAGTTCGCCGACGCCGTGATCGCGCGTCTCGGTCAGAAGCCGCAGTCGCTCGCGCCTATCGAGTACGACAAAGAGTCGAAGATGAACCTCGCAATTCGGCCGGCCGGCAAGCCGCCGATGAAGCTCCGCGCGGGCGTCGACATTTTCATCGATCGCCGCGACGGCGATCCGGACCAAATTGCGGGCGTCATGAAGCGACTCGAGGTCGACGGCGTGAAGCTCACGACGATCAGCAATCGCGGTACCAAGGTCTGGCCGAACGGGAATCCCGACACCTATTGGAGCGATCATTGGTGTTGCCGGTTCGAGGCCGACGGAGAGCCCTTTAACGCCGAACACGTTGCGCGGCTGCTGCGCGCGGCCGACGCGGCGGGATTCGACGTCATCAAAACCGAGGGACTCTACACCTTCAACGGCGAGCGCGGCTACTCACTCGCGCAGGGAGAGTAGCGCCCACGCGCATCGTCAGCCTCCTGCCGAGCGCAACCGAGATACTCTTTGGGATTGGCGCCGGCGATCAACTCGTCGGCGTAACCCACGAGTGCGACTTTCCGCCCGAAGCGTTACGCTTGCCGCGGCTTACCGCGTCGAGCCTCGCGCCGGCCGCGTCTCCGAGCGAGATCGATCGCCACGTTCGCGGCGCGCTGCATGCCGGGTCGAGTCTCTACGCATTGGACGCCGAGCTCCTCGAGCGCCTCGAGCCCGATTTGATCGTCACCCAAGAGCTCTGCGCGGTCTGCGCGGTTTCCTATGAGATCGTCGGCGCGGCCGTCAAGCGACTGCGAGAAGACCCGCGCATCGTTTCCCTGGAGCCGGCTTCGTTGAACGACGTGCTCCAAACGATCGAGAGGCTGGGCGAGCTCACGAACCGCGCGCGCGAGGCCACGGAGCTCGTGGCCGCATTGCGGTCGCGCATCGAGGCGCTTCGTCGCCGCGGCGTCGCGCATCGGCGACGGACGCTCTTGCTAGAATGGACCGATCCCCCGATGAGCGCCGGCCATTGGATACCCGAGTTGGTCGAACTCGCCGGCGGGGAGCCGATCTTAGCGAACCCCGGTGCAAACTCGCAGCGCCTCGACTGGCAGACGATCGCCGCCGCCGATCCCGACGCAATCGTCGTCGCGCCGTGCGGTTTCGATCTGGCCGCGACGCGGCGCGCGATCGGACAGCTCGCGGCGCACCGCCCCTGGGCCTCGCTGCGCGCGGTACGCGACGGGTGGGTCTTGGCGATGGACGGCAACGCGTACGTCAGCCGCCCGGGGCCTCGCCTGGTCGATTCGGCCGAGATCGTCGCGCGGTGGTATACTAGCGACGCGGAGTACGCCGGATGACCGCCCTTTCGCTTTGGCGCTGGGGAGGAAAGTCCGGGCTTCATACGGGCAGGGTGCAGGATAACGTCCTGTCGGGGTGACTCGAAGGAAAGTGCCACAGAAACATACCGCGGGCGGCTCGCGCCGTTCGTAAGGGTGAAATCGTGAGGTAAGAGCTCACGGAGCACCGCGGTGACGCGGGCTCGGGTAAACCCCACCCGAAGCAAGACCGCTCGATTTTCCGCCTTTGGGCGGAACGGACGCCCATCCGAACGAGCTATGTCGCACCGAGGCGCACGGTAACGCGCGCCCCAGAGAGATGGTCATCCCCCACCCAGTGGGGACAGAATCCGGCTTACAGGCGTACTCCGCGCTGCCTCGCCTCGCAACCCGTGGGGCAATCGGCGCGTTCTAGCGAAGTGAGATCGAAATGAATCAGTCCCATTTTACCCCCGAAATGACCGTTGACGAGGCGTTCAAGCTGCACGCCGGTGCGCGGCGCGTCTTCGCGCGCTTCCATTTAGGCGGTTGCTCGAACTGCGCCATCAGCGAGACGCACACGATCGGCGCGATCAGCGTCGACTACGGGATTCCGCTGCCGATGCTGCTCGAGAACCTCAACGCGCTCTTCGATCAAGGAACCCTGGTCGTCGGCGATCGCGTCCGCATTCCCGAAGAGATTCGGGCGAAGATTCCGCAGCTTGCCAACGTGCCCGACGTCGGCGAAATCACCGGGGCCGAGAGCGGCGCCTATACCGCCGATTTCGGCGACGTGCGCTTGCAGGGACTCGCCGAAGACTTCATTCCGGTCGAAGCCGAGGCCGCGGCCGGCTAGAGCGCCCGGCGGGTGCTAAAGCCCTCTTCGATGCCGTGCCAGTAGCCGACCACCGGCTCACCCAACTTCCAGCAAAGATAAACTGCTTCGTCGTGCAGCATCGCGGGGAAGTCGACGAGCCCTAGGTCGATATCTTTGACCACGCACCCAAACGCTTCGATCCGGTAGATCAGCCGCCCGATCTCCTGTTTGAGCTCGCCGAAGCGCGGCGGCGGCAGCGGCGAGCGCACGCCCGCGAGACTCGGACGCCGGGTGGGCTCGGCGTGGTGCAGCGCCGGGTCGGTCTCGAGGAGCTTGATCGCGAGCTCCCGGCGTTTCTTGAGGAGCTCCTCGATCAGCGGTTCGAGCTTGGGAATGAGGGCGTTGGCGCGTTCGGGCGAAAAAAGCTTCATATGAGTTCGCTGCGCATCGTTTTCGTAACGGGGCTCTCCGGGGCCGGCTTGAGTCAAGCGATCAAGTCGTTCGAAGATTTGGGCTTTTACTGCATCGAACACCTTCCTCCCATCGTCCTCGATTCCGTGGTCGCCGCGCTCGAGAGCTCAGAGGCCCGAGAGGTTGCGATCGCGCTCGACGTCCGCGGCGACGCCCGGCTGGGGAACCCGCGGGACGCGATCGACGCCATCGTGCGCACCCACGGAGCACGCGTACTCTTCCTGGATGCCGCCGACGATCTGCTGGTGCGGCGCTTCAGCGAAACGCGGCGACGCCATCCCTTCGCATCGGCCGGATCGGTGCGCGAGGCGATCGAGGCCGACCGGCGGGTGCTCGCCCCTCTGCGAGAGCGAGCGGATGTGGTGATCGATACGAGCAGCCTCACGCACGGAACGCTCAAGGAGCGGATCTCGGCGGCCTTCCTCGCCGACCGTCCGATCCGGCTCGGCGTGACGTTCATCGCGTTCGGCTTCAAGTTCGGTCTTCCGACCGACTTGGATCTGCTCTTCGACGTGCGCTTCTTGCGCAATCCCAACTACGAGGAACCGCTGGCCGACCAGACGGGTGAGGACCCCGAGGTTGGCGCATTTATCGAAGATGATCCTTCGCTCGCACCCTTCCTTGAGAAGGTGGGCGACCTGCTCGATTTTCTGCTGCCCCGCTATCTTGCCGAAGGGAAGACCCAGCTTACGATTGGGATCGGCTGCACCGGCGGCCACCATCGATCGGTCTATGTGGCGCGCCGCCTGATGGAGCGCTACGCGGACGATCGCCGTCTCGACTTGACCTACGAGGCCCGCGACCTCGTGCGGCGGGCGTGATGCGCGAGCGCTTCACGCGGTCGCTGCAATGGTTGGTTCCCGGCGTCGGCGTCAAACGGTGGGTGCTGCTGACCGCCTTTGGCGTCGTGCTGCTCGTGGATGCGATTTCGCGCTGGTTCATCGCCGAGGGGACGGGCATCCACGTCAACGAGATGCTCGACGATATCGTTGACGATTACTTTCCGCCGGCCTATCTGACCGCGATTCTCGGCCTCGCCGGCATCGCGCTGCTGGCGACCGGCGTCTGGATGTGGTTGCGTAACGTCGTGCGGATCGCGCGCGGCCGCGCCACCACGGGCTTCCGCGACGCGTTGGCGGGGCGGCGCTTGCAGCAGGGTTATAAGATCGTTGCAATCGGCGGGGGCACCGGCCTCTCGACGCTTTTGCGCGGCCTCAAGCGACGGACGAGCAACCTCACCGCGGTCGTGACGGTCAGCGACGACGGCGGTTCGTCGGGACGACTTCAGAAAGAGCTCGGCGTCTTGCCGCCCGGCGATATTCGCAACTGCCTGGTCGCGCTCGCCGACGACGAAGCGCTCGTCACCGCTCTCTTTCGCTATCGGTTCACCGAGGGCGAGGGCCTGAGCGGCCACTCCTTCGGCAATCTCTTTCTGGCCGCGATGAGCGGCGTGACCGGAAACTTCGACCGCGCCGTCAAGGAGTCGAGCCGCGTGCTCAACGTCGTCGGCCGCGTGCTGCCAGCGACCCTCGGCGTCGTTCGGCTTCGCGCCGAGCTCGACGACGGAACGATCGTTGAAGGCGAGACGAATATCTCGCAAGCGGGGCGGCCGATCAAGCGCGTCTTCTTCGATCCGCCCGGCGCTCCAGCGCCGCTCGACGAAGTGATTGACGCCATTCGCGACGCCGACGCGATCGTGCTCGGACCGGGTTCGCTCTTCACGTCGGTGGTGCCGAACTTCTTGGTCAGCCGCATCGCGCGCGAAGTCGCCGACGCGCATGCCGTCAAGATGTACGTCTGCAACGTGATGACGCAGCCCGGCGAGACCGACGACATGACCGCCGCCGATCACCTCAAAGCGCTGCTCGACAACGCCGGCGAACACGTCTGCGATTACGTCATCGTCAACGACGAGCCGCCCTCGCGGCTGCTCGCGGCCTACGCGCAAGAGGGACAGGTTCCGGTCGAGCCCGACCTCGCCCGCCTCGCCGAGCTCGGGGTCGAGCCGATCTGCGCGGCGGTAATCGGCGAGACCGAAACGGTTCGCCACGATCCCGACAAGCTCGCAACGGTCGTGTATACGATCGTCGATCGCACGGTAGCCGACCGCGCCACGCTGGTCAAACCGCCGAGCGCTTATCGCCGATCGACCGCCGTCGGCTAAAGCGTCAGTGCGCGGGTTTCTGCGCGAGCGTTAGATCTAGCTGAAACGGCTTTCCCGGCTCGACGTTGGTGCTCGCGGCGAGCGGTTGATATCCGGTCGCTTCCACCGCGTAATCGGCGATGCCGCTCGGCACTTTGTCGATCGTAAACTTCCCCGCGGCGTCGGTGGTCGCGGTCAGGATCGCATCGATCGTCACCACCGCTCCCGCAACCGGACCGTTCGTCGTCGCGTCGACGACCGTTCCGCTGACCGTCGCAAATCCCGAAGCCGGCGGCAGCGCGTCGCTGTTGCATCCGGCGGTTCCCAAGAGGAGCGTTGCGATCGCCACGGCGAGTGCCCCAAGACGCGGTTTCATAGGTGAACCTCTTCGCCACGCGGAAGCCGCCGCTCCTATGGCCACCAGCGTTCCGTCGGCCCGCGCAACCGGTCCCATCTACTGCGAAAACGCGCTCGAAGCGATCGGCGATACGCCGCTGGTAAGGCTGAACAAGATCGTCGACGGCGCCGCATGTCTCGTGCTCGGAAAGGTCGAGTACATGAACCCGGGCGGAAGCGTCAAGGATCGCCCGGCGGTTACGATGCTCGCCGCAGCGGAACGCCAGGGGCTGCTCAAGCCGGGCGGGACGATCGTCGAGCCGACCAGCGGGAACACGGGCACCGGCTTGGCGATGGCGGCGGCGATCCACGGCTATCGCTGCATTCTCGTGATGCCCGATAAGATGTCCAAAGAGAAGATCGACCTCTTACGCGCCTATGGCGCCGACGTGGTGACGACCCCGAGCAACGTGCCGGCCGATTCGCCTGAGTCGTACTACGGGGTCGCCAACCGGTTGGCGTCCGAGATCCCGGGCGCGTTCCAGCCGAACCAATTTCACAACCACTTTAACCCAGACGCCCACTATCAGACGACCGGCCCGGAAATTTGGGAACAGACGCGCGGCACGATCACGCATTTCGTCGCCGGTCTCGGAACGGGCGGCACGATCTCCGGCACGGCTCGCTATCTCAAGGAACAGAACCCGGCGATTCACGTCGTCGGCGCCGATCCCGAAGGCTCGATCTACTCCGGGGATATTCCGCGCTCGTACGCGGTCGAAGGCATTGGGATGAGTTATCTACCCGAGACGGTCGATCTGCGCGTGATCGACGAGATGGTGCGCGTCTCCGATCGCGACTCGTTTCTCATGGCACGCCGGATTGCGCGCGAGGAAGGCTTGCTCGTCGGCGGCTCGTCCGGGACGGCCGCCGTTGCCGCGGTCAAACTCGCCAAGACGCTTCGCCCCGAGGCAATCGTCGTCGTGATTCTGCCCGACTCGGGTCGCGGCTATATGTCGAAAATATTCAACGACGATTGGATGGTCGCAAACGGTTTTCTCGCCGATGCCAAGCGCCGGGCGACGGTCGGCGACGTGCTGCGCACCAAGGCGCCGCTGCCACCCCTGATAACGGTACAGCAGGACGATACCGTCAAGACGGCGCTCGACCTGCTTCGTAAATTCGAGATATCGCAGCTGCCGGTGATGTCCGGGCGCGAGCAGGCCGGCAGCGTCAACGACGTCGGCGTCATGCGCAGCGTCTTCGATCATGCCGACATCCTCCATCAGCCGGTCAGCGAGGTGATGGGGCGCCCGTTTCCAGCCCTCGAGCAATCCGACGAGATCGAGCGCGCCTACAAGCTGTTGACGCTGGCCAATCCGGCGATCGTCGTCACCGACGACGGCGAGCCGATCGGCGTGCTGACGCGCCAAGACATCATCAGCTTTCTCTCGACCAGCTCCGACGTCGTCCGCAAATGAAGTTCGCCACCAAAGCCATACACGTCGGTCAGGATCCGGATCCGGCGACCGGTGCGACGATCGTTCCGATCTACCAAACCTCGACCTACACACAGTCGCGGATCGGCGAGCATAAGGGCTTCGACTACAGTCGCACGATCAATCCGACGCGTCTCGCGCTCGAGCGCCAACTCGCCTCGCTGGAAGGAGCCGAGTTCGGCAGCGCCTTCGCAAGCGGGATGGCCGCCACCGCGGCCGTCTTGGGGCTGCTCTCGGCCGGGGACCACGTCGTCGTCAGCGACGATCTCTACGGGGGAACGTATCGCCTGTTCTCACGCGTCTTGCAGCGCCACGGCATCGACTTCTCCTACGTGGACATGAGCGATCTCGGCCGGGTCGCAGCCGCGGTCGAGCCGCGCACGAAACTCTTCTGGATCGAGACGCCGACCAATCCGCTGCTCAAGATCGTGGACATCGCCGCGATCGCCGCGCTGCGCCGCGCCGACCAACTCGTCGCGGTCGACAACACCTTTGCGACGCCGTACTTTCAGCAGCCGCTCGCGCTCGGGGCCCAGATCGTGGTGCATTCGACGACGAAGTATATCGGCGGGCACAGCGACGTGGTCGGCGGCATAGCGATTACGAACGATCGCGAGCTCTTCGACGCAATCAAGTTTCAGCAAAACGCGGCCGGCGGCGTGCCCGGACCGCTCGACGCGTGGCTGACGATGCGCGGGGCAAAGACGCTGGCGCTGCGGATGCGCGAACACGCCCGCAACGCGCAGATCGTCGCCGAGTTCCTCGACGCGCGGGACGACGTCGCGCGGGTCTACTATCCAGGATTGCCGTCGCACCCGCAGCACGAACTCGCCCGGCGGCAGATGAGCGGCTTCGGCGGAATGCTTTCGGTCGTTTTGGAAGGCGGCCCGGAGCGCGCCTTCGACTTCGCCCATCGTTTGAAGTACTTCAGCCTTGCCGAGAGCCTCGGCGGCGTCGAGTCGTTGATCTGTCACCCCGGCCGCATGACACACGGTTCGATTCCAAAGGCGGACCTCGAACTGCGCGGCATTACCGACGGGCTGCTACGCCTTTCGGTCGGGATCGAAGAGGCCGACGATCTGGTCGACGATCTGCGCCAGGCGTTAGAGGCGACCTTACCGGCCGCGGCGCGGCGTTAAGGCTGGTCGAACGGGAAGCGAACCGCCGTCGCCTGCTTGAGGACTTCCTTGGCTTCCTCAGCCGAGGCATCACCCATGCGCGACGTCTCGGAGAGGACGACCCCGCGTACGCCGTCGGCCCACACGATCGCATACGTTTTGCGCGAGTCGAACCCGCTTCCGGTAGCGATCTCGACGAACGTTGCCGGCATGCCGTTGAGCAGCGACATCGGCGTCTTATTGCGGATCAGCGTGCCGTCTTGCGAGCTGTGCGTCTGGCTCTCGAACTGCCCCTCCCACTCGTTGGGATCGCCGTCGTAGGCCTCCATGGAGAGCGTGATCGTTCGCGCATCCTCCTTGCCCGCATGCAAGACCCAGACGGCGACCGTTTGCAGGTCTGAGTTGAGGTCGGCGGTCCTGAGATATTGACGTCCGGCCAAGACCGCATCCTGCGGAGCGGTATAGGTCATCGCCTGGTCGGAGTAGGTATGCGGATCGGGAGCAGGCGTCGGCGCCGTAACCTGCGCCACGGCCGGCGTACTGCTCGAAAAGACAAAGAACGAAATGGCTAGTAGGGCGAATCGTTTCATTGTTGGTCCAAAACGGCGGCGAGCGCCGGCAGCGAGACTTCGTATCGGTATCCAACGTTGCGATGGTCGTCGTCGAATTCCTCGTGGCGCACCGTGAGACCCAGCTCCTCGATCCGCTTGGCAACGACTCGCGCCCCGACGTCGAGGTTGAACTCGTCGCGCCGCCCGCATTCAACGTAGCGCAGGCGCAAGCGAGCGAGTTCGGCGGCTTTTGTCCCGACGCGCTCGGCCGGATCGAAAGCGAGCCAGCGCGCGAAAACCTCCTCGTTGAGCTCGCCGGTTCGCCGATCGAACGGAAGGTCGAGATCGAAGGCGGTCGCGCTGTGGGGCGAGTAGGCGGCTGCGTAGGCGAGCATCTCCATCGTCGTATACTCGGCCATCGGGCGCTTCTGCTTTGCCTCGAACGCGGCCACGTAGGCGGGGAGGTCGAACGCGTGCGCTTCCAGGATCCGCTGGACGGTCGCGAACGCCGGAATGTGCGCGTAGCGGAAGTACGAGTCGCCGCTGTGCGAAGCGAACGCCGCGAAGATGCCCGGGTGCTCCAACACCAGATGCATCGCGCCGAACCCGCCGGAAGACTTGCCCAGCACCGCGCGACCGCCTTCGCTCGCGACGGTGCGATAGGTCCGATCTACGTGACCGACGACGTCGCGCACGGTGTACGTCGCATACGCGCCGTTGTGGATCGAATCCACGTACTGCGAGCCGCCTAACCGCGTGAAGCCGTCCACGACCACGACCAGCGACGGCGTCATCCGTCGCTCGCGCACGAGACGGTCGGCCCACTGAAAGACGTTGGTCTCCCACGGGCGCGTCGAGATCATCGCCGTCGCGGCGCCGGTGTACCCGTGCAGGACGTAGAGCGCGGGATAGCGCCGCGAGCCCGCGGCGTCGTATCCGGGCGGAAGGTAGACCGCCACCGGCCGCATGGAGGGATCCCCGAGCGGATTTCCCGCCAAGGCGGCGCTCTCGACGAAGTCCACGCGAACGTCTCCCTCCAAACCGAGAAGACGCGCGATATCGTGCTTCGGCATGGCGTCGTGATTCGGCGCACGAAAAGGCCAAGCCTAGATGAGCGGCTTGAAGCGCGCGATCGACTTACGCGGCGCGGTTTCGATCAACATCATCACGATGATCGGCATCGGGCCGCTCGTGACGATCCCCCTCGTGATCGCCGCGCTCGGGGGGCGGCTCGCGCTGGTCGGCTGGATCGCCGGCGCAATCGTCGCGCTCTGCGATGGGCTGGTCTGGGCCGAGCTGTCGTCGCGATTCCCCGGCTCGGGCGGCACGTACGTCTACTTGCGCGAGGTCTTTGGGCCGGACCGTTTCGGCAAAGCCCTCGCCTGTCTCTTTAACTGGCAGTTCTTGCTCTACGCGCCGTGTCTGCTCGCGAGCGGCTACATCGGCTTTGCAAACTACGCAGCCTACCTCTATCCGCCGCTCGGCGAGAACGCGTTCGGGCACGACGCCGTCGCAATCGGGATCGGGATCGTCACCA
>JBARBD010000144.1:0-24405 GCA_049792675.1 Vulcanimicrobiaceae bacterium | reverse complement strand
GCCTCGGCCTGCTCGCGCAAGCTGCGCGCCTCGGCTTGATAGCGATCGTAGTCGGTTACCAGGCTGTTGATGTACTCTCGGCGCTTCCGAATCGCCGCGGCCACCGGTCGTAAAAAGACCACGTTCAAGATCGCGAAGAAAATCGCGAAATTGACCAGCTGCACGACCAGCGTGCCGTCGATCGAAAGGAACGACATTCGGCCTTACTTGACCAAGGTCGAAATGATCGCCGGAACCTTCGCGACGACCAGCAGGATGTAGAACGAGAGTGCGATCGCGATGAACGGCACCGCCTCGAGGACGCCGACGCCCAAGAACATGAACAGGAAGATATTCGGGCGCGCCTCCGGCTGTCGGGCGATCGACTCGACCGCTTTCGCGGCGACCGTACCGTCGCCGACGGCCGAACCGAAGGCGACGCCCGAGATGATGATGCCGAAACAGATCAACGCCGCGGCTGCAATTAACGCTTCTGGATGCAAGGACGTTCCTTTCTAATGCTCGTCGGCAAGCGCTAGCGATAGATAGACGATTGCCAAGAGGGTGAATACGAATGCCTGAATCGTTCCGACGAAAAAGTTGAAGAACTGAATGAGAATCGGAACGACGGCGACGCCCAGCGAGAGGTTGAAGAACCCGATGCTGATGCGCGCCAAAATGATGGACGTAACGATGATGAAGAGCAGCTCTCCGACGAAGATATTGAAGAAAAGCCGCGCGGCGAGCGTAATCGGCCGCAAGATCTCGTCCAAGATGTTCACGGGTGCGAGCGCCGGGAACGGCTTGAAGACGTGGCCGAGATACGCGAAGCCCTTTTTTCTAAACGCTACGGTCTGGATGAGAAAGAAGACGACCAGCGCCAGGGGGACCACGGTGTTCAAGTCCGCGGTCGGCGAGCCGCCGACGGGAAGATTGAACGCCCGCAGCGGCACGACGCCGAATTGGTTGAGCATGAAGATGAAGATGAAGAGCGCTACGAAAAACGGGACGAACGGCTCGCCGCCCTCTCCCAAGACGCTGGTCACGAGATCGGCGATGTAGTTGAAGACCGCTTCGAGCACGGCTTGGCGCTTGGTGACGTACGGCGACCGGTAACTGGCGCCGATCCAGCCGAAGAACAGCAAAGCGAGCACCATGACGATCCACGTCGTCATGATCGTATCGGCATGAACCGGCCCGAGCACGGGCAGGTGCCAAAGAATGTGTTCGCCGATTTGTTCTTGCACGCGTTTGTCGGGTCTCGTTTATTGTTTCGTTTGGAAGGCTCGCGGCGCGCTCAGTGCGTAGGTCGCGAGCGGGAAAAAGAAACCGGCAAGAAACGGCCCGAGCGACCACCACGGTCCACGGGCCACCAATGCCGCGGCTACTATACTAAAGGCCGTCAGCCGCAGTAAACTACTTAACGCAAAGAGCACCGCGCTGCGGCTCTCCACCAATCGCTCGCTCCCCCGCATGATCGCGAGCATGTTCGCCGTCCCGCAGAAGACCCCGACCGCCAGCGCGAGACTCGCATACCAGCTCCAGGGCAGCACGAGAAGCGCAATCACGGTAACGACCAGGAGCGACCTGCCGGCAACCGACCGCTTGAGCTTATAGTACGTGGCCAGGTCCGCCGCCGAATCGGCGTCGCTGTAGCTACGTCGATGAAAGGCCATATCCTGCCCCAAGCTTGCCTGGCAGGCCAGGCGTTCGCTCTATCGCATCGCCCGCGCCAGCAACCGCAACGCGCCGTACGTGCCGAGGGCCGCGCCGATCACCAAACCGGCCGGCGCCGCGAGAGGCGCGTCGAACCGCTGGGCCGCGAGGGCGCCCACGAGCAGCCCGAGCACTGCGGCTCCCGCGAAGGTCCCACCGGCCGCCAAGACCGGAAGGAGCGATCTCACCTGGCCGCACGCGTCGCCCCGGCCGGCGCTCCGCCGGCAAAGGGCTGCGGGTACTCACCGCCGCGCAGCCGCGCCAGCAGCCACGCGACGATCCGCTCGGAGGCGTGACCGTCGCCGTACGGATTCATCGCGCGCGCCATCTTCGCGTATGCGGCCGGATCGTCGAGGAGCTTCGTCGCCGCGCCGACGATTTGCGCGCGTTCGTGGCCTATCAACTCGAGCGTTCCCGCGATCAATCCTTCGGGGCGTTCGGTCTCGTCGCGCATGACGAGGACCGGCTTGCCCAGGCACGGCGCTTCCTCTTGAAGGCCGCCGGAGTCGGTCAAGATGAAGGTCGCGTCGCGCACCGCCGCTACCATCTCCGCGTAGTCGATCGGATCGACGAGGACGATGCCCGGCACGCCGTCGAGCGTCGCGTGCGCGACCGGGGCAACGCGCGGCGAGGGATGAACCGGCCAGTAGAGTTGCGGCTTCGCGGGCAGCTCCGAAATCTCGCGCAGCGCCTCGCAAATCTCGGGCATGTGCGCGTGATTCTCCCGGCGGTGCGCGGTGACGACGATCGTCGGCCGCCCGGGATCGATCTCGCGCCAGCGCGGGGGCACGGGCAGGTCGGCGCGCTTGGCCGTCTCGAGAAAAGCGTCGATCACGGTGTTGCCGGTGACGAAAACGTCTTCGGCCGAGACGTATTCCCGCAGCAGATGATCGCGCGACAAGGTCGTCGGCGCGAAATGGTACGAGGCGATCGTTCCGGTTAGCCTTCGATTCATCTCCTCCGGATACGGCAGCCAGCGATCGCTGGTGCGCAAGCCCGCTTCGACGTGACCCACGGGGATGCGCTGATAAAAGGCGGCCAGCGAGGCGGCCGAGCTGGTCGTCGTATCGCCGTGCACGAGCACGACGTCGGGACGCGCGTCGATCAGCACGTTCTCCATACGCGCCAAAACGCGCGTCGTGATCTCGGTGAGGGATTGGTCCTCCGTCATGACATCGAGGTCGTAGTTAGCGGTTATCGAGAAGAGCGCGAGGAGGTCGTCGAGCATCTGCCGGTGCTGGGCACTCACGCAGACGACGTCGTCGATCTCGGGATTCGACCGCAGCGCGTCCACGACCGGGGCCATTTTGATCGTATCCGGGCGCGTCCCGAAGACGCTCATGACCTTGAGTTTGGGTCCCATTACTCTCCTTTAGGTCGCATGGCGGAAGACGTGCGTGAACTCTCCCGAGAAGGCGAGCGCGACCGCGCCGAGCACGAAGCAGACGGCGTAGAGCAGCCACACCGCCTGGCGGACGTTCAAACCGAATCGAAAGATCAGCTGATGGTGAAAGTGGCCGCGATCGGCCTCGGTGATTCTCTTCCCGCTGGTGGCGCGTCGCACGATCGCGGCAGCGGTGTCGAGCACCGGCAGCGCGAGCACCAGCAACGGGACCACGATACTGATCGCGATAGCCGTCTTGCTTGCGCCGATGATCGAGACGGTCGCGAAGACGTAGCCGATAAAGAGCGATCCCGCGTCGCCGAGGATGATGCGGGCCGGGTTGAAGTTGTACGGCAAGAACCCCAGCGCCGCCCCGGTCAGCGCGATCACGACCAGCGCGACGACGGGATTGCCGTGCAGGACGGCGATCACGAAGAGAAAGAGGCTCGAGATCGCGGCCACGCCTGCCAAAAGCCCGTCGAGGCCGTCTAGGAAGTTGATCGCGTTCATCATCCCGACGTACCAGAGCAACGTTAGGGGAACGCCGACCCAGAGCGGAAAGTCGATCCAGTTCGTCCCGGGGTTGTGATCGAACGGGTTGTTCACGCCGGGGATTACGAATCCGTAAAGCATCGAGATCGAGGCGACGACGATCTGGGCGATCAGCTTGTTGCGCGGGCGCATCTGCATGACGTCGTCCCAGACGCCGACGCAGAGAATCAGCAGGCTGCCGAAGAGAAGCCCGACCAGCCGATGGACCGCGTCGAACTGCTCGGCCGCCGGCAACAACGCGAACGGCGAGGCGAAGGCGATGCCGAGCACGGTAAAGAGCGCGAATGCAAATCCCAGGAAGACGGCGATTCCGCCGGAGCGAGGTTTTGGCAGAGCGTGCATGCGCCGCTCCTCGCCGGTCGCGTCGACGATGCCGAGATGGACGGCGAGCCGCACGATCGACGGTGCCGTCAGGCAGCTGACGAGTGCGGCGATCGCAAAAGCGGACCCGTAGATGATCACCGAGTTGAGCGCGTGGACGTTCACCGGCGCGCGCCCTCGAGCGTCGCATAGGCGACCAGCGCCACGCCGGCCTCGGCGAGCAGGCGGCTCGCGATCTCGTCCGGATAGGCTTGCTCGTAGACGATCTTGACTACGCCGGCGCTGATCAGCAGCTTCGAACAGCCGACGCAGGGTTGGTGCGTGCAGTACGCCGTCGCGCGATCCAAGCTCACTCCGTGGAGCGCGCCTTGGACGACCGCGTTCGCCTCGGCGTGCGTCGCGCGCACGCAATGTTCGTTGACCAGCGTGCAGCCGACTTCGCTGCAGTGCGCCACGCCGCGCGGCGCACCGTTATATCCGGTCGTGAGGATTCGATGTTCGCGCGCCAGGACGCAACCGACCGAGGCGCGCGGGCAGGTCGCGCGCGTGCTGACGCTCTGGGCGATCTGCATGAAGTACTCGTCCCAACCCGGGCGCATGTCCCGTCCTTTAGTAAAGTATCGCCTCTCGCCCTCCGCAACCGCTGCTTACGGGACGTCGTAGCGGGAGGTCAGCTCGCGGACGCGGCCGTGCAGGCGCTCGATCTCGCCGCGGCTCTCGATATCTTTGAGGCCGTCGCAGACGATGCGCGCCACCTCGCGGCACTCGTCGGCGCCCATCCCGCGCGACGTGATCGCCGGCGTCCCGATACGGATGCCGCTGGCGATCATCGGCTTCTGCTGATCGTACGGAATCGCGTTCTTGTTGACGGTGATGCCGATCTCGTCGAGGTAGCCCTCGACCGCCTTGCCGGTCAGGCCTTTGACCGAAACGTCGACGAGCATCAGATGCGTGTCGGTTCCGCCCGCGACCAAACGCAGGCCGGCGCGCGTAAACTCGTCGGCCATGACGCGCGCGTTCTCGACGACCTGACGCTGGTAGGTCGCGAACTCCGGCTGCAGCGCCTCATGGAAGGCCACCGCTTTGGCGGCGATCACGTGCATCAGCGGGCCGCCTTGGATGCCGGGGAAGACCGCTTTGTCGACCGGCCGCGCCCATTTCTCGGTGCAGAGCACGAAGCCGCCGCGCGGGCCGCGCATCGTCTTGTGGGTGGTCGAGGTCACGAAATCGGCGAGCGGCACCGGTGAGGGATGCAGACCGGCTGCAACGAGCCCGGCGACGTGCGCGAAGTCGACCAGCAGCGCGGCGCCGACCTCGCGCGCGATCTCGGCAAACGGCGCGTACTCCATAATCCGGGGATATGCGCTCGCGCCGGCGACGATCAGCTTGGGCCGGTGTTCGCGCGCCATCGAGCGCACTTGGTCGAAGTCGATCAGTTCGGTATCTCGGCGCACGCCGTAGGCGACCGCGTTGTAGAGTTTGCCGGAGAAGCTCACCTTCGTTCCGTGCGTGAGATGGCCGCCGTGCGCCAGCGACATCCCCAGCACGGTCTCGCCCGGCTGCAGGACCGACATGAAGACCGCCATATTTGCTTGCGCGCCGGAGTGCGGCTGCACGTTGGCGTGATCGCTTCCGAATATCTTCTTGACCCGCTCGAGCGCGAGGCGCTCGGCAACGTCGACCCATTCGCATCCGCCATAGTACCGCTTACCCGGATACCCCTCGGCGTACTTGTTGGTCATCACGCAGCCGGTCGCTTCGCGCACGGCTTTGCTTGCATAGTTCTCCGAGGCGATCAGCTCGAGATTCTCGCGCTGGCGCCGCTCTTCGGCGGCGATCGTGGCGTAGAGCTCCGGATCGCCGGCCTCGACGTGACTGCTGGTGAGTATTTCCACGCGTTCCTCGTTCGCTACGACGTAGCGAGCAGCTCCTTTGGCGTTTGCGCGTCGGTTACCGCGCCGCGCTCGATCGCCTTGAGGGTTCGTTCGCGCTGCGAGTCGCCGAATTCGAAGAGCTGTTCGGTGCGATAGGCGTGCCGGCCGCCGTCGAAGGGCGTTTCGAGATAGACGTCGATCATGCGCTCGACCATCTCCCACCCGGTGAGGCGCTCCGAAAAAGCCATCACGTTTGCGTCGTTATGGCGCCGAGCGAGTTCGGCCGAGTACGGCTCCGTCACCGGCGCGCAGCGGATGCCCGGAACCTTGTTCGCCGCCATCGCGATGCCCAGGCTCGATCCGCAGACGAGGATCCCCCGATCGGCTTGCCCCGTCGCGACCGCCTCGCCCACGGCGTAGCCGTATTGCGGATAGTCGACCGGGGTCGGATCGTGCGTGCCGAAGTCGAGCACGTCGTGGCCTTTGTCGCGCAAGATCTGCGCGATGCGATCTTTATATTCGAATCCGGCGTGATCGGCGCCAACGGCTATTCTCATCTTGCATGCATGTCCAGCGGCGAGGGTGCGGAAGAAGCGGCGGTCGAACGTCCGACGCCGATGAAGCTGGCTTGCGCGAGCAGCTCACTCCACCGCGATTTCGAGTCGGGCGATCTCACGCAACTCGAGTTCCTCGATCTGTGCGCTCGCGAGTTGGCTTGCGACGGCGTCGTCTTAGACGTGCGGCATTTTCCGCGGACCGACGACGACTACCTCGCGCAGGTCAAGAAGATGGCGGCCGACCGCGGGCTTACGATCGCGGCGCTTGCCGATGCGGCGTTCTTTACCTCGGGGCGAGACGGCGTCGGCGACGTGCTCCGGCAGGCGGTCGCACTCGGTGCTCCGCTCGTCGCGGCTCCCCTGGCGCGCGAGGTCGACTCGTCGTGGACCGACCAGCTGGCTCGGCTCAACGTCGCGACTTCGATCGCCAAGGCCGCGAACGTAACGCTCGCCGTCCGCAACGCACCTGAGACGTTCGCGGCCGCCGCGCACGACTTCAAGCGCGTCGCAAAAGAGGCGGACTCGGCGTGGCTTCGCTTCGGCCCGGAACCGCTGCGGCTGGAGGCAAACGTGGACCGGGTCGCACTGGAGCCGAACACGGTCTTGCTCTGGAGCGCGATTGACGCGCACGACGATCGCTCGATCGAGGAGACGATCGCGGCGTTCTCGGGATTTCGCGGGCATCTGGCGCTCGACCGGCACGACGGCGCCGCGAGCGCCGGCGAACTGAAGGAAGCGCTGCACCGCTGGCGCCGGGCGTTGGCGCAGCGAGAGGAGATGCTCGACCGCAGATAGCGTCTTCCGCACGCGGTGTTCGAACCTGCATTCTCGCAGGTGGGTGCGGCCCGGGCGCCGGTCCGGCAGGCATATAGCCCAGCCAATCCCTCGTATCCGGAGCTTGTGCTCCCTAGGTCATATAAGTCGGTTCGGTACCTATGTGCGCTGCGCGCCAAACGCAGTCGAGCCCCTCTACAGTACCATTGCGGTCAAGCGGCAACCGCGCGACGCCGGGGAACGCCGTGCGCCCGGTGGAAGAGCGCCGAATGTCCGCGATCCGCGTCTCCGTTACGCCGCTCGAGCTGCCGCTCGTCCACCCCTTCAAAATCGCACGCGGTGAGGAGCTCGTCGCGCGCACGGCCTTGGTCCGCGTCACCGCCGGCGACCGCGAAGGGCTCGGCGAAGCGACTCCGATCGAACGCTACGGCGAATCGGTCGAGAGCGTGGCGCAGTATTTCGAGGCGCACCAACCCTCGGTCGGCGATCCATATCGCCTCGAGGATCTGTTGCACGAGGGAATTCCGGCGGCGGCGCGCGGCGGTCTCGATCTCGCCCTCCACGACTTGATCGGCAAAGAGCTCGGCAAGCCGGTGTACGCGCTTCTCGGGCTCGATCCCGATCGCACGCCGGTGACGTCGTTCACGATCGGCATCGCCGATCCGCAGACGACGCTGCGCAAGGTCGCCGAAGCCGGCGACCATCCGATCTTGAAGGTGAAGCTCGGCGGAGCGGCGCCGCAGGACGACGTTGCGACGATCGACGCGATTCGTTCTCAGTATCACGGGGCGATTCGGATCGACGCCAACGAGGGCTGGGACGTCGAGACGGCGGTGCGCGTGCTGCGCGAGCTGGAACGTTACGAGATCGAGTTCTGCGAGCAGCCGATTCCGTCCGGCCATCCGGAGCAGCTGCGCGCGATTCGAGAACGCGTCGCGATCCCGATCGTCGCCGACGAAGACGCGCTCGTCGCGAGCGACCTTCCGCGCTTGATGGGATGCGTCGACGGCGTGAACGTCAAGCTGAGCAAGACCGGCGGCATCCGCGGCGCGATCGCGATGATTCACACGGCGCGCGCGATGGGCATGAAGGTCATGCTCGGCTGCATGGTCGAGAGCGCGATCGCGGCGACGGCGGCGGCGCACGTCTCGCCGTTGGTCGATTGGGCCGATATCGACGGACCGTTTCTCGTCGCGCAGGATCCGTTCATCGGGCTCACCTACGATCGGGGAAAGATCGTCCTCCCCGACGCGCCGGGATTAGGCGTCCGGGCCGGCGCGCCGGCATGAGCCGGCGCTACGCGATTCTCGCACTCGAGCGATTCGAGACCGACGCCAAGACGGCGCACGGCGTGATCCGCTACGGCAGCGACGAGGTCGTTGCCGTGGTCGATCCGGCCTGCGCCGGGAAGCGCGTGCGCGACGTCCTTCCGCATCTCGAGAGCGACGCGCCGATCGTTGCGAGCCTCGGCGAGGCGCTCGCATTCGCGCCGACCGCGCTTCTGATCGGCACCGCACCCAAAGGCGGCGGGCTGCCGGCCTCGTGGCGCGCCGCCGTGCTCGAGGCGATCGCGGCGCGGCTCGAGATCGTCAGCGGGCTGCACGAGATCCTGGCTGCGGATCGCGAGTTCCGCGACGCCGCGCGCGCGGCCGGAACGACGATCTGGGACGTGCGCGAGCCGCCCGAGGTTCCCATATTCTCCGGCGACGTCTACGGCGTGAAACCGGTCGTCGCGCTCTGCGTCGGCAACGATTGCGCGGTCGGCAAGATGACGGTCGCCCTCGAGATGGTGCGCGCCGCGAACGCTGCGGGACCAACGGCGCGCTTCGTGCCGACCGGCCAAACCGGCATCGTGATCGCCGGCTGGGGCATCTCGATCGACCGCGTTATCGCCGACTTTGCCGCAGGCGCGGCCGAGCAGCTGGTGCTCGAAGCGGCCCGCTCGGAGTGCGACGCGATCTTCGTCGAGGGTCAAGGTGCGCTCAACCACCCCGCGTACGGACCGGTCACGCTCGCGCTGATGAGCGGGTGCGCGCCCGACGCGCTGCTGCTCGTCTGCGATCCGCGACGCGCGAGCATCGAGACCTACACGACCCCGACGCTGGGCTACCGCGCGCTGATCGCAATCCACGAAGCGATCCTGGCAACGATCAAGCCGGCCGAGGTCGTCGGCATCGCGCTCAACACGCACGGGCTGAGCGAGAGCGAAGCGCGCGACGAGATCGCACGGGCGCGCATCGAGACGGGCTTACCGGCCGACGACGTCGTGCGCTTCGGAGCCAAAGCGTTCTACGACGAGATCGCACCGCGGCTGGTCAAGCGAGCGCCGTTGATCGCGCCGGTCACGGCGTGAGCGCCCCGCGCGCCGCGGCGCTGCTCTGCGCGCTCCTCGCGCTCGCCGCCGGCGGCTGCGGTCGGACGCACGCCGCGGCACCGGGAGGCGAGCGCAACGCCTGGACGCAGCCCGGCGTCGTACGCCTCGGCGAAGACGAGGAGCCCGACAGCCTCAACCTGATGTACGCGCACACCTGGGCCTCCGACGTCGTCTCGGGGCTGCTCTACTCGTTCTTGCTTCGTTACGACGCGCAGGGCAACTACGTTGCGGATCTCGCGACGCAGGTGCCGTCGCTGCGCAACGGCGGCATCAGCCGCGACGGCAAGACGATCGTCGTCCATCTTCGCAAGGGCTTGCTCTGGGCCGACGGCGCGCCCTTGACCTCGGCCGACTGGCTCTTCACGTATCGCGCCGTCACGAACCCGTCGAACAACGTGAAGACCCGCTACGGCTGGGATCAGATCGCGTCGGCCAGCGCGCCCGATCCTTCGACGATCGTAATCCGACTGAAGCGCCCCAACGTCGCCGTGCTCGGGATACTCGCAATCGGCGGCGCCGCCTATCCGCCGATGCCGGCGCATCTGCTCGCCAAGCTTCCGAATCTCAATACCGCATCGTTCAACCAAGCGCCGCTTTCGAGCGGTCCTTACATACTCAAAGCGTGGAGCCACGGAACCTCGCTGATCTTCGTCCCGAATCCACGTTACTTTCGCGGCCCTCCGAAACTCAAAGAAATCGTCTGGAAGGTCATTCCCGACGTCAACACGCTCTTCAACCAGCTTGCGACGCACGAGATCGACGTCTATCCCAGCGTCAACGCGAACGCCGTCGGCCGCTTGTCGGAGATCTCCGGGATCGTCGTGAAGCGGCGCTTGATTGCGAACTGGCGCCATCTCGGGATCAACATGAGCCGGCCGCAGCTCGCCGACGTGCGCGTGCGGCGCGCGATCGCCGAGGCCGTCGATTGGCGGCGCATCAACGCGACGGTCTTCCACGGCCTCGACCAGCCGGCCGTCTCCGATATCTTTCCGGAGTCGTGGGCAGCGCCGTCGCTTCCGCCGTACCGGTACGATCCATCCGGCGCGCGCCGCCTTCTCGCGCAGGCCGGCTGGCGCGCCGGCCCCGACGGCGTGCTGCACAAAGGGCCGCTCGCGATGCACCTCGCGATCTACGCGACGACCGGCCACCAGGAGAACACCGAGGCGCAGGTGTTGATTCAGTCGATGCTGCGCGACGTCGGCATCGACGTCGCGGTCCGCAACTATCCGGGAAGCTTTCTCTTCGCGATGAACGGTCCGCTCTACACCGGCAAATACGATCTCGAGTGGTCGGTCGAGACCAACGGCCCCGATCCCGACAACTCGGGCGATTGGAACGGCGCCTTCATTCCGCCGCGCGGAGCGAACACGTCGTGGCTGAACGATCCGATCGTCAATCGGACGAGCGCCGCCGCGGCGGCCACGTTCGACCGCGACGCGCGTCGACGTCTCTATCAACGCGAGGAGGAGCGCATCCGCGACGTGGTGCCCGCCGTCTTCTTTAGCTGGCAGCGCAGCTACACGGCGATGAACGCCGACCTGAAGAACTACGTCCCGGCCGCCTTCATCGGCGACACCTGGAACGCATGGGAGTGGAACATCTGAGCGAACCGGCTTTCGCACAGCGACTCGACCCGGGAGACTCCGCGACGCTCTACTTCGAGCCGGCTCGTAAAGGCGTGCTGAGCTGGAATACCCACACGCCGAGCGGGCAGATCGCGTTCCGGCTCCTGCGCGCGCACCGTCCCGACGGCGAGTGGCTCGACTGCGCGCAGTGGCACCCGACCGGCGCGAAGTCGTTCAGCCCGGAGCACGGCGAGACGAAGGTAGACGTCGACGTCATCCGCGCCGCCGCGCTATTCGACGGCATCGAGGTGCGAGCGCCAGGCGTGTGCTTCGACCTGGTGGCCTTCTCCTCGGCGGTGCGTCCGCGCCCGTCGCTGCCGTACGCCCGCGCAGCGTTGATCCTCGACGTTCCGGCGCGATCGCAGTATGCGGACGCCGGCCACGAGTCGGGCTGGTGCAGTCCGGCGAGCCTCGCGATGATCCACGCCTATCACGGGATCGACGAGCCGGTCGCGCAGATCGCGCGCGCCGTCTTCGACCGCGCGTACAACGGCACCGGGAACTGGGCGTTCAACGTCGCCCACAGCGGGCGGCTCGGCTTGCGCGGCGTCGTGGCGCACCTCTGCAATCTCGATCACGCGCAGCGCCTGATCGAACGCAACCTGCCGCTTGCGATCTCCTACTCGTGGCGCGAGGGCGAGCTGCCGGGCGCGCCGCTCGAGCGCTCCGACGGTCATCTCGTCGTCCTGCGCGGTTTTACCGGCGACGGCGACTGCGCGATCAACGATCCGGCCGCGCCGAACGTTCGCGTCGTCTATCCGCGCGCCGCGATCGAACGCATCTGGCAACGCAACGAAGGCATCGCCTACGTCGTCGCCCCGATCGGCGTCGAGTACGCCGACGTGCTCGCGCTGCAATGAGCGAGCGCCTCTCGCTGCTGGAGATCGAGGCCGAGGTGGTCGCCTGCCGGCGCTGCCCCGAGTTGCGCGCGTACGCCGTCCGAATCTCTCGCGAGAAGAAGCGCGCGCATCGCGACAGCGAGTACTGGGGCAAGCCGGTTCCGGCATTTGGTGAGGCGCGCGCGCGGTTGATGCTGGTGGGCCTCGCCCCCGGCGCGCACGGCAGCAACCGCACCGGACGTCCGTTCACCGGCGACGCCTCCGGCGATTTCATGTTTCCGGCGCTCTACCGCGCGGGCTTCGCGTCGCAGGCGCGCGCGACCGATCGCTACGACGGCCTGCGCCTGCGCGACTGCCTGATCACGGCGGCGGCCCGCTGCGCGCCGCCCCAGAACAAGCCGACGCCCGAAGAGCTTCGCAGGTGCTTCTCCTATTTGCTGGCGGAGTTCGACGCGCTGCCGCGGCTAAGCGTCATGGTCGGCCTCGGCTCGATCGGCTTCGCGGCGGTCGTGCGCGTCTTACGCGAACGCGGCTTCACTCTCGATCCGCCAAAGCCGCTCTTCGCGCACGGCGCCGAGCTCGTCGCACGCAAGGGGAAGCGGGTCGTCACGGCGATCGCCTCGTATCATCCGAGTCGCCAGAACACCAACACGGGCAAGCTCACCGCCGCGATGTTCGACGCGATCTTTACCCGGGCGAACGAGATTCTCGGGAATCGAGCCGCAAGTGCAGATCGCGCAGCAGCTCGCTCGGCACCGCGCTCGGCGCGTCCATCATCACGTCGCGGCCGGCCTGATTCTTCGGAAACGCCGTAATCTCGCGCAGGTTCTCCTCGCCGCACGCGAGCATGACGATGCGGTCGACGCCGAGCGCCATGCCGCCGTGGGGCGGGGCGCCGTAATCGAGCGCGCGTACGAAGAAGCCGAAACGGTCCTCGACCTGCTCGGGCGTGAGCCCGAGCATCGCGAAGATCTTACGCTGTTCCTCGGCCTTGTGAATGCGGATCGAGCCCGAGCCGAGCTCGTATCCATTGAGCACCATGTCGTAGTGCTGGGCGCGCATCTGCGCCGGCGCCCGATCGATCAGCGCCCAGTCGCCCGGCGCCGGCGCCGTAAACGGATGGTGCGCCGGCATCGGTTCGCCGCTCTTCTCGTCGAGCTCCAGATACGGGAAGTCGGTGACCCACGCGAACGCAAACGTGCTGGGATCGCGCAAACCGCAGCGCTGGCCGACTTCGTTGCGCATTTTGCCCGCCACCGCGCGCGCGATCTCGCCGGAATCGGCGAAGAGCAACACGGCGTCGCCGGTCTGCGCTTCGACCGCGGCGCGCACCCGCTCGACGAACTCGTCGGTCAAGAATCGCTGCGCCGAGGATTTCGTCCCCTCGCTCGAGAGGGCGATCCACACCATACCCTTGCCGCCCAACTCCTTCGCAGTCTCGGTAAGCGCGTCGAACTCTCGCCGAGAGAGCGACGCGCCGCCGGGGTAGCGTAGCGCGACGATCGCGCCGCCGCCGTCGACGACGGACCGGAAGACGCCGAACTCCGTGCCCGCAAAGACCGTCGTCACGTCGGCGAGCTCGAGTCCGAAGCGCAGGTCCGGTTTGTCGAGTCCGTAGCGCGCGATCGCCTCTTGGTGTTTCAGGCGTGGAAACGGCGGCAAGTCGACGCCGAGCACCGTGCGCCAGACGTAGCGCATGCACGACTCCATCGTCTCCAGCACGTCCTCTTGCGTGCAGAACGAGAGCTCGACGTCGAGCTGAACGAACTCGACCAGCCGATCCGCGCGCGGATCTTCATCCCGCATGCACCGTGCGATCTGCATGTACCGTCCGAACCCCGAGATCATCAATATCTGCTTGAGCAGTTGCGGCGATTGCGGCAACGCGTAGAACGAGCCGGGATAGATGCGGCTCGGCACCAGGTAGTCGCGCGCCCCTTCGGGCGTCGACTTGATCATCATCGGCGTCTCGATCTCCAAGAAGTCGCGCGAATCGAAGAAGTCGCGCATCGCCTTGACGATGCGATGACGCACCCGCAGGTTGCGCTGCATCCGCGGGCGCCGCAGGTCCAAATAGCGATACTCCAAGCGCAGGTTCTCGTCGACCGCCTCGTCGGCGTTGACTTGGAAGGGCGGCACCAGCGAGCGGTTCAGGATGTCGAGCTCGGCGATCGCGACCTCGACGTCGCCCGTCTCCAATCGCGGGTTCTCGGTGCCCGCGGGACGCCGGCGTACCGTACCGACCACGCGCAGCACGTCTTCGTGACGCAAGTGTTCGGCCTGCGCAAAGCTCGGATGCTGTGGGTCGAAGACGATCTGCGTGACGCCTCGATGGTCGCGCAGGTCGACGAAGATGAGGCCGCCGTGATCGCGGCGCCGATTCACCCACCCGTCGAGTTCGACGCTCTTGCCTTCGTCGGCGGCGCGCAGCGCGCCGCATGAAACCTTATCGGCCATGGAGGGCCTCTTTTACTCCCGAAACGTAGTAGTATTGCAGAATTAGGTCACGCGCGAGTTTCGAGCTGGCGGCGCGCCGATCGAGATAGCCGAGCGCGTGCGGCAATCGAGTGAGCACCGAGTGCAAGCCGAGCGAGACCGGCGTCATCCCTAAGTTGAGCATAACGGCGAAGTCCGGGTGCTTGCGATAGAAGCGCGCGGTAGACCTGCCCGCGAGCCGCATCTTCTCCTTTTGATCGCCGTACGCCACGTCTTGACAGTGATAGTTCACTGCTTGCGGCTCGTAGAGGATCTCGATGCCGAGCCGGCTCAACCGGTACCCGAGCTCCAGATCCTCGTGGCCGTAGCCGGTGAAGCTTTCGTCGAAGCAGCCCGCTCGCAGCAGGTCGTCGCGCCGCACCGACGCGTTGCCCGTCAAAAAATAAAGCCACGAGAGCTTTTTTCGCGAGGGCGGGTGGAGTCGCCCGCGCGACGCGGGATGGTCGCGCTTGTAGAGGTACTCCTCGAAGTCATTCACTTGCACTTCCAGACCGACGACGGCGATGCCGGATCGCTCGCGGTGGCGTCGCAGATGCGTCGAGAGCAGATCCGGCGACGCCAAGATATCGGCGTCGTTGAAGAGCACGATCTCGCCGGCCGCAGCGGCGATGCCGGCGTTGCGCGCCGCGGCTCGGCCGCCGTACGCCCCCGGCAGATGGCGCACGTTGGCGTGGCGCGCACGGACGCTGGCGAGGAACTCGGCGGTGCCGTCGTCCGACTCGGAATCGCAGACCAGCAGCTCGTACTGCGCCGGCGCGAGATCCTGCGCGAGCAGCGTCGGTATGACGCGTGCCAGCGTATCGAGCCGGTTGTACGTCGGAATGACGACCGAGATCTCGGGCATGTCTATGAAGCGGCGACCTCCAGCAAGCCGGCGACGCCGCCGGCGATCTCGTCGCGAAAGCGTCGCAGCGAATCGTCGTCGTCGCGGCCGGGTTTGCGAACCAGCACGTGCGGCACCCCGTACGGCGACCACTCCTGCGAGTTCAAGCGGAAGTACCGGTGTTCGAAAGCGACCAGCGTCGGCCTGCGTACGGCGCTCGCCACGTGCGTCGCGCCGGTATCGACGGTAACGACGACGCGGGCACGTTCTAAGACGGCGACCCATTGGTGGAATGGCAAACCGCGCAAGAGACGCGCCACGCTCGCGCTGCGCTCGAAGACCGGCGCCTGCGGCTCGCACTCGGGCGGGCAGGTGATGACCACCGGCGCGAGCCGAGCGAGATGCTCGACGATCGCAAGCGTCCCGGCAAGCGTGCTCCCCCCGGAAAACCACCGCTGACCCAGGTGGAGCACGATCGGCGCGGCGGGCAGGTCGCTTGCGATGCTGCGGTCTTCGTCGGTCACGTCCAAGCGCAGGTCCAGGACGCGCCGATGCGCGCCGGCGAGCGCGACGAGGTCGAGCAGTTGGACGACCTCATGGCGCACGATCCGCTGCGGATCCCGATCGCACAACTCCGGATCCGCCTCGGAGACCATCGCGCGATTGACGTAGAGCGGCGTGGTGAGGCGCGCGAACCAGCGGCGTTCGTAGGTATAGCCGAGGCGCAGCGGGGCGCGCGTCGCCCCGACCAGCTGCAGGTCGACGGCGCGCGGGGCGAGCGCGATCGCGACGTCGCATCCGCGCAGGCTCGATCCAAGCGCGCGCGGCGAGACGCCCTTGCGCAGCACGATCAGCTCGTTAACGTCGTCGTTGCGCTCCATCACGACGCGGTTATACTCGCTGGTCACGATCGCGAGGTGCGCTTCGGGAAACGAGGCGCGCACCGTGGCGATCGCCGGCGTCGAGAGCACCAAATCGCCGATACGATCGGTGCGCGAGAGCAGGATTTTCACGACCGCAACGCCCGCTCCAACTCGTCGAAGTACGCGTCGGCGGCGAGCGCGCGCGCGGCGCGAAGCTCGCCCGCCGTCAGCTCGCAATCGCCGGCGAGATTCTCGACGCGCCGGCGGTAGCGTTGCGCAAAGCGCAGGCGGCGTAGGGCGGCGTGGAAACCGCGCTGCACCGGGTTGGCGCCGGTCGCGAGGTAGGCTCGCCAATTCGGATGAAGCCGAACGAGCTTGGCGGCGGTGCGCGCCTGCGCGCGCGCCTGGCGCACCATCTTCTCCACGTTCGCGCCGCGTGGCCGCGGTTTGTAATGGTAGACGAGCGCCCGCGGGTTGAAAACCGCCCGGATTCCCCGCGCGCGCAGTCGCAAACCGACGTCGATGTCCTCCCAGCCGTACTCCGAGAACGACTCGTCGAAGCCGCCGATGCTTCGAATGGTCGCGAGCGGCACCGAGACATTGGTCGTCCAGAAGTAGTTGCCGCTGTAATCTTTGATGCTCCACATCGGCGGCGGAAGATCGTCGAAGTCGTCCACGGTGATCGCGCCGCCGCGGACGATTGCCTGCGGACGACTCGCGTGTGCGCGCAGATGCTCCTCGACGAAGTTCGGCAGCGGCAGGACGTCGTCGTCGATGAAGATGATGCGCTCGCCGGCGGCGCGCGCGATTCCGGCGTTGCGCGCGCGGGCGAGTCCCGCGTTGGCCTGGCGCACCACCGTAAAGGCACAGGTCGCGCGAGCGCACAGGCGCTCGACGACCTCGGGTGTTTCGTCGGTCGAGCCGTCGTCGACGAGCACGATTTCGTAGGCTTCATCGGGAATCGTCTGCTCGAAACACGCATCGAGCACGCGCTCGAGGAGCCGGGCGCGATTGTACGTGCAGAGTTGAATCGTCGCGCGGATCACGAAACGAGCGACTCCACGGCGGTGAGGATGCGTGGAATGTCGAGGTTGGCGATGCACGCGTAATCTGGGCACCGCTCCTTCGTATCCCCCTTGTGACACGGATAAGAGGGGCGCACGACGGCAGTATGCGCGCCCAGCGGCGCCCAGCGCTCGGGGAAATCCGACTGGAAGGGAAAGATGCCGACGGTCGGGCAGCCGACCGCCGCCGCGACGTGCATCGAGCCGGTCGTAATCCCGACGAAGGCGCGCGCGCTCCGCGCCAGGGCACCGAATCCGCCGATGCTCGTTCGTCCCGCGATCGAGACGATCTCGCCGGCCACGCCGGCGCGCTCCACGATCGCGTCGGCGATCGGCGCGTCGGCCGACGAGCCGCTGACCAAGACGCGCGTCCCCCATCGTTCCTGCAGCACCTTGGCCAGCACCGCCCAGGCCTCGATCGGCCAGCGGCGTTGCGACGCGACCGCGTTACACGGATTGAGGATGATAAAATCGCCGCCCGTGCCAAGCCCCTCGGCTTCGCGCTCGTCGTCGCCAGTCGGCACGAACCGGTAGGAGCGATCGCCGGTATCGCAGCCGATCGCCCGCGCAAAATCCAGAAGGATATCCGACCAATGCGATGTCACGTCGCCTCGCTCGCTGCGTACGACGACGCGATCGGTAAAACGAAACGAGTAGATGCGTCGCGCCTGACCGACTCGCACCGGAACTCCGGCGAGTTGCGCGACGCGAGCCGTTCGCGCCGTCGCCCAGGTGACGACGCAAGCGCGATACCCGCCTTCGGCGATCCGCCGCGCGAGCGCGCGTTCGTCGCCGGCATCGATCGAGACGCCGTCCACGTCGGGAACGCGTTCGAGCAACGCGGCGTGCGAGGCGAGCGTGAGCGCGTCGACCGCCGCGAATCGCTGGTGGAGCGCCCTGGCCACGACCGAAGCGACGAGCGAATCGCCGATCCCTCCGCCGGCGCAGTAGAGCAGGGCGCGTTCAGCCATCGCGCGCCGCGTCGAGCTCGCGAACGAGCTCGCGCGTGTAGACGCCGTCGAGCAGCTGGGCTCGCGCCAGCGCTTCGAGCCAGGCCGGCGCGCGGCCGCCCGCTACGACGCCGGCATAGAGCGCGATCAGCCGCTCCGGCAAGAGGTAGCGCGCGCGTAAGATGTTAAGCGGGTGCGCGCCGGTCGCGAGACGGGCGCGCGGCGACGGGTGCTTGGCGACGAAGCGGCGCGCCATGCGAGCTTTTTCGATCGCCTTGGCGATCTCGCTGCCGAGCGCGTCGTCGCCGGGTGGTTTGATATGCCAGAGGTAGGCATCCCATGCGAAGCCGCGCCGCAGGCCGGACTGACGCAGGCGGACGCCGAGCTCGGTGTCCTCCCAACCGTAGAGATCGAACGTCTCGTCGAAGCCCCCGACCGCGTCGAAGGCTCGCCTCGAGAGCGAAGCGTTGCACGTACAGAGGAAGGCGCCCGAGTAGTTGGCGAGGCTCGGTTTCGGCCGGCTCTCGTAGGACGGCACGTTGAGAATCGGCCCGTTCACGACGCGTTCGCAGCCGCGCTCGTGCGCGCCGGCATGGGCGGCGATCCAGCCCGTGGGGAGCGCGACGTCGTCGTCGCAGAAGAGCAGATACTCGCCGCGCGCGCGCTCGGCGCCGCGGTTGCGCGCCTTGCCGCGATTGGGGTTCGGCTCGAAGACGTAGCTCAACGGAACGGTGCCGCCGCGATACCGCTCGGCGACGCTCTTGCTCTCGTCCGTCGAACCGTTGTCGACGACGACGATCTCGAACGAGGGCGCGGCGAGCTGTCCCTGCAGCGACGCGAGCGTTCTTTCCAAGTACGCCTGCCGGTCCTTGGTAGCGATCACCACCGATATCCGCATCTGGTTGCCCGGCTACGCCGCCAAGGAGAGCAGCGAGTCGGCCATCCGGTCCGAGGCGCCGGCGTGATCGCGATAGAGCTCCGACAGCTGCCTTCCGCTCGACTCGATCCAGGCTCGGTCGTCGTAGCGTTCCAGCGCGATCCGCGCGATGCGGCCGGGCGTCACGGTGCCGTGGACTTCGGCGATCAGCATCGTCCCGGCGTCCATGTTCGGCTGCGTGTGATGGACGAAACGGCGCGAGACGCCGGTCGCGAAGGCGCGTTTGAGCGGGACGCCGATCATCGGGATGCGGTTGAGATAGGTCAACGGCCCCGCGAAGGCGACCAGCTCGGGTGCGTTGAGCGGCGTGATCGTGATCGCCGGCTTGCCGAGCGCGGCGAGCTCGATCGTCTTCGTGCCCGGAATCGTTAACACGAGTCGGGCGCGCCGTGCGGCCGAGAGCGCGTTGGAGAGCACCGGGATGAGCGGGCCGTCGCCGCTGGTCGTCAGATAGTCGCGTCCGTCGATGTTCGCGAGCCGCCCGCTGCAGCCGAAGAGCTTGGGATGGCCGCCGGCCTCGATCGCGCGGCGCACCGCATCGCGCGAGGTAAAGGGCGAGAGACCGAAGGCGATTGGAATCGCGGGGCGCTCGCGCAGGATGCGCAACGCCGCCGAAAAGTAGAACGGGATGAGATGCTCGACTTCGTAAGGACGCGATCCTGGCATCACGAGGATGCCGTCGTCTGGGGCTCCGGGTTCCGGCGGCGCGCTCGCTTCGAGCAGCGCGCCGTCGATCGCGAGGTTGCCGACCAGCTCGATGCGCTCGCGCGGCGTTCCCCATGCTTCGAGTTGCTCGACGTTGCGCCGGTCGACCGCATACACGCGGTCGAAGAGCTTGCGATAGCCGCGGCGCGAAAACTTGTACGCGGCGGCCCGGCCTTTCAAGCGAGCGTGGACGCGCGACGCGTGGAGCAGGTCGCCGCCGATATAGAGAACCAGATCGACGCCCTCGGGGGCGCCGTCGATTCGTCCGCCGATCGCGAACTTCAGGTAGCTCTTCGGCTCGAAGACGCTGGCCTGCGGGAAAGCCTCGCGTAGGATGCGCGCCTCGAAGCCGGTCGCGAAATCGTCGGGGACGAGGAAAACGTAGACGGCGAGATCGGGCCGGCGCTGGTAGAGCGATCGCAGCAGCGGGCGCAACCAGCCGGCGACTTCGCCGGGGCCGTTAGCGGTGACCGCTATACGCATCGAGGATGCGAGCGATCGTATCGGTGGTGCTCGCGCCGCCGAGATGCGGCGCGAGCGCGATGCGGCCGCCGTGGCGGAGCACGACGCTGCGTTCGGGGAGCTCGTCTTCGCGGTATTGATCGCTCTTGACGTGCACGTCGGGGCGCAGCCGGTCGATCAGCGACTCGGGCGTGCGTTCCGGGAACCCGACGACGGCGTCGACGCTGCGCAACGCGAGCAGCACCCGCGCGCGCTGCGCGAAGGGAACGATCGGCCGCGCCTCGCCCTTGAGGCGCCGAACCGACTCGTCTTCGTTCAAACCCACGATCAGCGCGTCGCCTTGGGCGCGCGCCCAGGCCAGATACTCGACGTGCCCGGCGTGCAGCACGTCGAAGCAGCCGTTGGTAAAGACGAGGCTCTGATTGCGCGCGCGAAGGGCCTCGCGCCACTCCGTCGCTTCGCCTACGTCGAAGAGTCGCCCGAAGAGATCGGTCGGACTCATCCGGCCCCGTGCGCCGGGTCGACGAGCGCGAGAATCTCCTGCGGCGAAGCGGTCGCGGTGCCGAGCTTTTCGACGACGACGCCGGCGGCGAAGTTGGCGAGCTGCATCGCCTGTTCGATCGGGGCGCCGGCGGCGAGCGCGAGCCCCAAAACCGCGATGACGGTGTCGCCGGCGCCGCTCACGTCGTAGACGGTGCGCGCGACCGACGGAATCTGCAGCCGTTCGCCGGATTTGCCGAAGAGCGCCATGCCGTGCTCGCCGCGCGTGATCACCGCGTAGCGGCACTCGAGCATCTCGATCAGGCGCAGCCCGGCGCGCTCGAGGCTTGCGTCGTCGACGATCGCGACGCCGGTGATCGTCGCGGCTTCGGCGGCGTTGGGCGCGACGCAGGTGACGCCGGCAAAGAGGCCGATGTTCTGCGGCTTCGGATCGGCGAGCACGAGCCGGCAGCCCGAGGCGGCCTCGACGACGTCGCGGCAAAGCAGACCCTTGGCGTAGTCGCTCAGAATCACCGCGTCGCACTGCGGCGCGCGCTCGCGGATGAAGGCCGCAAGCTGCCGCCGCTGCGGATCGGCGAGCTCCGCGGTCGACTCCCAATCGGCGCGCACGACCTGCTGGTTGTGTGCGACGATCCGCGTCTTGCGCGTCGTCGGGCGTCCGGCCAGCGTGAAAACGCCGGCATCGTCGACCTGCTCGTCGCGAAGCAGGTCGCGCACGTGCTGAGCGAACGCGTCGTCGCCGACGACTCCGGCGAACGCGACCCCCGCGCCGAGCGCTCGCAAATTGTTCGCGACGTTCCCGGCCCCGCCGAGCGTAAACGAATGATCGGCGACCGCAACGACCGGCACCGGTGCCTCGGGCGAGATGCGCGTGACCGTGCCCCAAATCCATTCGTCGATCATCAGATCGCCGACGACCAGGACGTTTCGTCCGCTGGCGCGTTCGAAGAGCGTGCGCGCGTCGGGAACCATCAGCGCGCCCATCAAGGGATGCCGCCGTCGAAGATGAGGCGCTGCTCGACGAGGTCGCAGACGATGTGGGCCATGACCTGATGGACTTCCTGAACGATCGCGGCGTAGCCGTCCGGACCGACCAGGGCCAGGTCGGCAATCTCGGCGACGCGGCCGCCGCCGTTTCCCGTAAAGGCGACGGTCAGCGCCCCCTTGCGCTTTGCCGCCTCGAGGGCGAGCACGACGTTGCGCGAGCTGCCGCTGGTCGTCATGCCGACGACGACGTCCCCGGGTTGCGCGAACGCCTCGACTTGACGCGAAAAGACCTGGTCGTATCCGTAATCGTTGCCGACGCAGGTCAACGTCGACGAGTTGACCGAGAGCGCCTCGCTATTGAGCCCCGGGCGTTCGCGGAGGTAGCGCCCCGAGAGCTCCGCCGCCATATGCTGCGCCTCCGCTGCGCTGCCGCCGTTGCCGCACCACAGCACCTTTCGCCCCGCGCGCAGCGCGGTGACGAACGCATCGGCGATCGCCTCGACTTGCCGGCGATAGTGCGGCGCGTCGAGGAGCCCGGTACGATCGCGGAGCAGCTCGTCGAAATCGCGCTTGCCGTGGTACGGGTTCGCGCTCATGGCTCGATCCAGAAGAGCTCTTCACCCTGCGAGACCAGCTCGCCGTTTCCCGGAACGACGCGGGCGATCGTTCCGGCGTAGTCGCTCTGGATCTCGTTGAAGAGTTTCATCGCCTCCAAAACGCAGAGCACGTCGCCGACCTCGACGCGGTCGCCGACGTCGACGTAGGCGGCGGCATCGGGCGAAGACGCGCGATAGAAAACGCCGGTCAGCGGAGCTATCACTTTGGTCACGTTCGCGCCGGCGACCGGCGCAGGTGCCGCTTCCTCGGCGGTCGGCCCCGCCGGCGGCGGATCGGCGCCCTCCCGGCTGGTTGCGGCCGGGTCGCGGCGCGAGAGCTCGTAGAAGGAGTCGCCCAGCTTGATCTTCAGGTGCTCGAGATCGTGCTCTTGCATGATAGCGAGCAGCTCGCGCAGCGTCTGCGTCTCCTCGGCGTGGCGATCTTCCATCAGATACCCGCTTCTACGAGGAGCTCGGCAACGACTCTCGGCGAGGCGAGCGGAAGACGGCGGTCGCTGCGTTTCTCGAGATCGCGCAGCATCAGCTCGCCGGCGGCGATCTCCTCGCTGCCGGCGATCAAGGCGAAGCGGGCGCGGTTGCGATCGGCGAGCTTCAGATGCGCGAGCAGCTTACGATCGTGGTAGTCGATATAGGTCGGAACGCGGAGGCGGCGTAGGGCGGTGACGATCGGCACGAGGATCGCGCGCGCCTGCGCTCCGAGCGCGATCGCTTGGATGCCGCGCCGCCCCTCCTCTTGCGCCGTTGCTCGGGCGGCGCGCATCATCAAGAGCCGCTCCATGCCCAAGGCGAATCCCACGGCCGGCACGTCGGGACCGCCGAGCGATCGAACCAAGCCGTCGTAGCGGCCGCCGCCGCAGACGGCGCTCTGCGCGCCGAGCACGCTCGACGTAATCTCGAAGACGGTTCGGCCGTAGTAGTCGAGCCCGCGCACGACGCGCGGATCGACCGTAAACGGGATCTCGGCCAGCTCGAGGTACGATTTCAGCGCCTCGAAGTGCTCGCGGCACGCGTCGCAAAGCAGCGACTCGAACGTCGGCGCGCTCTCGATGTAGGAAGCGTCGGCGGGATCTTTACTGTCGAGCAGGCGAAGCGGATTACGTTCGATTCGCCTGCGCGCGTCCTCACTCATCGCCGCGAGGTTCGGGCGAAAGTGTTCGAGCAACGCCGCGCGGTAGCGCGGCCGGCACGCCTCGTCGCCGATCGAGTTCACGCGCAGCGCGGCATCGGCGATCCCGTACCCTCTGACCAGCTCCCACGCCATCGAGATCACCTCCAGATCCGCCTCCGCCCCAGCGAATCCGAAGCACTCCACGCCAAACTGGTGCGACTGGCGGTAGCGCCCTTTTTGCGGACGCTCGTAACGAAAGATCGGGCCTATGTAGTAGAGGCGCAGCATCCCTTGCGCAAAGAGGCTGTGCTCGAGCGCGGCACGCACGACCGGCGCCGTCCACTCCGGGCGCAGCGTGAGGCTGCGGCCGCCGCGGTCGTCGAACGTGTACATCTCCTTCTCGACGATATCGGTCGTCTCTCCGACGCCCCGCACGAAGAGCTCGGTCGACTCAAACGCGGGCGTGCGGATCTCGCCGTATCCAAAGCGCGTGGCGAGATCGTGGATGCGCGCTTCGAGCGCGCTCCAAGCCGCCGATTCCGGCGGAATGAAATCTTGCGTGCCGCGGGGAGCTCCCAGCGTGTCAGCCATGGCAGCGCCTCTGTTCGCTAAGAGCATACGCTAGCCATTGCGGAGGGTGCGCGTGATGGTTCCGCGTGCGCAGCGCACTCTACGGAGCCGCAGCGGTAGCGCTTGCGGTGCTCGCATCACCGGAGAGCCTGCGCTCCGCGCTCGCGGCTTCGGCAAGTGCGCTCTTCGAAGCGACGCCGTTCGTGTTCGCCGGCGTCTTGCTGGCGCACGTGCATCGTCGCCACGGCAGCGCCGTGGCGTATCTCGGGTGCGGGTGCGGCAACGGGCCGTCGGCGCGTTCGCTTCCGGCCGCAGCCGCTACGTGGC
>JBARBD010000143.1:0-2703 GCA_049792675.1 Vulcanimicrobiaceae bacterium | reverse complement strand
AGGAGCACGGGTGCGGGAAGGGGCGGCGGGGGGACCGTGGAAGGAGCGCCGTTCGCCGACGTAGCTCAGTTGGTAGAGCAATTGTTTCGTAAACAATAGGTCGCCGGTTCGAGTCCGGCCGTCGGCTCCACGTTCGTTCAACGCCCCGAATTGACGCGATCGATCGCGGGCTCGATCGCTCTGCGTACCGCGGCCCGGGCGAGCAGCCGGGTCGAATCGAGAACCGCAACGGCGGCGTTCGCGTCGTCGAGAACCAAGGGCAGCTCCGTACAGCCCAGCACCACCGAATCGCAGCCGCGCACCTTCAATCGCTCCGTCACCGCGCGAAAGTAGGCGATCGACGCCGGTTTGAACTCGCCGCGTACGAGCTCGTCGAAGATGATGCGGTTGACTTCGTCGCGATCCGCCGGCTCGGGTCGAAGATACGCGAGACCTCGCGCATCGAACGCGTCGGAATAGACCGGTCCGTCGACGAGCCAGCGCGTTCCCATGATCCCGACGCGCCGGAAACGGCGCCGGCACGCTTCGTCGGCGACGACATCGGCGATATGCAGCCATGGCAGCGACGTTCGCGCAAGCACGTCCGGTAAGGCTTGATGGATCGTGTTGTCGGGACAGATCAGGAAGTCCGCGCCGGCATCGGCGAGCTTCGCGGCAGAAGCGATCATCAGATCCGCGACGCCGCTCCACTCCCCGGCGTTCAAGCACTCGACGTACGCTTCGAACGAGGGCGTGTGCATCGAAACCTCCGGATGCGCGTGGCCGCCGAGTTGCTCGGCGCCCGCCGCGCAAATCGTGCGGTAGCAGAGCGCCGCGCCCTCGGCCGAGCACGCGACGATCCCGATATGCTTCACGCGGCGTCTCCGGTCGGTACGATTCCGAGCGATTCGACCATCAGAACGACCGCGCGCTGCGGCGAGCGCGGCCGGTGCATCGTATCTTTCGGTACGGTCAAGCCTTCGTGTCGGCGAAGCACGACGGGGTCGCGTCCTTCGACGTCGAGCGTAATCTCGCCGTCGAGCACCAGAAAGAATTCGTCTTGTTCGACGTGTTTGTGCCAGGGAAAATCGCCCTCGAAAATGCCGAGGCGCACGACCGCGTCGTTGACGGTCGTGAGCGTCTGGTTGAACCATGGCTGATTGGCGGCGACCTCGGCGGGAATGTCAACTAAGCGCAACATTCCGTACTTCACGTCTTCGTTGTTGCGAAAGTTTGCGGGCATGTTCTTCATGGCGAAAAGTATACCGTAGAATCCTCACAACGACGAGGAGTCGTGCCCGCCCAATTTGAAGCATCGGGCATGATGGCGAAGCCTTTAGTCGTCGCCGCGTCGCTTGGCTTGATATTCTCGGCGGCCGGTTGCTCGTCCACCGCCGGCGGCCCGGCCGCCACGCGCGGCGCCCTGCCGCTGGCGCGTCCCGCATCGGGAAATCCGGTCAGCCAGTACGTCTCGCACGTGGTCGTCATCATTCAAGAGAATCGCAGCTTCGAGAACTTCTTCGCCGGATTTCCCGGCGCGAACGCGCCGATGCAAGGCAAGGCCGGCAAAAAGACGATAAGACTGAAGCAAATCACGTTCGACGGGCCGGATCTCCAGCACGATTGGAAGTCGTCGATCGGCGATTGGGACAAAGGCAAGATGGACGGCTTCTCCCAGTTCGGATCGATACACGACAAGTATGCGGCGTACTCGTACGTCAAACAATCGCTGGTTCAGCCGTACTGGTCGATGGCGCAGCAATACGTGCTCGCCGACGCGATGTTCCCCACCGAGTTCGGCGGAAGCTTCACCGGACACCTCACGCTGATCGCCGGCACCGACGACCTGACGCCGAAGAAGGCGGAAGTCGACATTCCCAGCTTTCTGCCGGACGATTGCGACTCGCCGCCCGGCACGCTCAGCTCGTACGTGACGCCGAATCGCGTCGTACACTCGTTCAAAGGTCCGTTCCCGTGCTTCACGCAGTTCAACACGATGGCGCAGGTGCTCGACTCCGCCAGCGTTTCGTGGAAATACTACGCCACGCAGCTCGTCGGCGCGGGAATGTGGGAGCCCTACGAAGCGATCAAGTACGTGCGCGACGGGCCGGACTGGAACACCAACATCATCGTGCCGCAAACGCAGATCCTCAACGATCCCAACGACGGACAGCTCGCAGCGGTCAGCTGGGTCTCGCCCAGCATCGACGACTCGGATCATCCCGAGTCGATGAGCGATCAGGGCCCATCCTGGGTCGCGTCGATCGTCAACGCGATCGGCGAAAGTCCGTACTGGAACAGCACGGCGATCATCGTGCTATGGGACGACTGGGGCGGTTGGTACGACAACGCGGCGCCGCCGCAGCCCGATTATCGCGGCCTGGGCATTCGCGTTCCGTGTTTGATCATCTCGCCGTACGCCAAGCAAGGGCCTTCGGGTCCCGGCTACGTCTCGCACACGCAGTATGAATTCGGCAGCATCCTCAAGTTCATCGAGGAGGCGTACAATCTGCCGTACGTCGGGCCGCAGTCGAAAGGCTACACCGACGAACGCGCCAACAGCCTCGACGATAGCTTCGACTTCACGCAGCAACCGCGACCGTTCGTGCCGATCGGTTCGAAGTATCCGCTCTCGCACTTCCTCCACGAGCCGCCCTCGCACCGGCCGGTCGACACGCAGTAGCGCCTCAGCCCAGCTCGAGTTCCATAAACGTTGCGGGCTCG
>JBARBD010000142.1:0-7877 GCA_049792675.1 Vulcanimicrobiaceae bacterium | reverse complement strand
GGCCCGGATCGCGCGACGCTGCCCAACGGCACCGTCGGCGCGCTGGTGCACGTGGATCTCGCCAATCGGTCGTCGTGCGTCGCGATCCAGACCGAGGACCTGGGCGTGCGGTTCGACGACGGCTTAGTGCTGATCGGGCGCGAACAAGGCGCATCGTTGCGCGGCTGTTCGCTCGACGCCGAGGATCTGCGCGCCTCGGTCTAGGTCCTCGGCTGCGCCATCGGGAATAGTGTGGGCGGGCCCCCCGCAAATCAAGGAGTTCGCTTTTATATGACTTCCGTACGTCGCTTTTACAGCAGCGCCGCGCCGCTCGTAGCCGCGGTCGCCCTCCTCTCGGGCTGCGGCGGGTCGTCTGCGCCCCTCACGCCGGCGAGCGCGCTTACCCAACCCGGTGGCCAGGTGACGCAACTCCCGCAGAGCGCGAGCAACGCCGCCCATCAGGTGCCGCTCGGCCACGTGCGCCGGCTCTATAGCCGATCGTGGATGCTCCCCGAAGCGAAGCACGAGCCGTTGCTCTACGTGGCCAACTGGTCCTACTTTCA
Organism: Vulcanimicrobiaceae bacterium; assembly: GCA_049792675.1. Taxonomy (GTDB): domain Bacteria; phylum Vulcanimicrobiota; class Vulcanimicrobiia; order Vulcanimicrobiales; family Vulcanimicrobiaceae; genus Cybelea. The sequence continues at coordinate 7,335 of JBARBD010000142.1, read as the reverse complement.
GAACGACGTGCTCGTCTTCTCGTATCCCGCCGCCAAGCTCGTTGGAACGCTTACGGCCGACATGCTGAACCCCGACGGCCTCTGCGTCAATAAGAAAGGCGACGTTTGGGTCGTGAACAACACCCCGAACGCCGCCGACTTAGTCGAGTTCGCGCACGGCGGCACGACCCCGATCGCGACGCTGGGGGATCCCGCGCAGATCGCCGAGACCTGCTCGGTCGACTTCGTGACCGGCGATCTGGCCGTTGCCAATCATGCGACGCTCAGCAGCGGCGCCGGCAGCGTCTCCGTCTATGCGCACGCGCAAGGAAGCACGCCGCAGATATATGGCAGTCCGCAGATCGCCATCGTCTACTTCTGCGGTTACGACGACAAGGGGAACCTCTTTATCGACGGCACCCACGCCGGCTACTACGGCTTCGAGTTCGCCGAACTCGCGAAGGGTAAGAAGTCGCTCCAGATCGTCAAGCTCAAGGGCGGGAAGATCAATTTCCCGGGGCAGATTCAGTGGGACGGCAAGCACCTTGCGGTCGGCGATCAGGAGTTTGCGCAGATCGGTTCGACCTACGATTCGGCGATCTATCAAACGACCGGAGCCTCCGGGAAGATCGTGGGCCTGACGAAGCTCACCGGTTCGCAGGACGTCGCCGGCTTTTGGATTGACGGCGACACCGTGGCCGGTCCCAACTCGCTCTACGGCCAGGGCAGCAGCGGCGGCTTTGTCGGTTTCTACAAGTACCCCGGCGGCGGGAAGCCGACCAAACAAATCAACAAGGTCTTTAACGATCCGCTCGGAGCGGCGATCAGTCCGTAGCTAGCGCCCCCGCCGGCGCGAGGTGATGACGCCGCTGTTCATTCCGGCCGTCGCCAGACCTCGGCAGAAGCGCGCGTGCTCGACCTTGACGCAGCGGTCGACGACGACGTCGAGGCCGGCTTCCTCGGCGAGCCGGATCGCCTCGGGATTGACGATGCCGTATTGGAACCAGATCGCCTTCGCGCCGGCGGCGATCGCGTCGCGCACGACCGCGACGACCGCGTCGGAGCGGCGAAACACGTCAACGAGATCGGGAGCTCCGCGCTCCGCCGCGTAGGCTTGCAATGACGGGTAGGCCCCAACGCCGTCGATCTGCTCGATCGTCGGGTTGATCGGCGCCACGTCGTACGTCGTCTGCGTGCGCAGGTAGGAGAAGACGGTGTAGCTCGGCCGCAGCGGATTGCTGGACGCGCCCACCATCGCGATCGTACGCGCGCGGTCGAGCAGCTCGCGGCGTTGCGGAGGCGTCGTGAGGATCAACCGGCGCGGGCCTGCGACGGAGCGACGCTTGGAACGGCCCGTGCGAGTGCGTTGCTCAAGTCCCATATCAGATCGTCGGCATCCTCGAGCCCGACCGAGAGACGCACCGACTCAGGCGCAACGCCGGCGTTGCGCAGCTCGTCGTCGGAGAGCTGCGAGTGCGTCGTCGAGGCGGGGTGGATCACGAGGCTCTTCGAGTCGCCGACGTTGGCGAGATGGCTCCAGAGCTCGAGCGCGTCGATGAAGCGGCGTCCCGCATCGCGATCGCCGCGCAGGCCGAAGGTGAAGATCGAACCGAGCTGCGGCGCGTTGACCCACGCGACCTCGGAGCGCGAGTTGAGGAACGCGACGATGCGGCCGGCGTTCTCGACGTGGCGTTCCATGCGAAGCCCCAGCGTCTCCAATCCCAGCAGCAAGAGCCACGCGTCCATCGGCGACATCTGCGCGCCAACGTCGCGTAAAACTTCGGCGCGCGCGCGCATCAAGAAGGCGTACTCGGCGAACGTCTCGGTAAAGACTTTCTGGTGGTAGCCGGGGCTTGGCTCGGAGAGGAGCGAAAAGCGCCCGTTGCCCCAGGGAAACGTTCCCGACTCGATCAGCACGCCGCCGATCGCGGTGCCGTGACCGTTGATGAACTTGGTCGCCGAGTGCACGACGATGTCGGCGCCTTTCGAGATCGGCCGGCAGAGATAGGGCGTCGCAAACGTGTTATCGACGACCAGCGGTATTCCGGCCTCGTGCGCGAGCGAGGCGAGCGCCGGCAGATCGGCGAGGATGCCCGACGGGTTGCCGACCGTCTCCACGAAGAGCAGCTTGGTCTGCGGGCGGATTGCCGCGCGCACCGCCGCCAGGTCGTCGACCGGGACGAAAGTCGTCTCGATCCCCATCCGCTTCACGGTTACGCTCAGCTGGGTGACGGTGCCGCCATACGCGTTCTGCGTGCAGACCAGATGGTCGCCGGCTTGCGCGAGCGAGAGCACGGTGCAGAGCTGGGCCGCAAGACCGCTCGCAAAGGCGATCGCGCCGAGGCCGCCCTCGAGGCTGGCCATGCGCTCTTCGAATGCCGCGACGGTCGGATTGCTGATCCGGCTGTAGATGTACCCGTAGCTGCGCAGCGCGAAGAGCTCTGCCGCCTGCTCGGTCGAGCCGAAGACGTACGCGGCCGTCTGGTAGATCGGGGCGGCGCGCGAACCGGTCGCCGGGTCGGGCGGCGTCCCGGCATGCAGCGCGCGCGTGGCAAAGCCAAACTCTCTCTCGTCGCTCATCATCGAAGGTCCCGGGCCTTACTTCGCCCTATACTTCCCTTATCATGGGCATGACACTGACGGAAAAAATTCTCGCTCGCCACGCGGGCCTCGAGTACGTCGAACCGGGGCAGATCGTCAACGCCAACGTCGACCTGGTGCTCGCCAACGAACTCTCGGCTGCGGTCGCGATCGCCGTGATGCGCGGGATCAAGGGCGCCGACCGCGTCTTCGATCCAAGCAAGATCGCGCTTGTCGAAGACCACTTCGTTCCGGCCAAGGACGCGCAATCGGCGAAGCTCGCGAAGCTGATGAAAGATTTCGCGGTCGAGCAGAAAGTCGAACACTTCTTCGACGTCGGACGCGGCGGCATCGAACACGTCGTCCTTCCCGAAGAGGGGCTGGTTGCGCCGGGCGAGTTGATCGTCGGCGGCGATTCGCATACCTGTACCTACGGCGCGTTCGGCGCCTTCGCGACCGGGATGGGCTCGACCGATATCGCGGCCGCCTTCGTCCTGGGCGAAGTCTGGCTCAAGGTTCCGTCTTCGATCAAGATCGTCTATAGCGGAACGCCGGGGGCGATGGTCTACGCCAAAGACATCATGCTGCGTACCGTCGGGGAGCTCGGGATAGACGGCGCGACCTATCGCGCCATCGAGTATCACGGCTCGACCGTGGACGAGCTTTCGATTACCGGCCGCATCACGATGGCCAACATGGCGATCGAGGCCGGCGCCAAGAACGGCATCTTCCACGCCGACGCAAAAACGATCGCGTACGTGAAGGAGCGGACCGATCGGCCGTTCGTCGTCGAGCGGGCCGATTCCGATGCCGTCTACGAGCGCACGCTTTCGATCGACATCGGCGATCTCGAACCGCAGGTCGCCTGTCCGCATACGCCGGACAACGTCCATCCGATCTCTGAGGTGGCGCGCGACAACCTCCAAGTCGATCAAGTCTTTATTGGTTCGTGCACCAACGGCTACATAGACGACCTGCGGGTCGTCGCAAAGATCCTGGACGGAAAGCGGATCGCGCCGAGCCTGCGAGTGATCGTGAACCCCGGCTCGCAGAAGGTCTGGATGCAGGCGGCGCAAGAGGGAATCCTTACGACGCTTGCGGCGGCCGGTTGCGCGGTCAACACGCCTGGCTGCGGCGCCTGTTTCGGCGGCCACATGGGGACGCTCGGCGACGGCGAGCGCGCGGTCTCGACGACCAACCGCAACTACGTCGGCCGGATGGGCTCGCCGAAGTCCGAGGTCTACCTGGCCTCGCCCGCGACCTGCGCGGCCTCGGCGCTGACCGGGCGGATCACCGATCCGCGCGTGCTCGAGTTGGCGGGAGTATAGCGATGGAAGCAAAGCTGCGCGGACGCGCGCATAAATACGGAAAGAACGTCGACACCGACGTGATCATTCCCGGGAAGTACTGCAACATCGTCGATCAGGCCGAGCTCGGGAAGCACGCGCTCGAAGGGCTCGATCCCGAGTACACCTCCCGAATGGAACGCGGCGATATCATCGTCGCCGATACCAACTTCGGGTGCGGATCGAGTCGCGAGGTCGCGCCGATCGCGATCAAGGGTTCGGGAACCTCGGCGGTGATCGCCAAGAGCTTCGCGCGGATCTTCTACCGCAACGCGCTCAACATCGGCCTGCCGATCTTCGAATCGGCCGAGGCGGTGGAGGGCATCGAATCCGGCGACGAGATCGAAGTGGAACCGGCCAGCGGCGTCGTGCGCAACCTAACCAAAGGCACGGAATATCGTGCGGCGGAGTTTCCTCCGTTCATGCGTTCGCTGATTGACGCCGGCGGACTCGTTGCCTACGTCGAGGAGCGGCTCGCTACGGGGGCGTATACCCGCCGCCCGCACCACCACCCATCCCGCCAGGCGACGGATTGACGTTCTCGATCCACTTCTCTTTGGGACGATACGCCGCGGTAAAGTAGACCACGCCGTTGCTCGTCGTGAGCTGGCCGAGCATATCGGTCGTTCCGTCGAGCTTCGCTTCGGCGAGCAGCGTCGTGCCGTTCGGCATCGTCACGATCAGACGGATCGCTTGACCGTCGACCGAGCCCGCCAACGGATACCTCTTGCCCTTCGCGTCCACGTACGTGCCGGTCAGCGCGGTGCCATCTTGCTTGAGCACGAAGTGCGTGTAGTCGGTCGAATTGGGATGCTGTATCTGCACTTCCCACACGCCTTCCAGGCCTTTGCGCACGTTGGGCGGCGGGCTTGGCGTCGCCGACCCTTTGGTGGGCCGCGGCGTCATAAACGGTAGCGGGGTCGGGGTCGCGTCCACCGGCATGAGCGAGGCATTGGGCTGCGGCGTCACCGGGGTCGTGATCGGCGGCGGTGTCGGCGGCGGCGTCGCGGCGGCAGCGGCCAGCCTCGCGCCGGGCGTCCCCATCAGGAGCGCGGCGCCGAGAATGAAGCCGCCGGCGGCGGCGGTCGAAAAGATGAAGCGGGAATGCACGCCCGAGGCTTTTGGGAGGGACGCAGGCGGCTCCTCCGAGCCGGGCCGCCCGAGCTTGCGTCCCCTGATATAATGCAAAGGTTGTGAAGACCAAGATTCATCCCAAATGGCACCCCGAAGCCCGCGTGCACTGCGCCTGCGGGAGCACGTTCGTGACCGGCTCGACCCTGCCCGAGATCTCGGTCGAGATCTGCGCCGCCTGCCACCCGCTCTTCACCGGCCAGCAGAAGCTCGTCGACACCGCGGGGCGCGTTGACAAGTTCAACCAGCGCTCGGCTGCTGCAAAGAGGAAGCAAGAAGAAGCCGCAGCCCGCAAAGTCGCGCGCGAGGCGAAGAAGACGGCCGCAGCGCTTTAACCGAGCGCCTGCCGGGATCGGCCAGTGAACGATGCCTTAGTCGAGCGCCTCGAGCAGATGGCGCGGCGCTTCGACGAAATCGAGACCCAACTTGCAAATCCGACGGGCAGCTTCGACCAAGCCCGCTATACCGCTTTGGTCAAGGAGCGCGCGCAACTCCAACCCCCGGTCGAGACCTTCCGCAGCATCCTCGAGACGCAACGCCGGCTAGCCGCCAACGATGCGCTCACCAAGGGCAGCGACGGCGAGCTGCGCGAGCTCGCCGAGGCAGAGAACGCCGAGCTGAGCCAAACGCTTGCGGCCTGCGAAGCCGAGCTCTCGCAACTGATGATGCCGCGCGATCCCAACGACGACCGCGACGTCTTCGTCGAGGTCAGAGCCGGCACGGGCGGCGACGAAGCGGCGATCTTCGCCGGCGACCTGGCGCGCATGTACATGCGCTTTGCCGAAGCGATGAGGATGAAGGTCGAGCTCGTCTCGGAGAATGCCAGCGACGCCGGCGGTTATAAAGAGATCGTCTTCGGGGTTAGCGGAAATCGGCCGTACCGTTTTCTGAAACACGAGTCGGGCGTTCACCGCGTGCAGCGGGTCCCGGCGACCGAAGCGCAGGGGCGCATCCACACCAGTACCGCGACCGTTGCCGTGCTCCCGCAGGTGGAAGACGACGTCGAGATCGAGATCAAGACCGGCGACCTGCAAGTGGATACGTACAAAGCCTCCGGCGCCGGCGGCCAGTACGTCAACAAGACCGAGTCGGCTATACGGATCACGCACGTGCCGACCGGCATCGTAGTCGCCTCGCAGCAGGAACGCTCGCAGCAGCAGAACCGCGAGAAGGCGATGCAGATGTTGCGCGCCACGCTCTACGACCGCAGGCGGCGCGAGCAGGAAGAGGCGGTCGGTTCGATGCGCCGCTCGCAGGTCGGCAGCGGCGAACGCTCCGAGAAGATTCGCACCTACAACTTTCCGCAGGACCGCGTTACCGACCACCGCATCAATCGCAGCTTCGGGAACATTCGCGCCATCGTCGACGGCAATCTTGGCCAGATCTCGGACGAGCTGATCGCCGACGAGCGCGCGCGTCTCCTCGCCGGCGAGGCGGTCACGTGAGCACGCTCGCGCAGCTCTTACAGCGCGGTACCACAAACCTTCGCGCGACCAGCGCGACGCCCCGCGCCGACGCGCTGCACCTGCTCGCGCACGCGGCCGCCCGCCCGCGCGCCTGGATCCTCGCGCACGAAGAAGCAAGACCAGGCCCAGAAGCAGCATCGCTCTTCGAACGTCTCGTGCAAGAGCGCAACCACGGCCGCCCGATCGCCTATCTCCTCGAGTCCGCCGGCTTCTACGGCCGTGAGTTCTGCGTCAACGAACGCGTGCTCGTCCCGCGACCCGAAACCGAGCACCTCGTCGAAGCCGCGATCGCGCATCGCCCGCGGCGCGCGCTCGACGTCGGCACCGGCTCCGGCGCGATCGCCTGCACGATCGCCGCCGAAACCGACGCACTCATTGACGCCACCGATATCTCTGCCGACGCAATCAAAATAGCCCAGCATAACGCAACCCAACTCGGCGTCGCGGACCGCTGCACGTTCCACCACGGCGACTTGGCCGAACCCGTGCGCGGCCGCCAGTTCGACCTCATCGTCGCGAACCTGCCCTACGTTCCAAGTTCGGACTTACCGCCCAAACCCAACCCGCTCGCCTTCGAGCCCGAACTCGCGCTCGACGGCGGCCCCGACGGCCTCACCCTCTATCGCAAATTTCTCCCCACCGCCCCCGCCCTGCTCGCCCCCGGCGGACTGCTCCTACTCGAAGCCGCCCCCCCCACCATCGAAAAGCTACGCGAACTGACCCAATCCACTTTTCCGGACTGCGTCATCTCGGTCGGCCTCGACTACGCTGGCCTGGCACGTTACATCAAAACCCAAACATAACCGAAAACCCGAACACGATCGGTTCGGGGG
>JBARBD010000141.1:0-11226 GCA_049792675.1 Vulcanimicrobiaceae bacterium | reverse complement strand
GCAAGTACCTGACCGTCTTCGATCAGCTGGCGAACAAGCTGTATCAGTACGACGTCCAGGGAACTCAGGCGACTTTGAAGGGCACCGTATCGTTCGTGGGTTCCAGCGACTGCGCGCAGACCTGGATCGCGAAGAAGGTTGTCTACTGCGGGGACGCGGGTAACGACAACGGCGAGGTTTTCAGCTACCCGGCCGGCGGATCACCGATTGCGGTCTTTACGGGGAATTTCGACGAACCGCTCGGCACGGTAGCAGCAGAGAAATAATCTGCGTTTCTTCTCCACGACGAGAAGTCACACCCAATGAGCACCGGCTTATTCAAACCAGCCGGTGCTCTAGTTGCTCTCGGGCGCCCTTGAGCTAGCGCAGCGAGTCGAAGGCCCAGGGTGAGGGGCGCCGGTGAGGGAAAGGCTCCCCAATGTATGGATATCCGTGGCTTCTTGGATCGCTGCTTCTCTTGCCGTATGATTTTACACCCGAGGATTTCGATAAGTGCGAAGGACAGCAATTGCCGATTGGAGACGGCGAGCTGTTTAAGTTACTCGGAACGCAGTTCGGCGGCGATGGAACGACGAACTTCGGGCTACCCGACCTGCGCGCTCACGAGCCGATCAAGGGCGTAAAGTACTATATCGCGACGAAGGGCTCGCGCCCCTCATGAAGCGCCGAACGTTCGTCTTGAGCGGCGCCGGCGCCGCGATAGCGGGCTGTGCCGGCCCCAGCCTCGCTCCCAACGCGCTCGTCAACGCCGCGGCACGTCCGGCGGCGCGACACGCGCCGGCAGGCAGCGATACGCAGCTGATCGGCTCGCTGCTGCTAGTCCCCTACGATTTCGTCCCTAGGCACTTCGAGAAAGCCGCCGGGCAGATTCTGCCGATAAAATCGAACCTTACGCTCTACGTCCTATTGGGCAACCGGTTCGGCGGCGATGGAAAAAACGACTTCGGGCTTCCCGACATGCGCAAGCACCAACCGATCGAGGGACTAACCTACCTGATTGCAACCAGCGGGATATTTCCGAACCGTAAAGCTCTGGATCCCGACGTCGGCGTAGACCCGCTGATCGGGCAGCTCTCGCTCGTGGCATACGTTCCCAAATATACGCCTCCACCGGGCTGGGCCGCATGCGACGGCCAGCTTCTCAAGATCAGTGACCATCAAGCGCTCTACTCTTTGCTGGGGACAAAGTTTGGCGGAGACAGCCGAACGACGTTCGCGCTGCCCGACTTGCGCAAAAACGAGCTCCTGAAAGGCATCACCTACGTGATCGCGCTCCGGGGAAGGTTTCCCACGGTGCAATGACCGCGCCGCGTTAAAACTGCGTCAATAGGGAGAGAAGATTTGGAGGAAATCCAAATCGGATCACTTGGCACGCCAATTACGGCTGCGTCGCGCAGTGGGAGGACTTAGCAGACCGGTCGCTACGCGATCCTAAGTATATGGAGATGGTGACGAAGAACAGCGCAACGTTCCTTCCCGGATCCCTACACGACGAAATTTGGCGAACGCTCTGATCTAATCAAGGCTGGCATTCTGCCACGGAGGCGTGGGCTGATGCGGCTTTTACTGCTCTACTCGCTGATCGCCGAGCCCTGTGGCGCGCTGAAGCCCTTTTGGAGCGTCTTCGTAGGCTTGCCTCCGGCCGGGTATTTGTAGAACCCGACGGACCCTTTGTCGTATTTGCCCTGTGGCTCCAGGGCGTTTGGCCCGATAACCGTGGTGCCCTGAATCCAGAATCCAATAATTTCTTCAAACCCGCCAGCGTCAAGCGGTGTCTCGTGTACTATCTTTCCGCCTGCGCCCGTGGTCTGGTAGATAGCATCCACGTAAGATGCCCCGCCGGCCTCCTGATCGCCAACCGCTACGTACTTACCGTCCCACTGAACCATTCCGGGATAGTAAATGCTGCCTCCTTTGAGGGTGATGTTCTTAAACGTCTTCTGGCCCTTCGGAAGCTCGGCGAAGTGGAACTCGGTTTGACTGGCATCCGTCCCATCAGCGTAGAGGTTGCCCTTAGAATCGTAGCCGCAAAAATTGAAGTGGGGTATTTGGGAATCCATGTAGACCTTTGGAGTTCCTTTTGCGTGCGCAAAGATTGAAACGCTGCCGCCTCCAGAAGAGTCAATGCCATAGTTCGTGACTGCAAGGTTCCCGGTCGTCGGATCGACCGAGCAGGCAATGGCCGCAACGACACCGGAAAGGGTTGCGACTGGCATCTTTCCGCCATGCTTAAACTCAACGACGGCGTAAGGGGCCGTGCCGGTCGGGCTGTTGTTCACTACCCAAATGTCGGTTTTCTTATCGACGCAGATACCGTCCGGGGACGCGAGGTCCGCCGTCAGCGTTCCCACCTGTTTATTCTCGGGATATGAGTAGACGTTGACGGTATCGGAATCGATGTTGGAGACGTAGAGGAGGTCCTTCGCTTTCGCCGCGTCGGGGGACATCCATGACCGGCCCGGGTTCGGACTATACTCCAACGGCACGACTCTGCCCGGAAGGCCCCCGGCGCGATTTACGTTGCCCTGGAACGAACCTGACGGCGTCAGCTGCGACTGAGTTCCGTTGCCGCAGCCGGACAGCATGACGGATGCGGTGCAAAGGCCTAGCGCATAGCGGCCAGGACGTGAAAATCTCATCTGCTCTCCTTAATTTTTTCCACGCTTCGCGCCCGTCTCATGGACCAAGCGCTAGCGTCCACGGATCGTACACACCTTTGTGGATCATCCTTAGAAACCTGTTGTGCGGCGCGGGGCCGAAGATGACGACAGAGCCATGATTTCCCTTGCTCGGCCCACCGCCACCGGCGTTTGGGACATAGAGATTTCCCGATGCATCAATGGCGAGCGCACCAGGAAGGTCAGCGCCGATCGTCTTTGATGGTTCCGACGCGCCTGGATCGTAGACGGTCACGTTTCCCCCAGGCATAGCGTCGTTAGCGACATAGAGATTGCCCGAGATGTCGATCGCTAGATCTGCTGGAGAGCGAATTCCTTGGGAAATCGTCCGTAACACCGACCCACTGCCTGGAGCGTAGACCGTCACGGTATCGTTACGCCAGTTTCCAACATAGAGATTACCGGAGGCGTCAAACACCAGAGCAGATGGTTCGTCTACGCCCTGCGAGATCGTTCGCAGCACGACGTTGCTCCCGGGGGCGTAGACCTTCAGGTTGTTGTCGTTTTCGACGTAGAGATTGCCGGCGTTGTCAAACACCAGCTTTCCAGGAGCTTTCAGGCCTTGGGAGATCGTCCGCAATACTGTCTTGCGGTCAGGGGCATAAACGGTGACGGTGCGGCCCGACACATTTGAGACATACAGATTGCCCTCACTGTCGAACGCCAAGGAACCCGGCGCATCAATACCCTGAGAGATTGTCCGCAAGAGTTTGACGCTGTCGCGGGCATAAACGTTCACATTTCCGGGAGAATCTTTCGGCCTGTTTGCGACATAGAGGTTCCCCAAGGCGTCAAACCCGAGCCCCACCGGGGTTACCTTGGAAATCGTACGCATTACTTTGCCGCTGTTCGGGGCGTAGACCGTCACCGTGTCATTGCCGCCGCTGGCGACGTAGAGGTGCTGCCCGACCGCCAAAGGGGACGTTTCGCTGCTTGGCAACTCTCTTGGAAAGACGCCGGGTACGGGCTGTGGCGAACAGGCGGCGATCGCGGCGCTTACAGATAGCGCGACCGAAAGCGTTAAAATAAGGCGCATCTAGAAACCTCAGCGTGCAAAGCTCCGCCCGGAGACGTAGCCGTGGCCACATTCTAAAGGCTGAGAGCCCAGCTGGAAAGCGTCAGACGCCTCAGAACCAGGGCCGTTGGTCACGTCCGCGGCCGCTCACGCAGCCGCGTTTCGCCGCTCGCGCACTCATCCGGAGGCTGCCGCCGGGCGTTCATATTGCATGAAAATTGATTTCACGCCGGCGTTGTTCGCGGTCGCTCTGGCCTTCGTTGTCGCAGGATCGGTTCAATTTTTGCGCGACCTGCCGGGCGGTGAACGCGGTTTGGTTTTGTTCGAACGAGCTTGCCCGATCCATAGCACTGTCCGACCCGTCGCGCCCCTCGGGCGCGGCTACGTGTGACCGCGTGCGATGGAAGGCGTCACGCCGCGCCACCACGCACCGCCGGGCGGTTTACCAAACCGCTGGACCGGAGAGCCGCCATCCGGAAAGCGCCACGAGTTCAGATAAGCGTGGCCATGCCGTTGCTGCCGATGATCCGCCCGTGGTAGATAAAGTACTGGCTGCCGCTGCTCACCTCGAGCTGGACGATGGGGGCGATGGTGACGAAGCGCGAGGTGTGGGGCGTGGCATCGGGACAATTCGACGCACCCATACCGCCGGCAACCGCTAACGGCAGCGAGCTGGTACAGCTTGCGCCGGAGAGGCCGAGGAATAACGCGAAAGTCGCTAGTCGCATCCGGCGCTTCTTTTCGTCCTGCTGAAGGTCGCTACGCAATCGCCTTTCCCGCAACGATGGCCGCCGCCAATGCAAGCTTGTGATCCTGGTTCCATGGCGGCCCGACGGCCTTCCGTACTTCAAGAGAGTGAGCGTCGAAGCTCTTGACGCGCAATGCCTGGCCGGCCTCGCCGAATACGTTCTTTGGGTCGTAAAAGTGAACGGGCCAACCGCGCGCGGCGGCAGCCTCGGCCAGCGCCTTTCGGTACATCACCCAGTCGGCGACGTTTCGCGCGCGGTAATCCTGAAGTCGTTCGGCAATGGTCGGCGGAAGCTGTTGGTAGTTGCGCAGGGCGATGCCGAGGATAAGTGGCACGGCCTTCGTAACGGCGTCCAGCGCACGCACGGCGTGGCTCTCCGCCGAAAGACGCACGCGCTCGACCAATGCCACGGCCTCGTCCAGCGGAAGCCCCTGGTCCTCGTGATGATGGGGAAGCGCCGGCAGCGCGTCGTCCACAAGTTCTACGCGGCGCCGGTCGAGGAGTGTCCCATCGCGCGCCACCGTCACGAGGATCGCCCAACCGCCGTGATCCGATACTCCGATGACACCGCCATCCTTCGACATGATGCTTCCTCCCATCTCACGTCGCAGCTCTCAAGGTTGGGAGTTAGCCGATGTAAGCGATTCGCTCCTTTTTGAGCGTAGAAGACGGCGGGTTATTTGGGTGTGAGGCTGACTGTTACACCAGAAAGCGACGCAGCGTGTTTCGGGCCTAAGATGATTTTCGTGTGACGGCCGCCTGAAGGGTATGGCCAAAACTCGACGTGCTGAAGGGACGTGCCAAGTATAGTTGAGCCTTGGATCCAGAAGTTAGCGAAGTCGTGGGTAATCTCAGTTTCCCCGACTTGTTCCCCGGTGCTGCCCGCTACGGTGTATTGATACAGGTGATCGTCTCGAAAGGCTACGGCAAGATGCTCGCCGTCCCACTGAACTCCGTAATGAGCGTAGACATGTGGCCTCAGCCTGAACTTCTGAACCCTTGGGCTGTCCTTGGGTAACCACACAACGTCTGCCGTGTAGACGCCAGTCTGCCCTGCAACAAAAACATCGCCTTTGTCGTCGTAGCTACAAGAAAACGGCTCCACCCCGTCCGGACCGTAAAGCTTCGGCGTGCCTCGTGCGTGTGCGTAGATCGCGAGATTGCCATCGCCGCGCCCATTTTGGCTGGAATAGTTTGCGACGGCCAGGTCCCCCGTCGTGGGACTAACGGAGCATGCTCGCGGCGAGTTGCCTGAATCATCCAGAGTCGCGATCCGCTCCTTTCCACCGTGCGCGTACTCGAAGATCTTGCCGGACGAATACGACCCGCCCACGTCCGTGGTGATCCAGACGTCGCCCTTTGCGTCAGAGCACAAGCCCTGAGGACGACTAAACCCCTTCAATATTCCGATGAGCCTGCCTGAAGGATACCCGTAGGCGTAAACCTCGCCAGTATAGCGGGAATCGACGTAAAGCAGATCCTCGCCGGTCGCCTCGGGGAGCATCCACGACCGGCCGCGCTCGGCGCGTGTTGCATACGCCGAGGTCGGCGGTATGGTGCCGGGCGCGCCGATCGGCGGCTGCGATCCGCCGCAGCCGCAGAGAATTGCCGCAATCGTGAGCCTGCTAAAGGCGTAGCGATTAAGATAAGAACGATTCACGTGTCCACGGCCTCTATAGTCAGAATTCGCCGTAGCCGCGCGCCATGGCCGCGGCGAAGATCGGTAAGAACGCAAACAGAAAAACCTCTGCGTACAAGAAGCGCTTCACGCGACCCACTTCCGCCGCGCCGGGCGATTCGTTGCTGCGCCGCCACTTGAGGTATTGCAGCGTCGGCGGCATCGACAAAAGCGCGACCAGAACGAAGGTGGCGATTTTAGCCCAGAAAAACGCGTTGTGCGAATAGTACGCCCAGCCCTTTGCCGCAAAGATCGCGCGGCTAAACCCGACGATCACGATGGCGCCGGCCAGCGCGCCGTACCAGCTGTCAACGCGTGAAAGCGTCACCGCGATGCCGGGGCTCATGTCGCGCGCAACCAGGACCAACTCGACGGCAAGGATGCCGAAGAGCGCGAAGATGATGAGGTGATGGCCAATGGCGAGCCAAAGATCGAGCACGCTTACTTCCTTTGCAGCCGGTCGGCAATCAGCCGGCAAGAAGCGAGTTGACCGATGGGGAAAGAATCAAAATGCATACTTGTATGGATTGTGGCCGTATGACCGACGAAAGCTTTAACGGAGATGCCTTGTGCACAGATTGCAAGCACAAGCGCGACGAGTCCCAGGATGAGCGTCGCCACGAGGGCGACGAGAAGCACGGTAAATAACGGCGCCCGAGGTTAGGGCAGCTTCTCGGTGACCTGCGCCCCGTTTGCGCGCCGGATGGCCGGCGCAATAATCCGCACGACGAGCACCTGGAGAGCCGCGGCGGCGGGGACCGCCAGAAAGGCACCGCCGATGCCCAGCAGCGTGCCGCCGACGATCGTTGCGAGAATGATCAACAGGAAGCTCAGCTGAACCCGCTGTCCGAAGATGATCGGCGAAAGCACGTTCTGGTCGATTACCTGGACGACACCGAAGATTGCCAGCGCGAGGAGCATCTTGGTCCAGCCGCTCGTTGCGAGCACAACAAGGAGAATGATCGGCCCCGAGATGACCGCACCGAGCATCGGAATGGCCTGAAAGATGGCGGCAATGAATCCCAGGAGCAGCGAATACGGGACGCCGAGCAGCGCGAGCGATCCACCCATAACGACGCCGACCACCGAGCCGTTGATGACCACGCCCTGCACGTAAGCGCTCAGCCGCCCACCGATGTCGGCGAAGACGTCGTGCCAATCGGAACGCGTCTGGGCAGGCATCAGGCTGAGCACGAACCGCTCGAGATCGTCGGAGGTGAGCATCCAGCCGACCGCGAGCAATAAGATGAGGACCACGTTTCCGATCGCTGTGGCGACGAACGCCGTACCGTTAAGGAGGTGAAGGCCAATCGTGCTTGCGGCGCCACCCGCACTCCCGGCCAACGCACCCGCTAGCTGGCGTGCCGTTTGGTCCGTTTCGAAATGGCGCTGCACGGCCGTGAGCTGATCCTGTAGCGATTTCGCGTAACCGGGAAGCGACTGAATCAACTTTACCAGTTCGGCGCCGATGGGCTGGACGAGCACGACTCCGATCACGATGGTCGAGACGATCACGACGATGAAAGCGAGTCCAACGGCGGCGCCGTACGGCATGTACTTACTCATACGGTCGACGATCGGCCGCAGACCAGCGGCGAACAGCACGGCGGTGAAGAGCAGAAGAAGTGCTGACAGCGCCCCCGCTAGGACGCTCCACACCAAGAAGGCCCCGGCGGCAATTCCCGCACCGATCAACCATCCGCGCGCGCTATTCATTCAATATCCTCAGCTCGCGACTCGTTGACAATTAATCGGCAGGTCTCCTGCTTTGAGGCTCGCGCGGTGCTACATTCCGCCGTGCTTAACCAGAATATTCGTCAGCGGGCCTTCACCGCCGACCTGCTCGACGGTCTCGCCTTTCGCGACCGACCAGTGATGGACGCCCGCAGGTACCGCGATGAACGAGCCTGCCGGCAGTACCATTGCTTTTGCCGTGTCGATAGTGTCGCCGATCCCAAACAAGAGCGTTCCGCTCATGACGGTGATATATTCGGGATGCGAATGGTAATGCGGTCGGTTCGTGTAGCCGTCCGGCATCTTGACGCGGATAATGGCCGTGCCGGACTTGGCGGGGTCGCCGACCATAACCGCCGCTGAAGAGCCCTTTGCGGCGCCCGTGCCTGCGACCCAATGGAGGCTGTCGGGTGTGAACGTAGCGGGAGCCGACGTCGTGGCGGCGATTGCCGCTCCGCTCGTCAGAAGTAATCCGAAAAAGATCCATGAGAAGGATTTCATAGATGCGGTCCTTTCTTTGGTAAAACGATAAAGCTCCGAGATCGTAAGCTGATTCGGCGCGCGAAGAAACCCTCCCCGCGCGTCTCGCCGGCACACGAATCGCTAGGCCTGCTGAGCCTCAGCGACGGCTTGATCTTCGGACAGCAGCGCGCCTTCGGCGGCGAAGGCCTCGATCTCGGGTTGACTCAGCTGCTCGCTCAACGCGGTCATAAGGATGTCGTACGTGCACTGCTCGCTCGGCTCGCGCTCGTAGCCTTCGCCACGATACCATGCATCGACGTATCCACGAAGCCGCGCGCCGCGATGAGGATCGCCGCTGCGCGACGCAACCGTCGCAAGATGCTGAATATTAATGATGACCGGTTGAACGGATACGCCGCGCGATAGCCGGAGCGATTCGAGGGCCGCGGCGCGTGCGCCAGCGACGTCTCCGAGCGCCAGACGGTACGCCGCGCCGTTCTGCAGTGCGAAGATGACGTACCGCTTTATGCGCGACCCGCGCGTTGCGGGCTCGATGCCGCTTGCCAGTTCGAGCGCGCGCTCGGAGTTCCCCATTTGGAACTCGAGCTCGGCCAGGTTCAGCCGGATTCCGGTCGCGGCCTCTTCATCGCCGAGCGACGTCGAAAGCGCGAGTGCCTCAGCGTAGAGTTGCCGAGCCTCGTCGAGGCGGCCGCAGTCGTTTGCAACCATCGCCCCGTTGTTGAGAACGCTCCCGTGCGTAGCCGAACGCGTCAGACCGCTCTCCTTCAAGAGTTGCATGGCCCGTTCGATGGCGTCGTACGCCTCCTGCGTTCGGCCGGCTTGCATCAAGCCAAAGGCCATCTCGCACAAGCTCTGCGTCGTGTTGGCCGCGTCGTTGGACCGCTCGCCCAGGTCGATGGCACGCTGCGCCGCTTCGATCCGGCGCGATCCACCGATCGTTCGCGATAGCGCGGCCCATGCGCGTGCCGCAAGCTCGGGCTGCGCGCCGGCGTCGAGTCGCTCGATCACCGCCTCGATCCGGCCCTTCGTTTCGGCCTCGCCGACGAGCCGTCGATAGGTGCTCGAGAATCCGACGACCAGACGCGCCGCGAGCACGACCTCATCGTGCGAGAGCGCCCAATCGGTCGCCGACCGCGCGTTCTCAGCTTCGGGCTCGAACTCCGCGTACCACCGCGCAGTGAGCCCAGTCGACCATCGCGCCTCGTACGAGCGATCGGCGAGATCGGCGGCCCACTGCGCGTGCCTGCGGGCCAGCACGTCGCGCTCGCCGCTCCGCTCGAGCTTCTCGTGCGCAAAGGCGCCCGTCGATTCGAGCAACCGGTAGCGCGTGGAATCTGCTTCGACGTCGGCGACGACCAGAGACTTTTCGACGAGCGACGAGATCAGGTCGATCGCGTCAAGCGCATCGAGTGTGTCGTCGGTGCATACTGCCTCGGCGGCTTCGAGCGTCCAGCCGCCGATAAAGATCGAGACGCGCCGAAACAGTCGCTGTTCTTGCTCCGTCAGCAGATCGTAGCTCCAGTCAATGAGCGCGCGCATCGTCTGTTGGCGTGGAAGCGCCGTGCGGCTGCCGCCGGTAAGCACGCGAAAGCGCTCGTCGAGTTTCTGCGCCAACTGTCGGGGAGCCATCACTTTCACCCGCGCTGCCGCGAGCTCGATCGCGAGCGCAATGCCGTCCAACCGCCGGCAAATATCGGCGACGATCGGCGCGTTCTCCTCGGTGAGCGTAAACGTTGCATCCGCTGCTCTCGCCCGCTCGGCAAACAGTGCGACAGCGCCGTACCCGAGCGCGTCGCCGGCCGTCAGTGAGTCGCGCGATGGCACGGCCAACGACGGCACGCGGTAAACATGCTCGGCAGCAATTCGCAGCGGCTCACGGCTCGTCGCCAACACGCGTACCTGGGGAGCTGCGCGCAAGATCGCATCGGTAATGCGCGCGACCTCTTCGATGAGGTGCTCGCAGTTATCCAAGATCAGCAGCAGGCAACGAGACTTGAGGTAGCGCACGAGCACCTCGAGCATCGGGCGCCCTCCCTGCTCGCGTAAACCGAGGGTCGCCGCGACGGCATTGACGACCGACGCCGCATCGCTCACGGTTGCCAGCTCTACCAGCCAGACGCCGTCGCTCACGCGGTCCAGGTGGTCCGCACCAACTTGCAATGCGAGGCGCGTCTTGCCGATGCCGCCGGTTCCGACCAGCGTTACCAGCGGCTGCTCGAGCACGAGCCGCTCGACCTCGGCGAGCACGTCGTCGCGCCCGATGAGCGGTGCTATTTGATGGGGCAGATTATTCGGTAGCGAGTCGAGTGACTGGAGCGGTGGAAACGACTCGAGCAACCCGGGCGCGAAAAGCTGCCAGACGCGTTCGGGTTCGACCAGGTCCTTAAGCCGGTGCTCTCCCAGATCGCGCAACTCGGCCTGCTCGGGCAGCATGCCCCGCAACAGCAGCGCCGTCGCCCCAGAGACGACCACTTGACCGCCATGGGCAACGGACATGAGGCGTGCTACTCGATTGACCGTCGGGCCGAAGTAATCGCCGTCACGCTCGTCGGTGGTACCGGTATGCAGTGCCATGCGCACCGCCAATCCGCCGACTGCGCTCCAATCCTCGGCCGCGAGAGCACCCTGTGCCTCGGCAGCCGCCGAGACGGCATCCGACGGGCGCGAAAATGCCGAGCAGACCGCGTCGCCCACCGTCTTGAAGACGTGACCGCCGTTCTCTTCGATCGCGGTTCGAAGGAGCTCGTCGTGGCGGCGCAGTGCCTCGGCCATCGCGGTGCGCTGCTGCTCCCAATGCTGCGTGCTGCCCTCGATGTCGGTAAAGAGCAAGGTCACCGTCCCGCTGGGAAGCGGGGCTTTTAGCGCCATGGACGGGGATTCAAAGGAAAGC
>JBARBD010000140.1:0-32657 GCA_049792675.1 Vulcanimicrobiaceae bacterium | reverse complement strand
GGCCGAGACGGCGCAGGCGGCGATCTTCACCGAAGCGTTGCTGACCGCAGAGCACGCGCGATTCAAGGAAATCGCTGGAGTGACGAGATGAGGCTCGATCTCCTCGACGCCGCCGCCGGCGCGATGGACGCGCAGCGCGCCGCGCTCGACGTCGCCGCGCGGAACGTAGCCGCCGCCGAAGCCGCCGGTCCGAACGCCGGCTATGCGCGGCTTATTCCAGAGTTCCGCGTCGTCGACGACGGCGAAGGTGACGACCGGGTCGCGTTCGCAGGAACCCGAAGCGAGCGCGGGACGAACGTCGACATCCTAACCGAGATGATTGCGGTGATGAACGCGTCGAGAGCGTACGAGTCGGACGCCTCGATCTTTGACGTCGGCAAGACGCTCGCCGAGAAGACGATCGAGCTAGAGCGCCTATGACCGTCGAGCCCATCGTTCCCGACCTCGCTCCCGCTCCATCGGCTCGCAGCGATGACGCCACGGCTTTTGCTCGCGCGCTCGATGCGCTCGGCAGCACCTTGATCGGCGCAAGTCGCGCCGAAGACGCGTTCGCCTACGGACGAGGATCGCTCCAAGAGGCCGTCTACGAACGAGCCCAGGCCGACGTCGCCCTCTCCGTCGCGACGGCCAGCGTGCAGCGGCTCACGCAAGCCGTCCAATCCGTGCTGAACATGCAAGTCTAAGCGATGCTCGCCTTCGCGCGGATTCCGGCCTGGTGGAGCTCGCTGCCGAGGATCGCGCGGCTCGCCGGAGGTGCCGGAGCGCTCGCGCTCGTCGCATGCACGATCGTCGCGACGGTTCTCGCACATCCACCGCGCGCACCGCTCTTCGCAGCGCCGCTGCACCCGGAGCAGCTCACCGAGGTCGAGGAGCGCCTAGCGAACTGGAACGTTCCGTTTACGCCTAGTGCGGAGAACGTCGTGGTCGAGGCAGCGAGGCGCAACGATCTGTTACTGCGGCTCTCGCTCGCAGGCGTCCCGCACGCGCACCTCTCGAGTACGGGCGAAGCGCTCGCGAACGTCGGCGTGCTGACGCCTCAGGCGGTGGTCGACGCGCAGACGCGCGCGGGTTTGGCCGGTGATATCGAAGCCGGATTGCGGGGCATCGACGGCATCGACGACGCCCGCGTCATCGTGGCACCGGCGAAACCGGCCGAGTTCGCCGATGACTCGGAACGCAACGGCAGCGCCGGCGTCCGTCTGCGGATGCGCGCCGGGGCCGCGCTCTCACGTGACGCGGTCGCCGGCATTCGCGCATTCGTGGCGGCGAGCGTGCCGGGGCTCGACGCGGCGCGCGTGACGATACTCGACGATCGCGGCATCGCGCTCGGAGAGGGCGGCGAGGACGGCGGCGATGCGACCGAGATGCAGCGATCGCTCCAGAGTGCGCTCGATCAGGCGCTGGGCGACGGAAGCACGATCGTGCGCGTTCACGCCGAGTACGCCGGCGAGGAGACGTCGGAGCGGGAGTTGCGCCGCGCGCCGCTTGCGGCGCCTCCGGTCGCGCGCGTCAGCGCGAGCGAGAGCTACGACGGAAGCGGCAAACGTTACCGTCGCCTGGACCGGCGCGATGATCTTGGAACCGAGACGCACGAACTGCTCTCGCAAGCGCACCCTGGCGGATTGAGACGGCTCTCTACCGCCGTCTTCGTCGACGAGAGCCGCGCTTTCGACGTGACGAAAGTGCGCGAGCTCGCGGCGGCTGCCGTCGGTTACGATCCGCGGCGTGGCGACGTTCTCGCGGTCGAGTCGATCGACTTTCGGCGCGTGCCGGTGGCGCGCAAAGACCTCTGGTGGTTGCTCTACGGAACGCTGGTACCGCTCGCGCCCGCGGTCGCGTTGGCGGTCGGGCTCGTCCTCGCCGCGCGGCTGGCGGTTCCACCCGCGCTCGCCCTCCTGCAATCCCTCATCGAGCGCGTCGCCGTCGAGCGCGCTTCGAAGGCCGCCGTCGGTTTCGCACCTGCCCGGGTCCGCAGCATGTTAGCGCAAGAGCCGGCGCACGCTGCCGCGGCGATCATCAGCGCGCTGCCCGCGGCTACGGCGACGGCGGTTCTCGAGCTCTACCCGCCGCACGAGCGCGAGGCGATCGTGCGCCGCATGCAGCGACAGCACGCCCCGCTGCTCGACGACGCTGGGGAGCTGCTGAATCGTCATGCCTGACGAGTTCGTATCGCTTGCCGTCTTTCTGCGGCCGCCGGCGCCCCCGTTCGCGCCTCCAGCGGCAACCCCCGTCGAAACGGCCGGCGAGCCGCAGGATCGCGGCGGGGAGCGCGAGCTCAACTCCATCGTCGAGGAGGCCGTTCGAAGCGCTCGCCGCTTTCGCGCGGCCCTCGCCGACGCGCTCGACGCCGCCGTCGAGCGGTTATTGGCGGAGATCGCCTCCGGCGTGCTGGCGCGCGAGTTGCGCATCGCCGATGCCGACGTTGCGTCGCTCGTCGCGAGCGCGCTCGAACGCTTTTCGTCTGAGAGGGTGCTCTCGGTCCGCGTTCACCCACACGCAGCGGCCGCACTCGGCGACAGCCTTGCGCTCGAGATCGTCGCCGACCAAGCGTTGCTCGAAAGCGACCTCATCCTCGAGCTGCATAGCGGAACGATCGACATGCGGCTGCGGGCGCGGCTTGCTCGTGCTCTCGCCGCGTGCGTTCCATGATCGCGCAACGCACGTTATCTTTGGGTACCTGTGCCTTCGGCCGCGCGATCGACGCCGCGGGCGCGCCACTGGACGGAGGCTCAGTCCTCGACGGATGCAGCGTCCGCGTCGAGCTGCGCGCACCGCGCCCCAACGAACGAGTGCCAATAGCGATCCCGGTCTGGACGGGGACCCGCGTCCTCGATGGATTCCTCACGATCGGCAGAGGAGCTCGCATCGGGATTTGCGGAGCTCCCGCCGCCGGAAAGAGTACGTTGCTCGAATCGATCGCCCGCGGCTGCGCTGCCGATGCTATCGTCGTCGCTCTCGCCGGGGAACGCGGGCGCGAGGCGCAGCGCTGGATCGCACGCCGCGACGAACGCGTGACGGTGATCTGCGCGACCAGCGACCGGCCGGCTCGCGAACGGATCGCGGCCGCCGTCGTCGCGCTCGCCCACGCCGCCGCGTTGCGCAAACGCGGGTTGGACGTGTTACTCGTGCTCGATAGTCTCGCACGCGTCGCAGCGGCCCTTCGAGAAGTTGCGGTAGCGGCCGGCGAAAGCGTCGGGCGCGGAGGATATCCGCCGAGCGTCTTCGCCGAGCTTGCGCGGTTTGTGGAAGTCGCCGGAGCGACGCGCGCCGGCTCGATAACCCTCGTGGCAACCGTCCTCGGCGACGGCGACGATCGCGATCCCGTCAGCGAGGCGGCGCGCTCTCTCCTGGACGGACACATCGTACTCTCGGCGCGGCTCGCACAGGCCGGGCGTTTCCCCGCGGTCGACGTCTTGGCGAGCACGAGCCGAACGATGGAGACCGTCGCCGGTTCCGCGCATCGCCGAGCCGCAGCGACGCTGCGACGAGCGCTCGCATTGCTCGATCGCATCGAGGAGTCTCGTTCGCTTGGCATAGAGATATCCGATCCAGCCGCCTTGGCGGCGATCGCGATCGAAGGGCGACTCGAGGCGTTTCTGCGCCAAGATGGCGAAACCGCCGGCCGCGAGGCGACGTTGGCCGAACTCGGCGAGCTCGCCGGCATGCTCGAGAAGGAGCGCGCGGAAGGGCCGGCTCGCGTTCGTATCTCGGAAATGCCGTGATGACGGCACGATCATAGCGGTCTGCGAGCATCGAAATCGTGAGAACGCAGCAACTCGGGATCAGCATTCTGGCCGCTCCGTTGGCATCGATCGATCGTCGCGCGCTTTCGCAAGCGTGGTATACGGCGCTTCACCTCGCACGCGCGCCGCAGCCGTCGGCGATCGCGTGTCGAGCCTGCGTCAACGGCGGATCGCCTCTGCGCGCGGTCTCCGGCGCGCCGGCCCGGCTCGTCTCGCGACCTCTCGAGCCAGTGCGAGTTCGAGTCTTCGAGCGCCGAGAAGCGGCGATCCTCGCCGAGCGAGACGCCCGCGGTGCGCTTCGGCCGAGCTCGACGCTGGCGCGGCGCATCGAGACCACGCTCTTCGGCACGAGCGCGCGGGCGAGCCGCGCGACGTTCTCGGTTGGAGAAGAATGCGCGCGCGTGCACGTCATGCTCGCCAGCAGAGGAAATACCGTAACGCTAATCGCTCTCTGCCGCCCGCAGATGCGAGACGTGGTCGCGCGGGCTTTGACGCAGGTCCGCACCGCGCTCGTCGCGCGCGGAATCGGCATCGGTCTCGAGATGAGAGGGTCCTTCAGATGTTCTTGAATCCCGCGATGAGCGCCGCGCTCGATCGGATCGTCGAACGCGCGGCCGACGTCCGCCGCGCTTTCTCGCCCGGGGACATCCCGACGCACGACGACGTCGCAACCGCCGCGCCGGCGTCGGACTTCTCGCTCGATCCGCTCTCGGTCGCGCCACCGAAAGACCTCTACTTCGTAACGAGCGACGCGCGGGGACGGGTGGCGTACACGCGCAACGGATGTTTCACGTTGCAAGACGGCACGCTTTCGAGCGCGCAAGGCCGCTCGATTTTGGGGATGCGTGTGCCTGGCGCCCCGCTTGGCGAGCTTCGGGTCGATCCGGTCGACGAGTTGCTCGGCCGCGTCGAGAACCCGCGCGTCGAAGCCGACGGCAGCCTCGTCTACCAGAGAAACGCGATCGATCCTCGAACCGGGGCGCGCGCATCGCAGCGCGTCCTCGTCGGCAGGATCGCCGTGGCGCGTTTCCCCGCGGGTACGCGATTAGCCAGGAGCGGCGAGGACGATCTCGTCTGCCCGCCGGGCGTCGCCGTGAAGATCGGCGTACCCGGCGTCGGTGAGGATAGCACGTTGCGGCCCATGCGGCGCGAGCGAAGTCGCGTAGATCTCGATGCAAGTTTGGTGCGTCTCAAAGATGCCTACCTGTCGTTCGACGCGCTTCAGGCGGCCGAGACGGCTAAGGGGAGGCTCGGCAAGACGGCGATGGACCTGCTGAAGTGAGAACGCTGACGTTTGCATCGCCGCGGTGCGGACGCATTCGGGCATTGCGATTCGCGTCCCGTTCGCTTCTGCCGCTCGGCGCGGCATGCGTCGTCGGCGCCGCCGTGCGCGAGACGCTCGCCTCGCTGCTCGGCTCGCCAGTCGTGCTCCGCCTCTCCGAGCCTTCGATTCCGATGGAGCGAGCGTGGGCGGAGATCATGAGAGATGCGATCCTTCACCGCGTGCGTGGAGCGATCGCCGACGCCGCGATCGTCATTCGCCCGGGCGATGCCGCGGCGTTGGCCGGTGCGGCCTTCGGCGAGTCGCCGACGGTAACCGCCTCTCCACGCAGGCTCTCGACGATCGAGTGCGCCGTCTTGGAACGCACGGCGCGCGCGATCGCCGCGAATCTCGGCGCGATCTGCGGCGCTACCGAATGCACTCCGCAATGCGACGCCGGCGGCTTCGTGACGTACTTCGAACTCTTGGTAGAAGAGCCGGTCCAGGCGCGCATCGGCATCGCGCTCTCCCGCGATCCTAGCCCGGAGCCGCGCGGCTTGCTCGAAACGCGTCACGTCGCGCTCGTCGAGCTGCGCGCGCTTGCGTCGTTCGATCTCGAGCCGTTGGAAGCCGCCGCAATTGCGAAGCTGACGCCGGGCACGATGCTGCCCGTGAGCGCGGCCGCGTTCCTCCGGGGAGCGCTTCGAACGTGCGGCCAGCGAGTCGCGAGCGGCACCTGCGGTGTCCGTGGAGGCCGCTATGCATTCGCCGTCGACCGCACTTCGAAGACGGCGTGATCCGGCGATGAACGATCCAAAGACGGGCGAGGCGGAGAGCATCGGTCCGCTGATGCGCGTCCCGCTGCGGTTGACGGTGCAAATCGGGGGTTGCACGATGCCGATCGCCGAGATACTCAAACTCGGCACGGGGTCGGTCCTCGAGCTCGATCGTCCGGCCGGCGCTGCGGTCGATCTCCTGGTTAACGGCAGGGCGATCGCGCGCGGCGAGATCGTCGCGGTGGAAGAGAACTTCGGCTTGCGCATAACGGAGCTCTTACCGGTTGGGCAGTGACGCCTTGCTAACGTCGGCGGCCCGCCATGCGGCTCTGCCGATGGACGTGCTCGTGACACTCGCGATGGTCTCTCTGGTCCCGCTCCTGCTCGTTACTTGCACCTCCTTCGTGCGCATCGTCGTCGTGCTTTCACTCGTGCGCTCTGCGATCGGCGCCTCTGCCCTCCCGCCCAACGCGGTTCTGACCGGGCTCGCGCTCGCGCTGACGTTCATCGTCATGGCGCCGACGGCGCGCCAGATCGGCGACGATGCGCTTGCTCCGTACGCGCGCGGGCTGATATCGCCGTCGCAGGCGCTGGCACGCGGCGCGGCGCCGCTGCGCTCGTTCATGCTTCGTCAGACGAGGACGGCCGACGTGGAGCTCTTCGAGCGAATCGCGCGCAGGAGATCCGAACCGCCGTCGCGCGTCCCCGCGACGGTCTTGGTGCCGGCGTTCGTGGTCGGCGAGCTTCGCGCCGCCTTTGCGATCGGTTTCGCACTCTACCTGCCGTTCGTCGCGATCGACCTGGCCGTCGCGGCGATGCTGATGGGCCTCGGCATGATGATGCTAAGCCCTCCGGTCGTCTCGTTGCCGGTGAAGCTGCTCCTCTTCGTCATGGTCGATGGCTGGGCGCTCCTCTGCGGAGGCGTTGTCGCAAGCTTTCGATAAGCAAGATCTCCATGCGCATCAGCGACGCGCTCGCGACCCAGCGTCCATTCTTCTCTTTCGAGTTCTTCCCGCCGAGGGACGACGCCGGTTCGCAACAGCTTTTCGAGAGCATCGAGGCGCTCGAGCCGCTGCGTCCCTCCTTCGTGTCGATTACCTACGGCGCCGGTGGTTCGACGCGCGCGCGTACCGTCTCGCTCGCGAAAGAGATTCAACAGCGAATCGGTCTAACCGTCGTCGCACACGTTACCTGCGTCGGCGCGAGCCGGGCCGAACTGCGGGCGCTATTCGACGACCTGGCGCGGTCCGGAATCGAGAACGTCCTCGCCCTGCGCGGCGATTCGCCTTCCGGCACGCCCTTCGAACCGACCCCGGGCGGCTTTACCCATGCCGACGAGCTGATCGCGATGCTGCGGCGGAATTACGACTTCTGCATCGGGGCGGCGTGCTATCCCGAGAAACACCCCGAGGCGCCGAGCCTCGAAGACGACCTCGCGCGCTTGAAGTCCAAGGAAGAGGCGGGCGCCGAGTTTCTCGTCTCGCAGCTCTTCTTTGACAACGAGTTCTTCTTCGAGTTCGAGCGCCGCGCTCGCTCGGCCGGCGTGCGCGTCCCGATCCTCCCCGGACTGATGCCGATCACAAACTACAATCAGATTCGACGCTTCGTCGCGATGTGCGGCGCCAGCATTCCGCCAAAACTTCGCGTCGAGATGGAGGCGCGCAAAGGCGACGTCAAAGCGGTCGAGGACCTCGGGGTTGCCTACGCCTCGATGCAGGCGTTGGGGTTGCTGCAGGCCGGCGCTCCGGGTTTACACTTTTACACGCTCAACCGCTCGCCCGCGACGCGCGCAATCGTCTCGTCGCTGCTCGCCGCCAGCGCCTGGCGCCCCGCCTTTCGCTAAGAGCGCAACAAACCGACAACGCGCGGTTCACCGCCGGCTCCTATCGTGAAAACGTGGCGGCGCTTGGGGAGATACTGCACGACGCGCTGGTGACGACGGCGGTCATCGCACTGCCGTTGCTCGCCGTCGCGGCGATTGTCGGAACCGCCGTCGCGGTCGTGCAAGCGGCGACGCAAGTGCAGGAGCAGACCCTTACGCTTCTGCCGAAGGTCGTCGCCGTCGGCGTCGTCGTTGCGCTGTTCGGCGAGGCCGGCATGCATCTCTTGGCGGACCTCTTCGATCGAGCCATCGCTGCAATACCGCTGCTCCGCGTCTAGTCGTGGTCGGGCTGCTCGTCCTTGCCCGCTGCGCCGGATTCGTCTCGAGAGCTCCTGGGTTCTCCCATCCGAGCGTGCCGACCGCGCTACGCGCGTCGCTGGCGCTGCTCTTAGCACTGGCAATCGCGCCTGGCCTCGCGAATCCGTCGCACGTTACCGCCGGCGCCACGCTCGCCGTCGCGCTCTTCGCCGAGTTCATCGTCGGCAGCACGATTGGCATGGCAGCATCGTTGATCTACGACGGCGCCTACGCCGGCGGGAGAGCGATCGACGACTACGTCGGCGTCAAAGCGATCGCGCCGAGCCTGCAACTCGTCGCACCGAGCGGGTTTGGGCGCATCTGGTCGCTGGCTTTCACGGGCGGCTTCTTTTTAACCGGCGCGTACCGCCTTATCCTGATCGGCCTAGCGACGAGTTTTTCGCGCCTGCCTCCGGGCGCCGTCCCCCATCCGCACGACGTGTTCGGCTTCGCTGCCGCCTACGCGCGTACCATCATCGTCGTCGCTCTGCAAGTCGGGGGGCCTGCGATCGGTCTAGCATTCGTCGTGCAGATCGCCATCGGCGCGCTCTCCAGGGCCGTGCCGCGCTTCGGCAGCTTCATGCTCGCCTTTCCGCTCGCGTTTGCGGCGGCGCTGGTGGCGACCGCGATCGCCTTGCCGCTGATGAGCGCCAATCAGCTTTCCCCGGTTATCGCAATGCCGTGACGTGAGCGACACTAGCGAGAAACCCTTCGAAGCGACGTCGCGCCGCATCGCCAAGGCTAAAAGCGAGGGGAACGTCGCCCGCGCGGGCGAGCTCGGCGCGAACCTCTCCTTCGCAGCCGCCGCTGCGGGGAGCGTTGCGATCGCGCCGGCTTTCGGCGCGCTCGCATGCGGCCAACTCGAGCGGGTGCTTTCGGGGGCGCAGGCCGGCGCATCGTCCGCGCTCGTCGTCGCAATCGCGCTCGTTCCGGTCGGGTGCGCCGCGTTCGCCGGCGTTCTTGCGAGTTTCGCGCAGAATGGCGGCTTGGCGTTCGTGTCGATCGCTCCGAAGTTCGAACGCCTCAATCCGGCCGAGGGACTCAAGCGCATCCTCTCTCGCGAGACGCTGGCGCACACGCTGCGCGCGGCTCTCGCGTTTACGGTTGCAAGCGCGGCGATGGCACCCGCGATTGCGTGGAAGGGGGCGCTGATGATGCGCGCGCCGGGAATCGACGAGATCGCGGCGCGCGCGTGGCAAGCGGCGCAGGACGTTGCCCTTGCAGCGGTTGCCGTCGGCTCGCTCTTCTCGATTGCGGAGTACGGCGCCGCGCGCACGGCCTGGATGCGCAAGCTAAGAATGAGCTTCGAGGATCGTAAGCGCGAGGCGAAGGAGGAGGAGGGCGACGCCGTCGCTCGAGGACGCCGCCGGAGCCTCCATCGAGCGCTTCTGCAGAGCGGGCTGCGGCGCGTCCGGGAGGCGGCGTTCGTCGTCGTCAATCCGGCGCACGTCGCGGTCGCGCTCGAATACCGTCCGCCATCGGTGCCGGTGCCGCGCGTCGTCGTACGCGCGGCCGGCGAAGCGGCGCTGCGCGTTCGGGAGATCGCCTACGGCTACTCGGTGCCGATCGTGGAAAACGCTCCGCTGGCCCGCGCGCTGTACCGCGACGCGCGATCCGGCGAGCCGATCCCGCACCCGTACTACGTCGCCGTCGCGGAGGTCGTCGTCGCCCTCGCACGCGCCGGGCGAATCGCACGATGAGCGCTCGTCGAGGCGCGGTCTATGCGTTTGCCGCGCTGCTGCTCGCGGTCGTGGCAATCCTGATCGTGCCGCTTCCGCCGCTGGTGCTCGACCTGCTTCTCGGCGCAAACGTCTTCGGGTCGGCGCTCGTCTTGCTGCTCTCGGTGACCGTCGAGGATCCGCTCGAGTTTTCGGCGTTCGCGCCTGCGCTGCTCGTCGCGACGCTCTTTCGGCTCTCGCTCGACGTTTCGGCGACGCGGCTGATCCTTAGCGCCGGAGCGACACCCGGCGCGGTGGGAGCGATCATCCCGGCGTTCGGGGCGTTCGTCGTCCGCGGCAACTTGGTGGTCGGCCTGATCGTCTTCGCGATCCTGATAACGATTCAGTTCGTCGTGATCGCGAGCGGATCCCAGCGCGTCGCCGAGGTCGCCGCTCGCTTCACGCTAGACGCGATGCCGGGCAAGCAGATGGCGATCGATGCCGACGTGCACGCCGGCGTCTTGGATTCCGACGGCGCGCGCCGCAAGCGCGACGGTGTGCAGCGCGAGGCGGATTTCTACGGCGCGATGGACGGCGCCGGCAAGTTCGTCAAAGGCGATGCGATCGCCGCGCTCGTCATCGTCGCGCTCAATCTCGTCGGTGGCGTGATCGTTGGCATCGCCTATCACGCGATGTCGCCGCTGGATGCGCTCAATACGTTCGCGCTGCTCTCGATCGGCAACGCCTTGGTCACGACGCTGCCCGCCTTCCTCATCTCGACTGCGATGGGCATGATGGTCACCCGCGTCGCGTCGGACGGGGCACTCGGCGCCGACCTCGCCGCGCAGCTCTTTTCCAGGCCGGACGTGCTGCGCGGCGCGGGCGGCTTGTTGCTCGCGCTCGCACTCGTTCCGGCGTTGCCGCGTCTGCTCTTTCTCGTGCTCGGTTCGAGCGCGTTTGCGGTCGCGCACGCCGCCCAACGCCATCGCAAGCGTCGCGAAAGCGACGCGATCGACGCGAGGGATCGCGCCAAGCGCAACGCGATGCGGCGCCCCGAGCTCGCGCTGAGCCTCGTCGGCGTCGATGCGGTTGCCGTCGAGATCGGCGCCGATCTGGCGCACCTGCTCGCGCCGCCACACTCCGACGCGCTTCTCGACCGCATCGGCGAGGTACGCCGCGCGCTTGCGGCCGACATCGGGATCGTGCTGCCCGGCGTCCGATTGCGTGACGATCTGGCGCGCGACGCGCGCACATACGGCATTCGCGTGCGCGATCGCCTCGCCGGGAGCGGGCGGCTCCAGCTCGATCGGCTGCTGGCGGTAGCCGATGAAGCGATTCTCGCGCGATTCGGCGCGCAGGTCGAGCCAGAGCCCGTCTATGGATTGCCGGCCGCGTGGATCGTGGCCGAGCGCCGGGAGCCCGCCGTCAATGCCGGCGCGCTCGTCTTCGACCCGATCTCCGTGCTCGGGTCGCATCTCGCCGAAATCGCGCGCAACCACGCTGCCGAGCTCGTCGGACGCCAGGAGCTCCAGACGCTGCTCGACTACTTGCGATCGACGGTTCCGGCGCTCGTCAAAGAGATCGGCGGCGAGACGCTGCCGTTCGGCGTGCTCCACCGCGCCTTCATCCTGCTGCTTCGCGAGGGCGCGTGGCCGCGCGATCCGATCGCCGTCCTCGAAGCGATGCTCGAGGCCGGGACGCGCGACGCCGTCGAGCTGGCCGAAGCGGCGCGGCGCGCGATCGTTCCCGACCTACTGCGACGGCGCGGCACGATGCGCCTCGAGCCGATCGTTTTCGATCCCGTTTTCGAGCAGCGGCTCTGCACCGTGTGGAATCGCCACGGTCCCGACGGCGTGGAGCCGGCCGTCGCGCTGGCCTTGCGCGAGCAGATCGAAGCGTACGTCGGGCGCACGCCGCGCGATCGTGCGGCGGTCGTCTGCACCGCGCTCTTGCGTCCGGGGCTCGCCGATTTTCTGCTGCGCTCGGGAATGCGCGCGAGCGTCTACGCCTACGGGGAGCTGCCGAACGAGATCGCGCTCGTACCAAGCGAGGTCATCGCGGGCGCCGAACCGAACGCGCTGATTCCATGCACCTGACGGCGCTGGATTGGATCATCGTCGCCGTTTCGTTGGGCATCAGTTTTGTGCCGGCGATCGTGCTGGCGCGGCGGGCCGGGCGCAACATCACGGAGTTCTTCGCCGCCGGACGCCAAGCGCCATGGTGGCTGATCGGCATCTCGCTGGTCGCGACGACCTTTTCGACCGATACGCCCAACCTGGTTACGAATCTCGTGCGCGACGGCGGCGTCGCCGAGAACTGGGTCTGGTGGTCGTTCCTGCTCACCGGTATGGCGACGGTCTTCTTTTACGCGCGGATGTGGCGGCGCTCAGCCGTGCTGACCGACCTCGAGTTCTACGAACTGCGATACGCCGGCCGCGCCGCTTCGTTCGTCCGCGGCTTCCGCGCGATCTACCTGGGACTGTTTTTCAACTGTTGGATCATCGCCACCGTCAACTTGGCACTGGTCAAGATCGCCGGCGTGCTCTTCGGCTGGCCGCGCGCCGAGACGCTCGCGATCTGCGTCGTCGTGCCGATCGTCTTTGCCGCGACCGCCGGCCTCTGGGGCGTGATGGTGACCGACATGATCCAGTTCTTCATCACGATGAGCTCGGCGTTCGCCGCCGCCTACTTTGCGATCCACGCGCCGGGCGTCGGCGGCTTACACGGCTTGGTGGAGCATCTCTCGCGCTCCAATGCCGGCAGCCTCTCGATCGTTCCGAACTTCGGGGACTGGCACAGCGCGCTCGCGATCTTCGTGATCCCGCTGACGGTGCTGTGGTGGTCGGTCTGGTATCCGGGTGCCGAGCCGGGCGGCGGCAGCTACGTCGCGCAGCGCATGCTCGCGGCGCGCACCGAATCGGACGCGCTCTTCGGTACGTTCGCGTTCCAAGCGCTGCATTACGCGCTGCGGCCGTGGCCGTGGATCATCGTCGCGCTCGCCTCGACGATCGTCTTCCCCTCGCTGCACGACATCCAGCGGCACTTTCCGTACGTGCCGGCCAATCTGATCGGCAACGACATCGCCTATCCGGCGATGTTGATCTTCTTGCCGGCTGGGTTCGCAGGCTTTATGGTCGCCGGCATCTTCGCCGCCTATCGCTCGACCATCGAGACGCATCTCAACTGGGGCACGTCCTATCTCGTCCACGATTTCTATCAGCGCTTCATCCGGCCGGAGTCGAGCCAGCGCGAGCTCGTCTTTGCCGGGCGGCTCGTGACCGTCCTACTGATGGGGCTAGGCGTGCTCTTCACGCTCTATCTCGACAACGCCAAAAACGCGTTCAACCTGCTGCTCTCGATCGGCGCCGGCACCGGCTTGATCTACTTGCTGCGCTGGTTCTGGTGGCGCATCAACGCCTGGAGCGAAGTGAGCGCGATGGCGTCGTCGTTTCTCGTCGCGCTGGGCTTCTTCGTCGCCGGCAAGCTCGGCCACGGTTTCGATAGCACCAACGCGCTCTTGATCACGATCGGCGTGACGACCGTCGTCTGGGTTACGGTGACGTACCTCACGCCGCCGGTCGACGAAAACGTGCTCGCCTCGTTTTACGCGAAGGTGCGCCCGGCCGGCCCGGGCTGGGCGCGCGTCCGCCGCGCCAGCGGCTTGCCGCCCTCGCCCGATTCGATCGCGCTCGCGCTACTGGGTTGGGTGCTCGGTTTGGCCTCCGTCTACGGCGTGCTCTTTGCGACCGGCGCGTTCGTCTACGGGCGAACGATCGAGGGTCTCTCGTGGAGCGCGGTCGCGGCGATCGCGACGCTCGGCTTGCTCGTCACGGGCCGCCACCTATGGGGCCGCAAAGGAGGCCCGGCGCCCGCGGAGAGCTAACCTCAACCGGCTCGGCGGAGGCGATCGCCGGGCGTCGGGCCCGTTTGCTTGCACGCCATCCTTTCGGATACCCAATGAACTGGAAAAACCTCAAGGCGCCGTTCAAGGCGCTGGTCATCATCGCGGTTTGCGCGCTCTCGCTCTGGGTCGTCATCCCGATCCAGAAAACGATTCACCTGGGTCTCGACCTGCAGGGCGGCGCGCGCCTCCTGCTCCAGCTTTATCCGACCGCCGAAGTGCCGCAGATCACGACGCAGGTGCAGGCGCAGACCCGCGAGGTTATCGACCGGCGCATCAACGGCTTGGGTGTCGCCGAGCCGACCATCAGCAACATCGGAAACGATCGCATTCTCGTCGAGCTGCCGGCGGTCAAGGATCCGGACCAAGCCGAGCAGGTGCTCAAGCAGGTCGCGGTTCTCGACTATAAGATCGTGCCGTTCGACGTCATGCAGAAGGCCGACGCGGCAAACAACGCGATCAACTTGCCTGGCGCGACGCCGAAGCAGAAGGCCGACGCGCAGCTCTACGTTTCGAAGACCGCCTACGATCTCAGCGGCAAGGTGGTCTATCAGGGCAAGGATCTTAAGGGTGCGCAGGCCAGCTACGATCAATCCGGCCACCCCGACATCACCTTCCAGACGAAGGATCCGGCCCGGTTCGGCAAGCTCACGAGCGCTAACCTACAGAAGCCGCTGGGCATCTTCCTCGACCATCACTACCTCTCCGCGCCGATCATCCAAAGCCCGATCTACGATAGCGGCGAGATCACCGGCAGTTTTACGCAAGAGGAGACGATCACGCTCGCCAACGAGCTCAACGCCGGCGCGCTCCCGGTCAGCGTGAAGATCGTCGAGAAGGAGACGATCGGCCCGACCCTCGGGAAGATCGACCTGATCCAGTCGATGCGCGCCGCGATGCTCGGCCTCGGGCTGGTCTTGATTTTCATGATCGCGGTCTACCGTCTTCCTGGCCTGCTCGCCGACCTCGCACTGGCGGTCTACGTGCTGATCATGATGGCGATCCTGGCGCTCTCGCACGCGACGCTGACGCTCCCCGGCATCGCCGGCTTCGTCCTCTCGATCGGCATGGCGGTGGACGCCAACGTGCTGATCTTCGAGCGCATCAAAGAAGAGCTCTGGAACGGTAAGACGATGCGCGCAGCGGTGCGCGTCGGATTCCAGCGCGCCTTCTCGGCCGTCTTCGACAGCCACTTTACGACGATCGTCGGCGCCGGCGTCCTCTATATGCTCGGCACCGGCACGGTGAAGGGCTTTGCCTTTACGCTCTTCTGGGGAACCGTCGTCTCGCTCTTTACCGCCGTGTTTATTACCCGGTTCTTCGTCGACGTGCTGGTCGACAACGACCTGCTCACCGCGCCCGAGTTCTACGGGGTCAAGCGCGAGGACGTCGGCATCTTTGCCAAGGCCGGCGCAGGAGCGGGGGCGTAGACGATGCTTTTCCGCAGGCTAAACTGGAATATCGTCGGGTGGTTCCGTGTCGTCTCGACGATCTCGTACCTGATCATCGCGCTCGGCATCGGCTCGATGATCTACCACGGCTTTGCCGGCGGCCAGGGCTTCCAGCCCTCGCACATGCTGCGCTTGGGCCTCTCGTTCACCGGCGGCACGGATATCACGGTCCGGTTCACGCAGCCGACGACCGCCGACAAGGTGAAAGGGGCGCTCTCGGGGCTAGGACTAACCGAAGAATCGGTAACGACGGCGGGACGAGACGGCAAAGGCTTCGTCATCCAGACGCAGACCTCGTTTGCCAACGACTCCGCGCCGCTGTGGAATGCCCTCAACACCGTCGCACCGGTCGATCGCGCGGCCTCGCAGATTACCGCGGTCGGTCCGTCGCTCGGGCGCGAGTACCTGACCAAAGCGATCTGGGCGCTGGTCATTGCGCTGGGCATCCAGTTCCTTTATATCGCCTTCCGCTTCGGCTGGAACTATATCTTCGGTTTGGTGACCGTCATCGCGTTGGTCCGCGACGCGGCCATGATGATCGGCATCTACGCGCTCGCCGACAAGCGCGCCGACGACGCGTTTCTGGCCGCCGTGCTGACCGTTATCGGCTACTCGGTCATGGACACGATCGTCATCCTGGACCGAATTCGCGAGAACACTAAGCTGATGGCCGGGATGCCGTACGAAACGATCGTCAACGAGTCGATCAAACAGACCATGACGCGCTCGTTCAACACGCTTGCGACGGTCGTCATCACGCTCGTCGCCCTACTCGCGCTCGGCGGCGCCAGCCTCAAGAACTTCGCGTTCGCGCTGCTGGTCGGCATTTGCTCGGGCGGCTATCATTCGATCTTCTACTCGGCGCCGCTCGTGCTCGTCTTCCGCAAGCGACAGCTCGAGGCGGCGGCGCGGCGGCGCAAAGCCGGTCTCGCGCAAGACCGGACCTCGAGCGCGCGATCGCACTCCGACTCGGTCGCCCTACAGAGCCGCAGCGGCGTCGCGCGCGAGGATATCGTCGCGGCGCGCAAGGAACGGCGGCAGAAGGCCAAGGCCGCGCGCGCGGTGACGCCCGCGGTACCAGGGCGCTATCGCAAGCGGCGCGAGGATACCGACGGCGGGGTCGCGATTCAAGAGCCCTACGCCGGCGAAGAAGAGGCGATCGATCCGCTCGACGCGCAGAAAGCCGGATTGCACGACGCCGCGCTGGAGCAAGGCCACGAAGAGATCGCACTCAACTTCGAAGAGATCGACGAGCCGCACGACGGGCCGGCCCAGGAAAGCGACAAGCCCTAAGGGGCTACCGCCGCCGACGCCTTCGGAGGCCGCCTTTGAGGCGGCCTCGCGCGCATTCGGGGAGTCCGCGGCCGAGCCGGCCGCGCTTGCAATCGACGAGGTTGACGAGTTCGTCGGGCGAGTCTTCGCCAAGAGCGAGGAGTACCTGCGCGACCGGTACGCAACGATTGGGGATGCGCCACGCTTCCACACCAAGATCGTCGGCGTTTCGTTCGAAGGTCGCCAAGACGTCATCGCCGGGTTGAGCACCGGCGCGAGCCTCGAGCTGCGGCGCGAGTCGAATAACCAGTACGATCCCAACGCGATCGCCGTCCACTACGGCAATCTCCAGCTCGGCTTCCTAAAGAAGGATCTCGCCGCGCATATCGCTCCGTTGATCGACGCGGGCGCGCGTTACCGTGCTCACGTCGCATCGCTGACCGGCGCCTCGGCCGCGACCTCGCCGGCGAAGCACCGCGGCGTCAATATTTTCGTCGAGCGCGACGCGGTCGCGACGATCGAACAGCGCGAACGTGAATATGGCGCGCTGCGCGACTCGTGGCGCGACGGATCGCAGGATGGATCGGCGATGACCGAACGCGTGCGCGCGGCTTTGCTCGGCGCCTCGCGCCCGCACGACGCGCAACGAGACGTCCTCGAGCGCATCGACGCGGGAAAAAACACGCTTGCGGTGCTCGGCACCGGACGCGGCAAGTCGTTCTGCTTTCAGTTCGCCGCTGGGATGCGCGCGTTCGCGGCGGAAGGCAAGACGCTGGTCGTCTATCCGTTGCGCGCCTTGGCCAACGATCAATACGAGGCGCTGCGGCGCACGCTCGACCCGCTCGGCCTGCGGGTCTTTCGGGCCAACGGCTCGATCGACGGCGGCGAGCGCGAGGAACTCTTCGAAGCGCTGCGTGCCGGTGCGTGGGACGTCGTGCTCGCGACGCCCGAGTTCCTCGAGTTTCATCGCGACGCGTTCGAGGGAGTGAGCCGGCCGTCGCTGATCGTCGTCGACGAAGCCCATCACCTCCACGAATCGCGCCACCGGCCGGCCTATGCGCGCCTGCGCGAAACGATCGCTACGCTCGGAAACCCCCAGGTGCTCGCGCTGACGGCGACCGCCGACGCCCAGGCCTTTCGCCGGATCGTCGACGAGCTGCGCATCGAGGCCTGGGTGATCGATCCGACCGTGCGCGAGAACCTGCACGTCGTCGATGCGCGAGGCACGCGCGACAAGCTTGGCTACCTCAAGGAGTTATTCGCCGGCGTTGAGCAGCCGGCCAAGGGCATCGTCTATTGCCATTCCCGCAGCGAGGTCACCAAGGTCGCGCAGCGCCTCCATAAGGAGCTCGGCAATGACGTGATGTTCTACCACGCGAGGATGCCCAACGCCGACCGGCTCGATGTCGAGCGCCTGTTTCGCGAGGGGCACCTGCGCGTCGTCGTCGCAACGTCGGCCTTCGGCGAGGGAATCGACTTGCCCGACGTGCGCAACGTCGTGCTCTACCACCTCAACTTCGACTTCGGGGAGTTCAACCAACAAGCCGGACGAGCGGGACGCGACGGCGCTCCCGCGCAGATCCACCTCCTCTACGGCGAGAACGATCGTTCCCTCAACGAGTACCTGATCGATCTCGACGCGCCGACGCTTCCGGTGCTGCGCGAACTCTATCGCGGCATGCGCAACCTCGCGCACGACGGCATTCTGCGCGGCGGCAACTCCGACATCGCGGGGATTCTCGCGCTCGACCGCGTGCGAGACCGCACCATCGGCGCGGCCTTGCGGATCTTTGCCGACTCCGACTTGGTTGAGGCCGGCGAAGACGACGAGGGGCGCTACGTTCGCTTCCGTGCCGTGACCGGACGCGTCGAGATGGAGCGCAACGAGCGTTACGCGGAGGGCGAGGCAACGCGCGACGCCTTTGCCCGGTTCCGAGAACAGGCGCTCAACGCGCCGGCCAAGACGCTCGAACGGATCGTCAACCGGCCGATCTACCCGTCCCGCGTCGACCTCCGCCGCTAAGCCTACACCGCGCCACGGCGAGGGCGGACGTCATCGGGTTTGGTTACTCGTCGTCGACCGGCTGATCGGATGGGGGCTCGCGGAGAAAATGCGAGACGGGGTATTTCTGTGGGATTGTCTTGAACGCGCGGGCCGGCTGCGCAAAGTCGAAGCTATCGACAAGACTGTTGGCTCGCGCGTCGGTGTAACCTTCGGATTTCGGTCCGAGTGGTTGCACGCTCGGGAAGGCTTCCTCGATGAACTTTAGGATGCTTCCGTACTCGTAGCGGGTGTGCGAGACGTACCCTTGCCTGGCGTACGGCGAGATGATCAGACACGGCACGCGGATGCCGAGCCCGCGAAAATCGAGCTGCGGCGGCGGTGCGTCGTCGTAGAAGCCGCCGAAATCGTCCCAGAGGACGATGATCGCCGTCGAGCTCCAGTACGGGCTGTTGCCCAGCGCATTGACGATGGAGGCGACCCACGACGGGCCGGTGTCGCTATGAGACGCGGGATGGTCGGAATCGACGCGGCTCGGCGAAACCCAGCTCACCGATGCGAGTTGCCCCTTCCGTATGTCGGAAAGGACCTTTGTGTGCGGCACGACGACGTTTGCATCCCAATCGGGTCCGTCACGCACGTACTTGATTGCAGCGAAGGGGGACCAAATAAACGACTTGAGCCTTGTCGACGCATAGTACTTCCACGAGATCCCCGCATTGTCGAGCGCCTGCGCCATCGTATTGAACTGGTCGAGGCAGGGGAACGGGCCGCTGGCGCGCCTTACCACCCGATTCTTGGCCACGGTCGTCGTCTTCGTGCCTGGCTGGGCATTGCAGTTGTCCTTGCCTACGGCAAAATCCGCCAGCGCCAAGTCGTCGTCGTTGTTGAGATTGTCGGTTCCGGCGACGAGGGTGAGATGGGCCGTCCAACTTGGGCCGAACTCGGTCGGGAACATGGCATCGGCGAGAACGTACTGCCGCGCCATCGTCCAATAGGTGGCGACCTCGGATCGTTCGACGTAGGCGTAAGCAGCGTCGTCGTGATCCAGGCCGTAGGCTGAGAAGCCGTCCATCCTGCCGTTATCCCAATCGACGATGGACGCTTCGTATGCGTGCGATAGGTCGGGCCCGTGCTCGAAGGTGATTTGGTGCAGCGGGATCCGTGCGTCGCCCTGTGGGCAACCCGAGCTCGGCCTCGCGCGTGCGCGGACGCCGGATGGCTCGCTATGCTTTCCGCAACCGATGGTCGGCGCGTTGGCGCCGGGATAGCCGGCGAAGAAACTCTCAAAACTGCGGTTCTCTTGGATAATGACGACAACGTGTGAGATATATCGGCTCACGACGTGGCTTTTCGCCGGACTCAACAAACCGGAGTCGCCGGGCGGGCGGCCGAATTCACTGCCGCCGTTCAAAGAACATCCGGCCAACAGTAGGGAGCCGGCGCAAATTCGGGCGAGGCGGGCAGAAAGCATGGTACCTCCCCTTCCCAGTGGAGCATCACTTCCGACGCGCCGGCTCTGCGTCCTGGAGGACGCAGAGCCGGGAGGGCCCGCTCGCTCGCTCTTGCGGGCAGCGCCTACGCGAGCACGCGCGTCATCGCCGCTTCGTCCACTTTCTTATAGAACTCGTTGTCGGTCTCGCTGACGCCGGCCGCAGCCCACGGATCGATCTGCCCGCGCGCCGTGGGGAGGTGGACGGTCGGTCCGGCGGCATCTGAGTAGTCCGAACCGCCGAACGGTTCGAATCCGGCGCTCTCGCGATGGGCGAGGACGAGATCGCGGACCGCCTCGCCCGCCGCCTCGGCGTCGTTGCGAAGCCGGTCGCTCAAGCGTCCGTCGCTTGCGAGCGTGTCGTAGAAGGCGATTGCCGGGCGGTCGGCCCGCCACGGCATATCTTTGGTCGCCTGCGGGAAGCGCACCATGCCGTCGATCGCGCGGGCGTCCTCGCGGAGGGCGCCGCGCACGCCGTTGACGCCCGCCTCGGATGCGACGTCGTCGTTGACGTGCTTGATCGAGGCTTCCGCGCGCGAGATCTTTGCCGCATTTAGATCGAGGACGTCGAAAGCCGCCGCGGGACCAAAACCGCCGGCGTTCCCCGCGTCGTAGGTCGTGCGCATGACGTCGCCGACGACCGCGCGCGCCATCGCGTGCGGATCGCTTTCGTGCGAGGCGATTGCATGGGCGACGTCACTCGGAACTCCCGGCGCGAGCATCGTCTCGGGACTTGCGGCTAGATAGCCGACGCCGGCCGTAGATAACGCATCGGCGAAGCCCATCGTGTCCATCAGGCATTGATTTGCGACGACGCCGTCGATCTTGCGCCCGGCGTCCTCGGGATGAGCTTGTGCGTGGAGCGTGACGCCCTTCGCGATCGCCGCGGCGATATCGGGCATCTTCATCACGTCCCCGGCGCGCGTCTCCAGCCCGCCGCCGTCGCCGCCGCCGTGATCGACCAGATCGACCCACGTCTGTTTCGCACCCGAGATTTCAGCGTTATCGAGCGTCCGTGCGACGAAACGCGCGAGGTTTCCGGGATCGCTCATGTCGTGTGCCGTGCCGACGTTGGCGCCGGCGACTTCGCCGTCGGCGATCGTATAACGGTCGGTGTGCTCTCGCCCCTCGGAGACGGAGTCGCCGCGCAGGCGTAAGCGGGTCGTATCTTCCACGGTGAACTCGATGCGCGAATCTTGCCGGCTCGTCCGCACTGCTTGCGAAAGCGTCGCCTCCTGGATCGCGTCGAGGTTATTATCGCCGTCGCGATAGATGCCGAACTCGAGCGAGCGGCGCGACGGATTGATGGTCACGGTTTGCATGGAGGCCTCCTGACGGGTTGGTCGGGAGCCTACTGCGACGAGCGCCAACGGCGCCTAGACTGCCGCGCGGAGGTATGTCTCCGCTTGTAGCCAAAGCATCCAAGCCTTGTAATCTTCGTAGGATCGCACCGAATCATGCCCGCAACAAAATCGAAGAATGGCGCCGCCAAAGGTGCGCGCAAAGGGCCGCCGGCAGGCCCGGCTCCCCGCGACGCCCACGGATCCTGGCGCCCGTCGCCCTCACGTCCCGACCCGATTGCCGTCGTCACGGCCGGCGACGCCGATCGGCTCCCCGAGCTGCTGCCGGTTCGCTACGGCCGCATGCTGGCCTCGCCGTTTACCTTCTATCGCGGTTCGGCCTCGCTGATGGCGGCCGACCTCGCGGATACGCCGCAGAGCGGCATCCGGGTGCAGGCTTGCGGCGACGCGCACCTGGTAAACTTTCGCGGTCTGGCAAGCCCCGAGCGCAACATCGTCTTCGATATCAACGATTTCGACGAGACCCTGCCGGCGCCGTGGGAGTGGGACCTCAAACGGCTGGTCGCATCGTTCGTCCTGGCGATGCGCAACAACGGCCTCTCAGACGGAGACGCTCGCGACGCCGCGGTGCGCTGCGCGCGATCCTATCGCAAATCGATGCGCGAGTTCTCGAAGATGCACGTGCTCGATCTCTGGTACCTCTCGCTCGACGTCGGCCAGTTCATCGATCGGCTTCGAAACCCAAAGACCCGCGAGATGATTCGCCAGCGCGTCGAGAAGATCGCTTCGCAGCGCGGCTCCGACATGGTCTTTCCGAAGGTCGCGTCGGTCGCGCACGGGGAGGTCCGGATTCGCGACGTGCCGCCGCTGATCTATCATCCGGAGGGGAGTCGCGCTCCGGAGTTCGAGAAGCTCGCGCTAGACGTGTTGGAGCATTATCGTGAAACGCTGCCGCACGAGCGCCGCGTGCTGCTCGATCGCTTCAAGTACATCGACGCGGCGCTCAACGTCGTCGGCGTCGGGAGCGTCGGCACGCGCTGCTGGATCGCATTGCTCATGTCGGAGGCGAACGAGCCGCTCTTCTTGCAGCTCAAGCAGGCCGGGGATTCCGTGCTGGAAGCATACGCCGGCAAGAGCCTCTACGAGCATCACGGGCAGCGGGTCGTCGACGGGACGCGTTTGATGCAGGCCGCATCCGACATCTTCCTGGGCTGGACGACGAGCAGCGAAGGCGTGCAGTTTTACGTGCGCCAGCTCAAGGACGCGAAGATCAAGCCCCGTGTGGAGATATTCAACGTGCCGATGTTCAAGGTCTTCGCCAAGGCTTGCGGGCGCGGCTTGGCTCGCGCCCACGCCAAGAGCGGCGACTCGGGGGCGATCGCCGGGTACCTGGGCAAGGGCGACGAGTTCGACGCGGCGATGGGCTCGTTTGCTCTCGCCTATGCCGACCAGGCCGAGAAGGACTACGAAGCGCTCAAGCGCGCCGTCAGCTCGGGCAAGATCGAAGCCTATACCGAGTAAGCACGAACGGATAGGAGCGGCGCGCTCCATCGGTGTACCTAAGAGCGCGCTGCCGCACCGTCGTCCGCGGCACGAAGGAGTTAAGAGAAAGCGTGAGATTCCCTGGATTTCTCGCCGCTTCGCTTGCGGCGGTTTTGAGCGTCGGCCTGGCGTTGGGGCAATCGGCTTCAACGAACGCCGAGGGCAACTGGAGCCTCGCCTATTCCGGCCAGCCGCTGGGTTCGAGCACGATCACCTTCCACCAGCAGGGTGACTCGATCACCGGCGCGTGGGGCGAGGTCGGCACGATCACCGGCAAGCGGGACGCGACCAACTCCTACAAGTTCAACGTGAAGTGGACGAACGGCATCGCCAACGGATGGGCGAAGCTCGTCTTCGCTCACGATTGGAACTCGTTCTCCGGCGATTGGGGACGGGCGCAGAAGGCATACGGATCGTTCACCGGCGAGCGCATTACGCACGTTCATCTCAATACCGCCGGCGTTTGGGACACGACGCTTACCGGCATCAAGGACGTCTCCGCGAGGATCACGCTCAAGCAGAGCGGGACGAGCGTGACGGGAACGTGGCCCGCGGGCGGACACATGACGGGGACCCTCGCGCCCGGATCGGTCGAGGTGCGCGGCACGTGGGTCGCGGGGAACG
Organism: Vulcanimicrobiaceae bacterium; assembly: GCA_049792675.1. Classification (GTDB taxonomy): domain Bacteria; phylum Vulcanimicrobiota; class Vulcanimicrobiia; order Vulcanimicrobiales; family Vulcanimicrobiaceae; genus Cybelea. The sequence goes on along the minus strand of JBARBD010000140.1, from coordinate 9,455 downwards.
GTCACGGTCCCTTCGATTTGACCTTCAGCCCTTCGGGCGTCATCTTCGAAGGCAGCTGGTCCTCGGCCGGGCTCGGACCCAGCGGGCGCATCGTCGGACATCGCATACCCAAGTTTTGAGAACGGGGACGGCGTAAACGTATGAAACGAACGACGATCGCGCGCGCCGCGCTCGCAACGATCCTCGCGCTGGCCTGCGTTCCGCTCGCCCGGGCCGCGGCGACCGGAACGGTGCGGATCGAGCAGCCCGACGGCTCGGCAAAGACGTACTTCAACGTCCGCATCGTGATCTGGAACGAGAGCATGGCGTTTACGTCGAGCGATGGGCAAGGGACGGTCGTGCTCGGGAAGGCGGCGTGCGCGAAAATCGGCGAGCTGGTCCGCTGCCTGCCGTACGATGCCACGCTCTTTCAGGGTGGGCGCACGCTGCATATCGCCCTCCAAACCGGGACGGTCTGGCTCAATCCGAGCCAATCGACTCAAACGCTGAGCCACTCGACCACGCAGCTTCCGCCCCGTGGCGTGCTGCTCGCGGTGAAAACGAAGAAGGGGACCTACGTCACGCTGACCGGCGTCGTAGATAAGATACAACGATGAGAGCTCGTGTAGCCGCAGCGCTTGCGCTGCTTTTCGCCGCGCTTCCGCTGGCCAGCGACGCCGGCCGCGGCGGTTTCGCCCGGCCCGCCGGCGGATTCGACTTTCACGGCGAGTCGGGCGGCTCGCACCCCCAGAGTTTCAACCATTCGAGTACCGGCCCGGCCGGCACGAGCCGCACGACGACGGCCACGGATACCGCAAACGGTTACAACCGTACGACGACCGCGACCAACGGAAACTACAACCGCACCAGCAGCGGCGGCGCGTCGAGCAACGGCAACGTCTATCATAGCAGCAGCGGATCGAACGGTTACGGCAGCCATAGCAGCAGCACCAGCGGCAACTATAACTCCGGCAACTACAGCCACAACGGCAGCGGCAGCAATCCCTACGGATCGTACAATACGTCGGGGAGCGGCAACGCCTACAATCACACGTACAGCGGCTCCGGGACGGCGACCAACGCCTATGGGCAGACGTATCACTCCAGCACGTACGCCAACAACGGCTACGTTTACCACGGCGCGACGGTTACCAACCCGGTCTACGGCGGGTACGCGGCGTGGGGCTGGAACGGCGGCTACGCCTGGTACGCCGCGCCGTATTACTGGGGAGGCGGTTTCTGGGGGCCCTTCGCCGTTGGCGCTGCGACGGCAGCGGTCTACGGATCGATCGTGGCCGCGAACAACGTTACGTACACGTCGTATCAAGTCGCGTCGGAGAGCCCGGGCGCGAAGCTGCTGGCGAGCTACCAGCTGACGCAGACGCCCTGCGGGCCGCCGAGCCTGGTGGTCATCTACGGACCGAACAACAGCGTCATCTGCGCCCATCCCAACAATCTGGTGGCGGCCGGTAACTACTCCCTCGATTCGAAGACGCTGACGATCGTCTCTGAAAAGTAGCGACTACCGCAAGATATTGACCGTGCGCGCCGCCACGACCGCGATCGTGAGCAGCGAGATCGAGCTCTGCACGATCACCAGCAGCTTCGCGCGTGCCGAGTACGGCATCGCCTCGGTCGGGCTGAACGCCGTTGAGGTCGTGAACCCCAAGAAGAGGTAGTCAACGATCCCCGGGAACCAGTTGGGCGGCACTTTATCCGGATCGTCCATCGCGGGGAAGCTGAAATCGACGTAGCGCTGCTCGCCGCTCGCGCGCGCGTCGGGTCCGCCGCTATCGACGAGCCAGTAGACCAGGGTGAAGATGAACATGTTGCCGGCCCAGATCGCGAGCGACGTGTAGAAGAGCGGCGTCGGGCTCATCTCGCGCGCATTCGTGACGAGGTTGTAGACGACGATCAGCAGGTTCGAGGTGTTGAACGCAAACACAACGGCGACGCCGGCGAAGAGCGTCACGCGTTCGACCTTTCGCCAAAGCCTGCTCCCCTTGTAGAGTGCGGCGATCGCCATCGCGACGAGCATCACGATCGAGTCCGCATACGGGAGCCAATCGGGTGCGATACGGTAACGTACGGGTAAGAGCGACGTAACGACCATCATGGCGACGATAATCGCCGCTGCGCCGAATCGCGGTCCGTAGGCCATTAGAAGGCTGCTCCGAGCGGTAGGTCGGGGGGCGGCACGAACGAGGCCCAACCGCGAACCATGTCCTGGAAACCGAGCTGCCACATCTTCTCCAGGTCGGCTTGGTTGTCGAAATCGGCGCCGTGCCCGGGGAGGTCGTGCGCCGGCCGGATGACGTAGGGCGTGAACGGGAGATGCGTCTTGCTCAGGGCGTAGGCAAGGCGGACTTGATAGGCGAGAATCCGCTCCTGCATCGTCGCGAACATGCCCAACCCAATCTCGAGTGCACTGTCGTACTCTTCGTCGACCTCCGCATACGGCGGCGAGAGCAGCGTCACGTAGAGCTCGTCCGTGCAGATCATGGCGATGTCGATCGGGACGTTCTGCGTCACGCCGCCGTCCACGTATGCATCGGATTTCTGCGGGTCGTGCTCGCGGGGAATCCAAATCGGATCGAGGAGTATCGGGATCGCGGCCGAGGCGAAAAGCACGTCGCGCAGCAGCGCATCGTCCACGCCGCGAACGTTCTCGTTCGACGAAGCGATCAGCGCGTCGTTGACGGCCTGCTTCGCTTGCCCGGCCGGCGTTGTCGCCCGCCGCACGAACAGCTGGTTCGCCCGTCTCGTGATGTTCGTCGCGGAGATGTAGAACGGGAGGAGCGTCGGCGTCGCGGGGTCGACGTACTCCGCGAGCATCGCCCGCAGCGGCGCCGGATCCAAGACGCCGGTTACATTGCGCACCAATCCCGAGGAGAGCCGATATGCGGCGACGACGCGATTCAAGAGTCCGGACGTGTGGTCGTCGATCGCGTCGAACTCCGGCTTGAGCCGAAAGACGTTGCGCGAGGCGATCCCGCCGCGCCACAGCTTCGCGAGCGTCTCGTACTGCCCGGTTGCGACCATGTAACCGTTGAGCGCCCCAATCGAGGTGCCGCAAATCATGTCGAAGTCAAGCGGCTGACCGTCGGCGATTCCTTGTATCTGCGTCAGCGCTTGAATTGCGCCGGCCTGATAGGCGCCGCGATTGGCACCGCCGATGAGGACCAGCGCCTTTCGCCCGCGCCTCGCCGAGATGCCCGGTAGCTGCGCGCGCGCGGGGACCGCGGGCAAGGCAGCCGCCGAGGCTGCCAAACCGACGAACGATTTGCGCTTCATGGAGGGCGTATTTTACGCTGGTTCGCACTTCCCTTACGCGCGCGACGGCAGAATCGGCCCCGCGCGCGTCGAAGGGGTGGCCAATGCTAGAGACGTTCGTGCATCTGTGGGCGTTGCGCGGAGCCGTCCTGATCGACGGCATCGCTGCGATCCTGGTCTTGATCGCGGTACTGCGGGCGACGTCGCAGGCACTGCTCTCGCTCGTGCGCGCGGAGCGGACCGAGAGCCTTCTACTCGTCCGCCGGCGCTTGAGCGAGTGGCTCGTCTTCTCCTTGGAACTGCTGATCGGCAGCGATATCATCCACACGGCGGTCGCTCCGTCGTGGCAGGCCCTCGGCCAGCTCGGTGCGATCGTCGTGCTGCGCGTCGTGATCGACTACACACTGCTGCAGAGCCTCAAAGAGAGCCGCAATGAAGGTCGTTGACATCACCGCGATTGCCTTCCTGTTGCGGCTCGGCATTGCCGCGCTCTTGGGTTCGGTGATCGGCTTCGAACGCCAATGGCGTCAGCGTGCCGTCGGCATGCACACCACCAGCCTGGTCGCGATCGGTGCCGCGCTCTTCGCCTTGCTCGACGTGACGATCGCAGCCGGCGATAAGACGCGCATCGTCGCCGGCGTCGTGACCGGCGTCGGCTTCATCGCCGGCGGCGTGATCCTGCGTACCGGGATGAACGTGTCCGGCCTCAACACGGCGGCGACGATCTGGGCGACCGCCGCGGTCGGCGCGCTCGCCGGCTTCGGCCTCTGGGCGCAAGCCATCGCCGGAGCGACGGCCGTCGTCCTCTTCAACGTCTTGCTTCAGCCGCTGGCGGATCGCCTCGATGCGCGCCATTTCCATCACGACCGGCGCGAGACGATCTATAAGCTGACGGTTCTTTGCGATCGCGAGAAACAGCCGGCGATCGGGGACGCGGTCGTCGCGGGCGTGAGCGCCGGCGGGTTAAACGTTCACTCGATGACGCGGCGAGAGACCGAGGGCCGGCAGATCGAGCTGTACGCTGAAATCCACGCGGCCAAGCCCGCCGACGCAACGATCGAGCGGCTCAGCGCCCAGGTGCTCGAGATGCCCGGCGTCGGCAGCATCGAGTGGGTCAGCAGCAGCGCTCATTAGCAGCCTGCTAACCGCTACCCGCCGTCGTCGTCGGAGGTCGAAGGGCTTTGAGCCGGCGCGAACGTCCATCGCAGCAGCGCGCGAAACGTCCATCCGGGCGTATCCGGGGCGCGGGCCAGATTGCGCTCGGCTTCGAGATAGCCCCCGAGCGGCGCGATCTTGCCGACGGCTTGCTTCTCGACGCGCAGCCCGAGCGGCACCTCGGTCCAACGATTGAGCACCCAGTCGTAGGTGAACTTCATCGTCGAGAGCCCGACGCTCCATTGGGGTGCGACCGTGAGGGTGGCGATCGGCTGAATCTTCGTCTTCCCCACCGGTGGATACCACGACGGGCCGACCAGCGAGAAGAAACTCTCGTTGAAGAAGCCGACGCTCCATGCTCCGACCTTGGTGCGGTAACCGAACGCCGGGCCGAGCGAGTACTTATTGCTTCCCAGCGAGTCGTTCGCGGTCGGCACGCGAGCATTTAGCCCGACGAGCCATTGCGCGCGGCCGTTGCCGAGCACCGCGAGATCCCAGAGCGCGAGATCGCCGGCGCCGGTAACCGACGCACCCGGCGCGGAAGTCACGATCGGCAGCTTCAGACGAAAGACGTACGTTGCATCGTCGTAAGGAATCTGCGCGCGAAGGTTTACGATATTGCTCGAGCCGGTCTCGCTCTGATAGGTCGGCGCGAACTCGTCTTCGGCCGAGACGGTCGCCGGTAGGGGGGCCATCGTCGGTGCCGGCGAGGGCGGGGCATCGCAGCGCCCCGGCACCGGGAGGAGCGCGATCGCCAAACAGGGCGCCAACCGAGCGATCCGATGGGAGAAGCGCACGCGTGCCGATTGCGGGACGCTTTGAGTCGAAGCCTTTAACGACGGCGAACAGGCGTTCGGAATGTAGCGACGTTCTTTGGGGAAACTACCGGCTCGTGACGCGCGATCACGATGTCCTGGTCTTGGGGGCGGGGCTGGCCGGAATGCGGGCCGCGCTGGAAGCGGCGCGCGCCGGCGCCGACGTCGCAATCGTCACGAAAGTCCACCCGATTCGCAGTCATTCGAGTGCGGCACAAGGCGGCATCAACGCCGCGATCAGCGAGACCGACAGTTGGGAGTCGCATGCCTTCGATACGGTCAAGGGCAGCGACTATCTGGCCGATCAAGACGCAGTCGAGGTGATGACGCAAGAGGCACCGGGCGACATCATCGAGTTCGAGCACATGGGCGTGATCTTCTATCGCGGCGCGGACGGCCGGCTCGGCACGCGCGCCTTCGGCGGTGCCTCGCAGGCTCGGACCTACTTCGTCGGCGACATCACCGGCCAAGCGTTACTGGTGACGCTCTACGATCAGATTCTCAAGGCCGGCGTCAAGGTCTACGAAGAGTGGTTTGCGACGGCGCTCTTCATGGAGAACGGCGCGTGCCGCGGGCTGGTCGCGCTCGAGATGGTGACCGGCGAGCTGCATCTCTTGCGCGCGAAAGCCGTCATCGTCGCCAGCGGCGGCCTCGGCCGTCTCTACGAGCCGAGCACGAACGCGCTGATCTGCACCGGCGACGGCTACTCGCTGGCCTATCGCGCGGGAGCGCCGCTGATGGACATGGAGATGGTGCAGTACCATCCGACGACGCTGGCCGGCAGCGGATTCTTGATGACCGAGGCGGCACGCGGCGAGGGCGCGTACTTGCTCAACGCCGAGGGCGAGCGTTTCATGAAGCGCTACGCGCCGAACAAAATGGAGCTAGCGGCGCGCGACGTGACGTCGCGGGCCGAGGCAACCGAGATCGCCGAAGGGCGCGGTATCGACGGCAACGTCCTGCTCGACCTGCGTCATCTCGGCCCCGACGTGATCTTGAAGAAGCTGCCGCAGATCCACGAGATGGCGATGGATTATCTCGGCATCGACATGATCAAAGAGCCGGTTCCGGTTCGCCCCGGGATGCATTATCAAATGGGCGGCATCCGAACCAACGTTCACGGCGCCACGCCGGTCCACGGGCTTTACGCGGCCGGTGAGGTCGCGTGCGTGAGCGTCCACGGCGGAAACCGCCTCGGCGCCAACTCGTTGCTCGACACGATCGTTTTCGGACGCCGGTCGGGTAAGGCCGCGGCCGAATACGTCAAGCAGGTTGCGAGCACGACCGGCGGTGAGGATCTCTTACAGAGCGAGCAACAGCGTTTGCGCGACCTGCTGGCGCGACCCTATACGGGCGACACGACGGCCGGCGTGCGGCTAGAGTTGGCAACGATGATGGATGCCAAGGTCGGTCTCTACCGCACCGACGCCGGCCTGCACGAGGCGCTCGACGCGCTGCTCGGCTACCGAAAACGCTACGAAACGATCGCGGTCGGCGACAAGGGCCGCGTCTTCAATCAGGCGTTGACTTTTGCGCTCGAGCTGGGCTATCTGCTCGACTGCGGCGAAACGATCATCCGCAGCGCAATCGAACGCAAGGAGAGCCGCGGCGCGCATACCCACGTCGAACACCCCGATCGCAACGACGAAAGCTGGCTGAAGCATACGATCCTGACCTGGCGTGGGGGCCCGGAGCCAGAGCTCTCGTTCGCGCCCGTGACGATTACTCGCTGGAAGCCCGAGGTGCGCAGCTACTAAATGGAGTTTACGATCGAAGTCGGGCGGTACAGCCCCGAGGGCACTTATGCCGACGACGCCGTCCCCGGCAAACCGTTTCCGGCACCCTGGGATCGTTCACCCGCGCGACGCTATCAGACCTACAAAGTCGACCTTCCCGAACACGCCGTCGTGCTCGACGCGCTGATCGCAATTCGCGAGTATCAAGACCAATCGCTCGCCGTGCGGTGCGCCTGCCGTAGCGCGATCTGCGGATCGTGCGGCATGTGGATCAACGGCCATGCAAACTTGGCTTGCAAGAGCAAGCTGGCCGATTTCACAAAAGACGGCAAGACTCGCGTCGAGTCGCCGCCGTCGATGCCGATCATCCGCGACCTGGTCTGCGACATGAACCCCTTCTGGGAGAAACACCTCGCGGTCAAGCCGTGGCTGGAGAACAAAGAGCCGGTCCCGCCGTCCAACCAAGAGTACCGGGTGCCCAACGCCGCCATGGAAGAGCTGATTCAAGAGGTCAGCTGCATCAGCTGCGGCGTCTGCCTCATGGATTGCGAGTCGTTCGCGGTCAACCCGGAGTTTCTCGGCCCGCAGGCGCTCGCGCAGGCCTATCGGTACGCGGCCGATCCGCGCGACGCGGAGACCAAAGAACGACTCGGCGATTACAGTAAGCCCGGCGGCATCTGGGATTGCACCCACTGTTACGAGTGCGTGACGCAGTGCCCCAAAGGCGTCGCCCCGCTCGATCAGATCCTGAAGCTGCGCCGGATGGCGGTGGATGCCGGCTTCACGAACAATCCGGGTACGCGCCACGCCGACGCCTTCGCGGAGTCGGTCCGCGATAGCGGGCGGCTCAACGAGTTGACGCTGATGCCGAAGTCGGTCGGCTATTTCAATATCGTCGAACAGCTCAAGACGCTGCCGAGCGCCTTCAATCTGCTGCGGGCCGGCAAGCTGCCGCCGCTGATCCACCATAAGATTCCCGGCGTCAACCGTATCAAGGCGATATTCCAGCGTGTCGGAGGGCGGTTCAAGTGAGGGTTGCGTTCTATCCCGGATGCGTCTCGAAAGGCGCCTGCCCCGAACTCTACGTCTCTGCGAAACTGATCGCCGAGCCGCTCGGCCTGGAGCTCGAGGAGCTGACCCAAGCGCCGTGCACCGGCGCCGGCGTGCTGAGCGAGCAGAACCCGGAGCTCGCCGATGCGCTCAACGGCTTGACGCTGGCCATGGCGGAGGCGGAGAATGCCGACCTGATGACGATCTGCAGCACTTGCCAGGGCGTCCTCTCGAGCCACAACTATCACCTGACCCACGATAAGGAACGCCTCGACAAAGCCAATGCCGTGATCTCCGACCAAGGCTTTAACTACGGCGGCAGGACCACGGTCAAGCACTTGCTCTGGATGCTCTTCGAGGATATCGGCATCGACCGCGTTGCGTCTAAGATCAAACGCAAGCTCACCGGCCTCAAGGTCGCTCCGTTCTACGGCTGCTACATCTTGCGCCCGGAAGACTCGCTCGGTCTGCGCGAACGCCCGGAGCGCAAGAACTACCTCGAACAGCTGATCGCGCTGCTGGGCGCGGAGCCGGTGGAGTATCGCGGTTCGACCAAGTGCTGCGGCTTTCCGATGCTCACGTTCAATCGCGACAAAGCGCTCGCGATGGGCGGCAACCACATACTCGAGGCGAAGGGCAAGGGTGCGGATCTGCTCGTCACGCCATGCCCGCTCTGCCATTTGAATCTCGACGGCCAGCAACCGGATGCGTCGCGCGTTTTGAGACAGGAGATCGACGTCCCGATCTTCCACCTACCGCAGCTCTTGGGCCTGGCCTTCGGCTTCGAACCCGACGAACTGCGGCTTAACCATCACGTCGTCTCGACCAAAGACGCGCTGGAAAAGATCGAACTGAAGGTCTGATCCTTTCCGGCAGGCCATCTCACCCTCTGACTCAAACCGGTCCAGCGTGGAAATCGAACCCCTGATTCGAGAGATCCCGGATTTTCCGATTCCCGGAATCCTGTTCCGCGACATTACCCCGCTGCTGAAAGATAAGCAAGGCTTTCGGCGCGTCATCGATCTCTTCGTCGAGCGGTTCATTGCGAAGGGCATCGATTACGTCGTCGGCATCGAGGCTCGCGGCTACGTCCTCGGTGCACCGGTCGCCTACGCGATCGGCGCGGGCTTCATCCCGGTCCGTAAGCCCGGGAAGTTGCCGTACCACAAGCTCACCGAAGAGTACGCGCTCGAATACGGGACCAACTCGCTCGAGATTCACGCCGACGCGATCGCCCGCGGCGAACGCGTCCTCGTTGTCGACGACCTTCTCGCGACCGGGGGCACGGCGGCAGCGACAGGCCGGTTGCTCGAGCGCTTAGGCGCGAAGGTCGACACCTTTGCCTTCCTCGTCGAGCTGACCGGACTGCAAGGCCGCGAGGCGCTTGCCGGCCACGAAGTCGTCTCCTTCGTGTCGTACTGAGCCAACCATGAAGCTTCGCTCGATC
>JBARBD010000139.1:0-1795 GCA_049792675.1 Vulcanimicrobiaceae bacterium | reverse complement strand
CGAGCAGCGCCGCGAACGCGAGAGTCAATAGATGCTTCATGCCAACAGCATAGACGCGTCCCGCCCGCGCGGTAAGCCTCGGCACCCGGCAAATTACTTCCGCCGGAAGTAATTTGCCGGCCCTTCCGGAAGCCCCGGCGGCGCCATCGGCAAAGTCTGTGGTCATGCTCCTCACGCGATTTTCGCTAAAGAACCCGATTGCCGTGACGCTCTTCTACGCGCTGGTCGGCTTGCTCGGGATCGCGGCATTCGCGCGCATGGGACGCAGCATTCTGCCGCCGGTCACCTTCCCGGTCGTCGCGATCGCGGCGCCGTACCCGGGCGCCGCGCCCGCCGAGATCGAGCGTCTCGTCATCGCGCCGATCGAAGACCGCCTCGACGGCCTCCCCGACGTCGATCGCATCTCCGCCTACGCACAAGAAGGCGTCGGACAGGTCGAGGTGCGCTTCCGATTCGGCAGCAGCCTCGAGACCGACCGCACGAACGTGCAGCAAGCCGTCGACGCGGCGCGCCCGAACATGCCGGCCGACCTCGTCCCGCCGGTCGTGCTCGACCGCGATCCCGCGCAAGCGCCGATCATGCAGGAAGCGGTGACGTCGGCGGTCATCGCTCCGCGAGAACTCACCGATCTGGTCGAGAACCACATCGCGCCGGCGCTGCGCGCGACTGCCGGCGTCGGCACCGTCTTGGCTTCGGGCGAGCTGACGCGGCAGCTGACGATCGCGCCGCGGCTCGGGGCGCTCTACGAGATCGGCGGAACGCCGCTGGATCTCTTGCGCGCGGTCGAATCGGCAAACGACGTCTTTCCGGGCGGGCAGCTGCGCTCGCCGTTCCAACAATCGACGATCGGCGTGCGCTCCTCGGCCGACACGGCCGCGTCGCTGCGCACGCTGCCGGTATCCATTCCGGCGAGTCCGTCGATCCGCGTCGCCGACGTCGCAACCGTCCGCGACGAGTACGAAGATCCGAACGTCATCGTTACCGTCGACGGCGCGCCCGCGATCGTGCTCTCGGTGGGCCGCGCTGCGGGCGCCGATTCGCTCGCGACGATTGCGACCGTCGAAAAACGACTGGCGCGCCTCGCGGCACAGTACCCGCTCGTGCGGTTCACGCCGCTGCGCAGCGACGCGCCCTACACCATCGCCGCAACCGACGGCGTGCTCCAGACGATCGCCGAGGGAATCGTGCTGACCGTCGCGGTCATGCTCTTCTTCCTCCACTCATGGCGCAACGCGCTGATCGCCGCAATCTCGATTCCCGCCTCGCTGTGCGCCGCGCTCGCCGCCATGTGGGCCTTCGGATTCACGATCGACGTGCTCTCGCTGATGGGGCTCTCGCTGACGATCGGCATTTTGGTCGACGATTCGATCGTGATCGTCGAAGCGATCTCGAACAACGCAAAGCGCGGGCTGGCCGGCGACGAAGCGGCGCTCGCCGGCCGAAACGAGATCGGCGGCGCGGCCTTCGCGATCACGCTCGTGGACGTCGCGGTCTTCGCGCCGATCGCGTTCATGAGCGGCGTGGTCGGCGAGTTCATGCGCGAGTTCGGGCTGACGATCGTCTTCGCGACGGCGTTCTCGCTGCTCGTCTCGTTCACGCTGACCCCATTGCTGGCTGCCCGCTGGGCGCTGCGCGAGCGCGCGCCGAAGCCGGAACGCGTCCTTCCGTGGATGCTGCGCACGCCGTTCGCGCGCACCGTGGGGATAGCGATGCGCTCGAACCTCGAAGCCGCGCGGCGCTGGGAAGAAGGGCTGGGCGAACGCTACGCGCAGCAATGGCTGCCGCGCGCCTGGAG
>JBARBD010000138.1:0-9973 GCA_049792675.1 Vulcanimicrobiaceae bacterium | reverse complement strand
GGGCGGCGCCGGGCGCTGCGGCTCGAGCGATGCCATGAGCGCGACGTCGCGCTCGGCCGAGCCGACGAGCTGCCTGCACGCGGTACACTCGCGCACGTGCGCTTCGACCGAGGCGCGTTCGGCGTCGGGCAGTGCGCCGAGGGCGTAGAGCGCAGCGTTATCGCCGACGTGTCCGGACGTCATCGAAGAGCGGCCCCCAACTTGCGAAGCCCGAGCGCGATGCGGCTCTTGACCGTCCCGAGCGGCTCTCCGAGCTCCGCCGCGATCTCGGTATGCGTCTTGCCGTCGTAGTAAGCCAGCTCGAGCGCGGCGCGCTGCTCGGGCGGAAGTTCGCTCAGGGCGCGGCGGACGCGGTCGCGGTCGATCGGATCCTCGATTGTCAGCTCCGCGTCCTCAGTGGGAAAGGACGCGAGACGCTTTTCGAGGTGGAGGCGCCGCCCTTGGCTGCGCCGGCGCGAGATCGCCGCGTTTCGAACGCAGACCGTCAGGAAGCTGCGCAAGGCGCCGCGATCCGATGCGTAGGCGCCGGGCGATCGCCAGAGGCGCGCGATAGCGTCGTGGACGCAATCGTGTGCCTCGTCGGCATTCCCGAGCACGTTGAACGCCGTCGAATAGAGCAGCGACGCATAGCGGCGATAGGCTTCGGCGAAAGCCCACCGTTCGTGCGCCGCAAATGCGCCCGCCAGAGGCTCGTCGTCGCTGGGCGCAGGCATGATGAGGCGGAACCTTCGACGCGGGCGCAGGTCGTCACTACTGAAGAACGCCGCCGCGGCCGAGGCGGATGACGCCTACTCCTCGGTGACCTCGACCTTCGCCCGCGCTTGGAGCTCTTTGACGATCGAGGAGTCGGCCAGGGTCGTCGTGTCGCCAAGCGTGCGTCCCTCGGCGATGTCGCGCAGCAAACGCCGCATGATCTTCCCGCTTCGCGTCTTGGGAAGCTCCTGGGTGAACGTGATGAACTTCGGCCGCGTGAACTTACCGAGCTTGGCCGCAACGTGGCCACGCAGATCGTCGGCGAGCTCGGGCGAGCCGGACTCGCCGCCTTTGAGCGAGACGAAGGCGTAGATCGCCTGGCCGGTGACGTCGTCGAGCTTGCCGCAGACGGCCGCCTCGGCCACCGCCGGATGGTCGACGAGCGCGCTCTCGACCTCGGTCGTCGAGATGCGGTGACCGCTGACGTTCATCACGTCGTCGACGCGGCCCATGAACCAGTAGTTGCCTTCCGCGTCGCGGCGGCCGCCGTCGCCCGCGAAGTAGACGTGCGGGAACTTCGACCAATAGGTCTGCACGTAGCGTTCGTCGTCTCCCCAGATGCCGCGCAGCATGCCCGGCCACGGCTTGGTTAGCACGACGTACCCCCCGCCGCCGAGCGGCACCGGCTCGCCATGATCGTCGACGATGTCGGCCGCGATGCCGGGAAGCGGCTTCGTCGCGCTGCCGGGAAGCAGCGTCGTCACGCCCGGCAACGGCGAGATCATGATCCCGCCGGTCTCGGTCTGCCACCAGGTGTCGACGACCGGGGTGCGATTGCCGCCGATCCATTCGCGATACCAGATCCAGGCCTCGGGATTGATCGGCTCGCCGACGCTTCCCAACAGGCGCAAGGAAGAGAGATCGTGCCGAGACGGATACTCCGGGCCCCATTTCATGAAGGTGCGGATTGCCGTCGGCGCCGTGTAGAGCAGCGTCACGCGATAGCGCTCGACGATCTCCCAGAAGCGATCCTTATCGGGGAAGTCCGGCGTGCCTTCGTAGATGACGCTGGTTGCGCCGTTTGCAAGTGGCCCGTAGACGATGTACGAATGACCGGTGACCCATCCGATGTCGGCGGTGCACCAGTAGACGTCGTGCTCTTCCTTAAGATCGAAGACCAGTTTGTGGCTCATCGTGGCGTGGGTCAGATAACCGCCGGTGGTGTGTTTGATGCCCTTGGGCTTGGCGGTCGTGCCGCTGGTATAGAGCAGGAAGAGCAAGTCTTCGGCGTTCATCGCCTCGGGCTCGCACTCGGTAGACTGGCCGGCGACGACCTCGTCCCACCAGTGGTCGCGTCCTTCGTGCATGAAGACGTCGTCGCCAACGCGGCGGACGACGATGCAGTGCGCGATCGAGGGCGTGCGCTCCATTGCGATGTCGCAGTTACGTTTGAGCGGGACTTTCGTTCCCCGGCGCCAGCCGTAATCGGCGGTGATCAGCGCGACGCATTGCGCGTCGTTGACGCGGTCGACTATAGACTCGGGGGAGAAGCCGCCGAAGATCACCGAGTGCACCGCGCCGATGCGCGCGCAGGCGAGCATCGCGACCGCAAGCTCGGGAATCATCGGCATGTAAATCGCGACGCGATCGCCGCGCCGGACGCCGAGCTTGCGCAGTCCGTTGGCGAAGCGATTGACCTCCTCGAGCAACTCGCGGTACGTGATCGTCCGGCGATCGCCCGGTTCGCCCTCGTAGTAGTAAGCGATCTTCTCGCCGCGGCCGGCACGCACGTGCCGATCGAGGCAGTTCGCCGAAACGTTGAGCTCGCCGTCGGCAAACCACTTCGCAAACGGTTCGTTCCACTCGAGCGTGACGGTGAACGGCTTCACCCACTCGAGCTTGCGCGCCCACGAGGCCCAGAAATCCAAATAGTCGCGCTCCGCCTCGGCGTAGATGCTTGCCTGCGCGTTTGCTTGGGCGGCAAACTCTTGCGAAGGCGGGAAGCGCCGGCTCTCCTCAAAGAGGGCTTCGATTGCGGGAGTGGTCATAGGCTGGACCGACTTACCTAGGCCGCGCAGTCATGCCTGCCGAATGTTGACGCCGCCTGATGTTGGCCGCACGCATCCTCGCGGTGCTGACCGCAACCGCGTCAACGGGGCTGGCGACGATCCACTACGACGCGCCGCCGCCGAACTTCGCAATAACCTCGACGCAGGGGACGCAGTATCTCTCCGACCTGCGCGGCCGCGTCGTGATCATCGACTTTTGGGCGACCTGGTGTCACGCGTGTACCGCCGAACTGAGCGAGTTCGTGCGCGCGCGCCAGACCTACGGGGATCGCATCGCGGTCGTCACGATCTCCGACGAGCGCCCCGAGGTCGCGGCCAGCTACCTGCGCCTGTGGAAGATACGTCTCCCCTTGGTCGAGGACATGGAGGGCCGGATTTCGAGCCGGTACTCGGTCTCAAAGGTACCGGTGACGCTGGTGCTCGACCGTACCGGGGCGGTCTCGTACGTCTCGGTTGGGGGTTTGAGCTGGGACGAGCTTTCGGGGGCGCTCGAGCGAGCGGGGGCTACTTCACCGGCTAGCACTCCCGGGCCGGGAGTGCTACAGTAGAAAACGTGATCGAGAGCGACGGCCTAGATAAGCGCAAGGCCTATATCCTGGCAACCGTAGTCTATGAGTATATTGCGACCGCCGAACCCGTGGGTTCCCAGTCCCTGACCCAGAAGTACAACCTCGGCGTCAGCTCGGCGACCGTCCGCAACGAGATGGCCGAGCTCGAGGCGAGCGGTTATTTGGTTCAGCCGCACACGTCTGCGGGGCGCATCCCATCGGATGCGGGGTACCGCACCTACGTCGACCATTTGATGCAGCCCGAAGAGCTGAGCGTCCACGAGCGCCGGCGCATCGGCGACGAGCTCAACGACGCGACGCGAGAGCTCGACGAGATCATCGATCACACGACGCGGCTGCTCGGGCGTCTCTCTAATAACTTGGCGTTCGTGACCAAGCCGCAACAAGAGACCCAAAGCTTCAAGCACATCCAGTTGATCTGGCTCTCGCCGCATACCGGTGTGGCGATCGTCGTGACGTCGCTTGGCGTCGCCGCGCAGAGCCTCTTCGAGCTCGGCGCGGAGGTCAAGCCAGACGATCTCACGCGATTCTCCAACGCGCTCAACGCGCGGCTCGCCAACCATCCGATGCGCGACGTGACCGAGGCTGAAATAGCGCGCGCGGCGCGCGAGGTCGACGCCTCGGACGACCTGCGCAGCACCGTGATCGCAGCCTGCCAATCGGCGCGGTCGAGCGAACAGCCGACGATCGCGTCCGCCGGCGCGCAAAACCTCCTCGACCAGCCGGAGTTCCAAGATCTCCGTAAGCTGCGCTCGATCCTGCGCATCGTCGAAGAGCAGAAGACGCTCTATCAGATCGTCGCCGACGCAATGACCGCCGAAGCCCCGAGCGTAAAGATCGGACACGAGCTCGGGAGCGAGGAGCTCGCCGACCTTTCGGTCGTCACGGTGCCGTACCGCTTCGGCCCGAACGCGCTCGGCATGCTCTCGATTCTCGGGCCGCGACGGATGCCGTATGCGCGTCTGGTTGCACTGGCATCGGGCACCGCAGAAACGCTTAGCCAACGCCTCTCGGACGTCGATATCTAAGACACATAGCATGCCGACCAAGGACTACTACGATATCCTCGGCGTCCCGCGCGGCGCCTCGGGGGAGGCGATCAAACGAGCTTATCGCTCGCTTGCGCGCGAACACCACCCGGACGTTTCGAGCGACAAAGCCCAGGCCGAACATCGCTTCAAGGAGATCAACGAAGCGTACGAGGTGCTCTCGGATCCGAATAAACGCGCGCAGTACGACCGTTTCGGCGTCGCCGGAAATGGTGCGTCCGGCGCGGGAGATTTCGGATTCGGGCCCGGAGCTTTCGGCGATATCTTCGACATGTTCTTCGGCAACGTGCGCGGTGCGGCGCAGCAGCACGCAGCCGGCCCGGAGCGTGGCTCCGACCTGCGATACGACCTTGAGATCTCACTCGACGATGCGTTCACAGGCGCGACGCGCGAGATCGTCTTCGGACATCTCGCCCAATGCGACGTCTGTCGCGGAAGCGGCGCAAAGCCGGGGACGGTCGTCGTGCCGTGCGAGACGTGTCGGGCAACCGGTACGGTACGCACGGTGCGCCACACGCCGCTCGGCCAAATGGTCACGCAATCTGCGTGCTCGCGGTGCGGCGGTGAGGGCCATATCGTCCGGGAGCCTTGCGAAGCGTGCGCCGGCCGCGGCCGGCGCGAGACCGACGCGCGCCTGACGGTTACGATTCCCGCCGGCGTCGACGACGGCTCGCGGATTCGCATAGCCGGGAGCGGCGAAGCGGGAGCGCGCGGCGGACCAACCGGCGACCTCTACGTCTATCTGCGGATCGAGCCGCACTCGCTCTACCGTCGCGACGGTCGCGACACGTTCATCGACGTGCCGGTGAGCTTTCCCGAAGCGACGCTCGGAGCGACGATCGAAGTGCCGTCGCTCGGCGGTTCCGTGCGCGTGACGATGCCGCCCGGCACGCAATCGGGCACCAAGATGCGGTTGCGCGGCCACGGCATGCCGAGCGTGCGCGGCAGCTCGCGCGGCGATCATCACGTGACCGTGCACGTCGTCGTTCCGACCAAGCTGAACAAACGCCAGCGCGAACTGCTCGAAGAGTATGCGAGCGCCGGCGGCGACGGGATCGACGACCGCAGTTTCCTCGAGCGCGTGAAAGACGCGTTTCGTCCTGAGTGAGGCGCCGGTTCTTCGTTGAAGAGGTAGGCGCCGTGGGCGGCGTCGTCGAGATCGTCGGAGGCGACGCGCATAAGATCGCCCACGTGCTGCGCCTGCGCGAGGGCGATAGCCTCGAGATCGTCGACGCGGCGTCTACGCTCTTTACCGCGACGATCGATGCGATCGACGGCGTCGTGCGGGCGCGGCTGCTCGAAACCGTAGGCAACGGGCCGGCGCCGAGCGCGCTGAGCGTCCACGTCGCTCAAGCCGTTCCGAAGGGACGGCGGATGGAGTTCGTCGTCGAGAAAGGCACCGAGCTCGGGGCGGCGGCATTCCTACCGTTCCACTGCGAGCGCAGCGCCGGCAGCGTGGTCGGTGCCGAGCGGCTCGCGCGCTGGCGGCGTATCGCGCGCACGGCCGCCGCGCAGTCCGGACGCACCGACGTTCCGGAGGTCCGCGATCCGCTCGCCTTCCCGGAGTTACTCGAGCGCTTTGGCGAGTACGACGTCGTGCTTTTTCCATGGGAGCTCGCCGACCGCATTCCCTTGAACGAAACGCTGCCGCCGGTTCTCCCCGCGGCCGGGCGCGCCTTGATCGTCGTCGGCCCCGAGGGCGGCTTCTCCCACCAGGAGGCCGAGTCGGCGGTTGAGCGTGGAGCCGCGCTGCTCTGGCTTGGCCCGCGCATCCTACGCACCGACACCGCCGCGATGGCGCTGCTGGCGGTGATTGGCGCCTTCGCGTCGTAGAAACAACGATTCGGCATGTCGCTTCCATTCTCAATCGTCATCCCAACGTACAATGAGGCCGCCGGCATCGGAAAGCTGCTCCACGCGCTCGGCGGGGTCTTTGAAGCGCACGCCCTCGACGGCGAGATCATCGTCGTCGACGACAACTCACCGGACGGCACCGGCGACGTGGTCGAACGGCTCGCGGCAGAACTCCCCGTCCGCTGCCTTCATCGCAGCGGTAAGCTCGGCTTGTCGAGCGCCGTCATCGACGGCTGGAAGCTGGCGCGCCGCGAGTCGGTGGCGCTCGGTGCGATGGACGCCGACTTCAGTCACGACGTCAACGTGTTGCCGAAGATGGTCGCGGCGCTCGAGTCGGGCGACGTCGGTTTGGCGGTCGGGAGCCGCTACGTGCCGGGCGGCGGCATCGCGAACTGGCCGATGCGGCGGATCGTCACCTCGCGCGTTGCGTGCTGGTTGGCGCGTCCGCTGACGCGGGTCAAAGACGTTACGAGCGGGTTCTTCCTCGTGCGCCGCGATGCGCTCGAGGGAGTCCAGCTCGATCCGATCGGGTTCAAGATCGGTCTCGAAGTGATCGCAAAGGGGCACTACGGCCGAGCCGTCGAGGTGCCGTACGTCTTCACCGATCGCGTTGCCGGCGAATCGAAGCTCAACGAGCGCGAGATCCTCAACTATTTGCGGCAACTGAGCCGGCTCTACGCGGCCTGGCTCTTCCCTCCACCCAAAGGACACAAAGCCTGATGCCCGAGTGGCGGGGAATTCTCGGCGGCGAAGCGCGCCGTGCCAAGGACGCCGAACGAGCCGACGCGGCGCTGTGGAGCAAGTGCCCCAAGTGCGGCGAGGTACTCTATCACCGCGATCTGGAGGCGAACCTCTACGTTTGCACGCGCTGCGGCCATCACTTCCGCATGAAGGCCCGCGACCGTATCGCCTCGATCGCCGACGACGGTGAGTTCGACGAGATTGGGAAGGACGTGGTGGCGAACGATCCGCTCGGCTGGACCGACAAGAAGACCTATCCGGCCAAGCTCAAGGGCGACCGCGAGCGCAGCGGTCTCTCCGAATCGGTCGTTTGCGGCTTTGCGAAGGTCGGCGGCTTCGACGTTGCGCTCGGCGTGATGGACTTCCACTTTCGCGGCGGCACGATGGGGACGGTAACGGGCGAGCGCATCGCGTTGTTGCTCGAGGAGGCACGCCGGCGCAAGGTGCCGTGCGTGATCTTCACGGCTTCGGGCGGCGCCAGGATGGAAGAGGGCATGCTTGCGCTCATGCAGATGGCGAAGACGACGGGCGCGGTGACGCGCTTCATGGAGGACGGGAACCTCTTTCTAGTCGTGCTCACCGACCCGACCACCGGCGGCGTCTCGGCGTCGTTCGCGTTCCAAGCCGACGTCATCGTCGCCGAGTCGAAGGCAATGATCGGCTTTGCCGGCCGGCGCGTGATCGAGCAAACGATTCGTCAACGCTTGCCCGACCAGTTTCAAACCGCCGAGTTTCTGCTCGAGAAAGGCGCCATCGACATGGTCGTCGACCGGCGCTCGCTCAAGGATACCCTGACCCGATTGCTCGAGTACGCCGCGCATGAGTAACAACGTAATCGTCGAGCGAGAGAAGGGCTTGATCGAGCTGGAGCGGCGGATCACCGAGCTGCGAGAGGCGTCGGCGGCGCAGCCGCTCGACATGTCGAGCGAGATCGCAGCGCTCGAGCAGAAGTACGAGCAGATCCTCAAGGAGCTCTTTGGAACGCTCTCGCCGTGGGAGAAGGTCCACATGGCGCGCCATCCCGCGCGCCCGACCTCGCTCGACTATATCTCGCGCTTCGACCGCTTTGACGAGCTTCACGGCGATCGCCATTATCGCGACGACCCATCGATCGTCGGCGGCTTCGCGCTATTGCGCGCGCGTCCGGTGATGGCGATCGGCCAGCAGCGCGGCCGCGACACCAAGGAGAACCTGCGCCGCAACTTCGGCATGCCGGCGCCGGAGGGCTATCGCAAGGTGAGCCGGCTGGCGAAGCTGGCGGCTCGCCTGCGCGTCCCGATCGTCACGTTCGTCGACACCAAGGGCGCCGATCCAGGCATCAGCTCCGAAGAGCACGCCCAATCCGAGGCGATCGCGACCTGCCTGCAAGAGTTTACGCTCGCACGCGTGCCGATAGTGGCGGCCGTCATCGGCGAGGGGGGTTCGGGCGGTGCGCTCGCACTCGCGATCGCAGATCACGTCTTGATGCTCGAGCACAGCACCTACTCGGTCGCATCGCCCGAAGGGTGCGCGGCGATCTTGTGGTCGGATGCGAGCAAAGCGGAAGAGGCCGCGGCTCGGTTGAAGTTGACGGCCGATGACCTTCGGCGCTTTGGTATCGTGGACGAAATCGTGCCCGAGCCGCTCGGCGGAGCGCACCGCAACGCCGGCACCGTCGTCGCCAAGACCCTCGAAGCGGTCGATGCCGCGGTGACGCGTCTGGCCGCGCTCACGCCGGAGCGCCTGCTCGACCAGCGATATCGCAAGTATCGCCGGTTGGGCGAATGGCAAGCCGAGGGATTGAAGCCGATCGGAATGGCGCAGTGAAGCGGCGCGCCAAACCCGTTATCCGCCTAGCCGGACGCCTGACGGTGGCCGCGGTCGCCCTGATCGTTTCCACGCTAGTCGCCGTTCAGTTTGCCCGCGCGATTGGTGAGAACGTGGGCGCCGCCCGCGAGCTCTCCTCGATTCGTTCCGACATCGGCTCGATGCAGCAGCGGCGTGGGGAGCAGCAGCGCGAGCTGCAGCGGCTGCACGATCCCGAGGGCGCGGTTCCGGAGATCCACGACCGGCTGCGTCTGGTCCGCCCAAACGAGACGCTCATCTTCGTCTCGCCCCAACCGGCCGCGTCGCCTCAAGAGTGAACGACACGTTCGGCGGGATCGTCATCAACCTCAACGCGTACGGCGCCACCGTGCGCCTCGACGACGGAGATCTGGCAAGCGCGAGTGCTGCCGACGTCGAGACGCATCGCGATCAATACCAGAGCTCGCTGGCGCGCCGCAAGCGGCTGGCGTTCGAAGTGCGGCGTCAGGGGCGCCGCTGCTCGGTCTCGCTCGCGCCGCAGATTCGCGACGACAACCTCGAGGAGCAGATTGCCGCATACCTCAAGAGCACCGAGGAGTGGGAGCCGGCCGATGGCGTCCCGGCAGCCGACCGCCACTTCCTACGCAAGAAGCGGCGCGCCGCCTTCTTCGAATCGAAGCACCGGACGTCGTAGGCGTCATTTTAGGCTCATGAGCAAGCGGTACGCGATCGTCTCGATCGGCACCAACTCAACCCGGCTGCTTCTTGCCGACGTCGAGCCGGAGACGCCGCGCGTCGAACTCGCGCGCTCGACCGGTACGCGCATCGGCGAAGGTCTCGGCGAACGCGGGCGCCTCGGCGACGAGCCGATGGAGCGCACGCTCGAGGCGATAGCACAGTATCAGCGGGCGATTCGAGGGCACTACGTTCGTCTATTCGCGGTCGCGACGAGTGCCGTGCGCCGTGCCGAGAACGCGGACTTGTTCGAGGCGAAGGTCCGAGAGATGCTGGGCGTGCCGCTTCGCGTGCTCTCCGGAGAAGAAGAGGCGGCAGCGTCCTACCGCGGCGCGCTCACTGCATTTGGACGCTTGCGCGGCGAGCGCGCCGGCGTGCTCGATATCGGCGGGGGCAGCACCGAGTATGCCGTCGGCGACACCGAACGTCCGGAGAGCGTGACCTCGTGCGAGACCGGCGCCGTACGCCTGACCGAGGC
>JBARBD010000137.1:0-6442 GCA_049792675.1 Vulcanimicrobiaceae bacterium | reverse complement strand
GGTGCCGGTCAACGCTCCGGAGACAATACTTGTCGTTGACCAACCCAGTAACACTGTCAGCCAGACCATCAGGTTCACAACGCCGCCGCCGCCAACCGCGAAATCCGGGGACAGCTTCACGGTTGCGGCCGTCGGCGGGGCGAGTGGGAACCCGGTGACCTTTAGCGTTGGCTTTGGGTCGGTGTGCACGCTTTCAAGCGCGACCTATACCATGACCAGCGACACCGGATATTGCAATGTAGTGGCAAACCAGGCGGGCGGTGGCATTTACACTCCTGCACCGCCGGTCATCGAGACTGTAACTGCCGTGAGGACGGTTATCAGGATTGCGCCGACGGTGACCTTTACCGGCGCGCCAACCAGCTCCGTATACTTGTCCACCTTCAATGTGGCCACAACGCAAAACTCCGGAGTCACTCCAAGAATCACGTCGAAGACGACCGGTGTCTGCACCGTCAGCGGCGACCTCGTTACAATGAAGAGCGGTACTGGAACCTGCACCGTGGAGGCATCGTGGGCCGCAAACACTTATTACACGGCCACCAGTCTCACACAAACCACCACTGCGACGCTTTTGGGCACGAGCACGGCGATCACAAGCACCGCTACTCTGACGCCCAAGAACCCTCTGAAGGTAACGGTGTACTTCACCGTGAACAATGGGACGAGCACCGCAGTAAAGGGTAACGTGACCGTGACCGCCAGCAGCGGAGAGACGTGCATGGGGACGGTTGCCAGCGGAAAGTGCTTACTGACGTTCGCGGCTGCGGATGCGGGGCCACAGACGCTGACCGCGACCTACGTGGGCAACGCCGACGACAGCGCTAGCACCTCGGCCGTGTACCCGCCGACAGTGAACTGACGCTGCTCGTGAGCAACGGTGGTTCCTGCACAGTGATCGTAAGGTTTGCGCCGAGCAGTGCCAAAATATTCGGCGATACTTTGACAACCGTCTCGGGCACTGGCGTTGGGCTCGGACCGCCAACATACACTGCCTCCCGCAATATGACAGGCAGTTGATTCATTCGGGGAAGCGGGAGTCAAATAGTCAAATAGCGGATTTTGCGGACCAGCGACGTATACGAAATGTTTTTGCGGAAACGCAAAGAGGAGATACAACCGCTCATCCCTCCGCCTCAGCATAGATTCCGTTCGTGGGATAGGTGCGTTGGTCGAACGCTTACGGTTGATCTCCAATCTCGAACAGAGCTAGCGTCGGGCTGTGCTGACGATTCGTGCCATGACCAGCGGTGAGGGCTACGCCCAGCGTCATCTTCGGCAGAGCGATTATTACGACCAGAATCGGACTGTCGAAGGCCGGTGGTGCGGCCGCGGCGCTGAATTGCTTGGGCTTAAAGGAGAGGTAACATCCGAGGATTTTGAAGCAGTACGGCAAGGTCTCGACCCGCAAACTGGAGAGTTCCTCCGGCAGCGCCACAGCGCGGATCGCATTGCCAGCAATGGCGCGGAACAGAGTAAGGCCCGGTCCCTCTATGACATGACATTTTCAGCGCCGAAGTCTGTCTCTGTCATGGCGGTTGTTGCCGGTGATGAGAGACTGGTCGCCGCGCACACAACTGCCGTGCGCGAGGCCCTGGAGGAAGCGGAAAAATACTCGGCCACTAGGGTTCGCCTCGCCGGCCTGAACGAAAATCGAGCCACCGGAAACTGGATCGTAGCTTCCTACACTCACGACACGAGTCGTCAGCTAGATCCTCAGCTCCACACTCATGCCGTCGCCGCCAATCTCACCTACGATGGGACTGAGGGACGTTGGAAGGCGCTCCAGGCTTCCGGTCTGTACGAGCGTCGCAGCTACCTGACCGAGGTCTATCGCAATACCCTGGCTCGCGAAGTACGCGCCCTTGGCTACGAGGTTGAAAACCGTCACGATGTTCGTGGTCGTGACAAGGGATTCGAGATCGCAGGATTCTCCCAGGACCTCCTCGACAAGTACAGTCAACGCAGCGCCCAGCGGGATGCAGCAATCCAAGAATTCACCCACTCACGTGGCCGTGCGCCAACAGACAACGAGGTTGCGATACTGGTCCGGGAAACGCGGCCCGACAAGCTTCAAGAGATATCGACCGAGCGAGTCCGCAGCCTTCAGCAAGAACGACTGTCAGTGGATGAGAGGCAGACACTTCGTGAGGTTTTGAACGAAGCTCAGACACAATCCTATTCACCTCGAATCAGTCCTGGTATGCACGAGGCCTCACTTGCATACTCTCAGGAGCACATTTTCGAGCGTCTTTCGGTTGCCAGAGAGCATGAGGTTCTTACCGAGGCTCTTCGTCACGGGCGCGGCAACGTCGAACTCAGCGACCTTCAGGGCTCTCTCTCCCTTGAACGCGCAAAAGGAACTCTCATCTCCTCTGGGGATGAAATTGCGACACACGCGAGCCTCGAACGCGAGCGTGACATGATTGCGGTCGTTAACCGCGGAGTGGATCGCTACGACGGCCTCGGAAAGGGCCGCGGCTTTGAGGTTTCGGAACATCTCCGTCCCGAACAGCGGCACGCCGTCGAGGCGGTGCTCGATTCTCGCGATTTCGCGATAAACGTTCGAGGCGCTGCAGGTACTGGCAAGACTGCCACGCTGCGTGAGATTGACCGCGGTCTCAGAGACGCCGGACACGAGGTTCTTGCAGTGGCTCCCACCCGAAGTGCGGTGGACGAACTGGAAAAAGTTGGCTTCCGTGATGCGATGACTGTCTCCCGACTTCTGGAGGCTCAGGAACCACAGGGTGCGCTGCGCGGGAGGGTCTTGATTGTTGATGAAGCAGGCATGGTTTCGGGCCGGCAAATGCAAAGCTTGCTGCACCTCGCCGAGGATCAGGGAGCCAGAATCGTCTTTTCCGGTGACACGCGACAAATTCCGAGCGTCGAGGCCTCGGATGCGTTGCGTATCTTGGAGCGGGAGTCTGAACTGAAGAGTGTTTCCCTTACTGAAGTACAGCGGCAGACAAACTCCCTCTATCGTGAAGCCGTAAAGACCATGAGGCATTCACCCGAGGAAGGGTTCGCACAATTGGAAAGGCTCGGTGCCATTCGCGAGATATCAATCTTCGACCGAGGCCAGATTGTGGCGGAGTTGCATCGTGGGTTCCGAGCCGAAGGGCGCGATACGCTTGTAGTTGCCGGTACTCATGCTGAGATTTCCCAACTCACTGACGCGATTCGCCAGGATCGGAAAGAACACGGTGAACTGGGAGTCGGCCATTCTTTTGATCGGTACGTCTCACTCCAGTGGACAACAGCCCAGAAACAGGAACTGTCCAACTACCAAGAGGGGCAGATTCTGCAGTTTCACAGAGACACGAAACTTGCAAAACGACATGAGTCGCTGGAAGTCGTGCGCGCTGGCCCGGAATCTCTGGTCGCGCGAAAAGAAACCGGAGAAGAGGTGGCCATCTCGCCGAAACAAACGCGGGCATTCTCCGTTTATGAGCGTCAGCCCATTGAAGTTGCCCCTGGCGACAGTCTCATGCTCACAGCAAACCGTCGAGGGCCGGAACTCCGGGCGACTAACGGAGAGCTGGTCAAAGTGAAGTCCCTGGATGGCGGAGCCATTCATCTCGAAGACGGAAGAACACTTCCTGCGAACTATCACGAATTCACCCACGGAT
The DNA here is from genome assembly GCA_049792675.1 of Vulcanimicrobiaceae bacterium. Classification (GTDB taxonomy): domain Bacteria; phylum Vulcanimicrobiota; class Vulcanimicrobiia; order Vulcanimicrobiales; family Vulcanimicrobiaceae; genus Cybelea. The sequence continues at coordinate 2,813 of JBARBD010000137.1, read as the reverse complement.
ATGCGGTCACCGCCCATCGAAGCCAGGGCAAAACCGTAGACACCGTGATCATCTCGGCAGACGCCATGAAAAAGGAACTGTTCTATGTCGCCGCCAGCCGGGGTCGGAGCCAGATCGCTGTTGTCACCAGCGACCGCGAGCAACTTCGTGAATCCGTCGGCGTATCCACGATGCGGCAGTCTGCGATTGAACTGGCTCGAAAACAGCTATCCGCATACGATCCGGAAAAGGGCCACCGTGTTGACCTGATGACTGGGGTGAACCGGCAAGCTGGCCAGCAGATCGGAGAGCAGCATCCTTCCGTACCAACTCACACACCGGAACCGGAAAAGACTCCCCATGTCGGCGTGGAACATGACCTCGGTGGCCCCAGTCTTGGTCTCGGGCTTTGAGGTCTCGCGGAGAGCCACACCTGCACATTCCCCACATGGCGGAGAAATGGGCCGGGGGGAAAGGCTTGTGTCAAGGCCGCGTGTTTTGCGCCGCGAAAGCGGTCGTGAGCCTTGACACAAGCCGCGCCGCGGCCATGCTTTGGACCATGGGGAGTCCGGATGTTAGTAGAGCTGGAACTCCGGATTCGGTGTCTAAATCTGGTAGCTGTGGCAGCGCGGACACTCACCCAGGAAGACCATCCCGCGAGGAGGACTATAATTTCGCCGTGCTTACAGGTATTTCGGTATACGTCAACGTTGCCGCGATTGTCTGTGCAATGGTTGCCCTTCCACTCTTTATTGGCACCAAGCGCCAGACGCGTTTTGACAAGAACAATTTGGTTGGTTTCGTTCTACTGGGCGTGGCGGTACTTCTGCATGGCGGCTTTCTGACCGTCCTTCGATCAAGTCCCCACGCCGTGTTCAGCGGATACGTTCTCGGATGGAGCGGCGGCGGCGAGGATACGGAGAGTTCACTTTGGATTTATGACCTGGGATTCCCTCCGGCCGACGAGTCAACGTTCCCCAATGCCCCGTACCGAAACTTGCACGTGACGAGGTCCCGGACCGACAACGTCCCGCTCTCATTTTGGAACTCCGGTATCAGCGAACATGTGAAATGCGAATACCGTATTTGGGATCTAGAGATCACACGCATCGATGCAATGCCGGCTCCCAATGCGAAGCAGACCGGATTGGTCGTATGGCAATGGAACTCACACTCACAGGGACGCGCCTGGCCGTTAATTGAAGGGCTGTCGGGATTTTTGGTAGCTTGCTGGGCCATTCTCAGGCTTGCCAGAAAGAAGCCCACCAGTGAACTATCGCCGTCTCACGCGGTTCGTCGCTTTCCTAATAAATGGGCCGCACGAATCTACATCACGTCGGTTGCCCTCATACTTGCGTGGATCGTCTTCGTGCGCTTGTCCGACCGACTTTTCCAATTCAAGGCGCAGTCGCTGCTGAGGGATATCCAGCAACTCGAACTGAGAAGGAGCAACTGGCAAGATGCACAGCGGATTCGCGCAAGGTACGGGAAACACCTAAGCACCGATGCGGCTTGCTCGCCGGTGCGTTGTGACATCAGCGTAAAGCTAGATCATTGGTATAAGTTCCGGAGCTCCAGCAATGGGAACACGAGCTTCGGGCGCTTTGTTTGGACCGCGTGGAGTTTGCCTGGAGGACGATGGGCATTCATTGACGCCACGGTGCGCATCCGCGATGGTGTGGTCTGGGGGAAGGATTTTGATGCGACTATTTCGCACCGTGACGACTATCCTCTAATCGCAACGGCCGAAACCTCACGCGACTTCGCGACGAGAACATGGTACGTGAGCCCGGACACGCATCCGAACATTCGTTTCGGAAGACCGGGCGGATGTGAAATCTGTCAAGCACTGTGGGTGAAGATTACGCCCTACGCGAGTATCGAGGAAGTGCGGGACGCCTTCGCGTTTGATTTATACTGCATCGGTGCGACTCTAAGGCCGTGCACGCAGATGAGCCAAATAATGCCCGTGGCCGCTCGGCGACTCGAAGAGGATTCGAGATCATACAATTCCGGGGGCCAACCGCCGATGACTTGGTCCGCGACGATGATTCGCGCTCTCGGGCGAGACGCCCAGAATGCTGCAGTCGTAGACATTTTGCGAGTGCATCGCGAGAAATCAGACGATTCAGGAGACGGCCAACAGTACGCAGACTACAAGATCATTGAGACCATAAAGGGGACGTTCGAGGTTCCCATACAGCCTGTGCGCCTTTCTCGACAGCCGACGATTGATCTTCGGAATCTGCCCCAGCGTGCGGTCATGTTTGGTTTTGAACGGAACGACATTCCAGCGTTGGTGCCACTGACCGATGACACCCTACGAGAGGTACGATCCGGGGTGGCTGAGGATGCAGTCGACATCCCCCGAAAATGGTGACACATCCCACTAGCAACTCGAAACGAGTCGTTGGTAGTTTCCCTTCCTATGTTTACCTTGGCGGCCCCGACTTGTGGCCCCTCAAGCGATACACCAAGGACAGGACGCATCTCAGATGCATCGACCCATCGACCTGACCAGAGCCACTTAACTCCGCTGGGATAAACAAGCGTGGCTCGTCCTACCCGCCGTTCGGGCTACATTCGAAATATTTTCGATATATTTCTCCTCCTGCAGGTTCCTTTTATAGATAGAGGGGAAAATCTCGCGCGGATCGCCGGAACCACCCAGCCAAAGAAACCCGGCGGTTGGGTGCCGCCACTGCGATGTTCCCGTGGATTCCCCAAACGTACCTAAAAGCACTTCTAGGCGCTTTAGGCACTTTAAGCAGTTGTTGAGAAGTTCTTTCGAAGTCAAAAAGAAAAAAGATTCTATGAAGGGAAGCAACAAATGC
>JBARBD010000136.1:0-10547 GCA_049792675.1 Vulcanimicrobiaceae bacterium | reverse complement strand
CGCGCAAGTTCCAGTAGAGAAGAGGCGAGACCCCATGTCGGTCTGCGGATTCGAGCAGCACTTCCCAGTTGAGTGCACATCTGCACAGAGCGCGGATCTTAGCCACATCCTCGGGTCTTAAGGTCGCCCTGGCGCAAGCTGTCAGCAGCCGTGACTCGTTTGTTAGGCTGTCAACAATGGGAATGGTGCAATTCAAGGCTTTCAAAGTTGGACTCCAAAACGGAGCCATTGTGCGCTTTGGTCCAAGAACTACTTACGTTCAGCGATAACAGGTCATTGCGCCGGGCCCTCGCTCGGCATGGATTCAGAGACGTGTCTTGCTGTTCCAGGATCTCGCGGACGTCGAGATTCGAGACTACCTGCAACGCAACAATGATACATTACCGTAGATCGAGTGGTCTCGCCAGCGCGTCCATCCAGACGGTGCCCAAGCAACTAGAGCCATGACACCTCTTTCCGACTCATCCATTGTTTCCGCCATCTCCCAACAAGTTTCTTGCACCTTGGCTGACGAAACCTTGATCCTGCAACTCGAGACCGGAAAATATTTTCGTCTCAACCAGGTGGGCACTGCGACTTGGGAATTCATGCAGGAGTCACACACCGTCAGGGAGATTTACTTGGAGATACTCGGCAGATACGAAGTGGATTCTCGGCGCTGGGAGCGGGACCTTTATGTCCTCCTCAAGGAAATGAGGGAAGCTGCGCTGATCGAGATCAAGCAGTGATTTCGAGGGCTCCGGCGTCTGAAAGGCCCATGCCCGTGAATACTCCTGAAGGGCCTTCCGCGGACGATCGACGAGTCCAAAGCAGTAGATGGATGCTGACTTACGAGCCGCGTCAATCGAGATCAGCCCACATCAGTTCGTGATCCGGCTCTACAGCGCGCTTTAGACGGCGCCCGACGACATAGCGGGCTTCGTCCGGCCGGATGCCGGTGCCGGGCCGCTTGAAGCCGAGATCGCTGAAGCTCAGGGCATGGCCGGACTGCAAGGCTCGGCTAACCACAACCGAGCGACGGAATTTCTTGGCCTTCTCGATTTCGGCAGGCGAGACCGAACGCACAGTGGTACCGAGCGCTTCGAAGATGTTGCGCCCTTCGCGGGCGATCACTTCCAGTTCGGCGGGATCGGCGGAGATGGCATGATCCCAACCGTCCATGGTCTTGTCGAGTGTGAAGTGTTTCTCGATGATGCAGGCACCGAGTGCAATAGCCGCCAATGGAATTGCAGTTCCGAGCGAGTGATCACTAAACCCGACGGGAACGTCGAAGGCGGTCTGCAGCATTTCGATGTTGTGCAGGTTGATGGTGTTGTATTCAGGCGGGTATATCGATATGCAATGCATCAGGGCGACTGGGCCGGAGCCGTTGTCCCTTAGCATCGCAAGCGCCGATTCAATTTCTCCGAGCGTTGACATACCGGTGGAAAGGATGACGGGGAGCCCGGTGTGGGCAACGTATTCCAGTAAGGAAAGGTAGTTCACGTCCATGGAGGCGACTTTCAGTACTGGCGCGACCACATCGACCAGCAGATCAACCTCCTGGGTGGCAAAACAACTTGAGCAAAACGTGATTCCCAGTCCGCGACAATAGCTCGCGATCTCGTGATGTTGTTCAGGAGTGAACTGGTACTTCTCAATCATCTCTTCCAGAGAGCCGAAGTGCTTTTTCTTGTCAGAATAAGAGGTGTTGCGCGCGAGCTCTGCGGTTCCAGTGATGGAATGCTTCGACCAGGACTGGAACTTGACAGCATCGGCGGAAGCGGCCTTGGCGGCATCAATTAGCCGCCGGCACAAGTGCATGTCTCCGTTATGGTTGGCTCCGATTTCAGCGATGATATAAGGTGGGTGACCGGGGCCGACCGTCCGGCCGGCGATGTTCAGCTTCTCCACATCTCCTCCAGTTCGGGACGCGCCACGCAAGTCCACCACATCGGGCTGGGGGGTAGCGCGTTGAGCGCGGTCACATAGTATTGCAGGTTCGACTCGTTGCTAGCAACCCGCTGTTCAAACTGCAAAACCCTGTCCTGAGCTTGTTGAAGCAGCCGACGGACAGAGGTGGGCAACTCTGGGATGCCGGTCAAGACCATCCGATAGTGGACCAAGACCATCGCAGTGGCACGGCGGATATAAGGCGCCGAAAAAGGCGACAAGACCTGCGCTAGGTTTGACGAATACTGACGATAGTACATGCGGCGGGAAGGATCGAAAGTTAGCGAGGCACCCGAAGCCCAGGCACGGGTTATCAGGAACCAGTCCATCATGGCGCACTTGGCAGGTAGGGGAAGGCAACGCGCAAGGACTGAAGTTCTGTACACAGTGTTGGACATGCCGAAGAAGTTGCAGCGCGGTAGTAGTGTGTCAAAATCTAGAGCTGACGAAGAGGGCCCGAAGTAGTGGCCCGTGGAGCTGCCGTCCTCGCGAATGATCTCCAGGCCGCATCCAGCCACGTCACTCCGAGCCATTTCCCGGCGGGCGGATTCCACCCGGGTAGCATGCAGGACGTCGTCGGCGTCCACAAACACCACCGAGTTGTAGCTCCCGTCGCGCAAGATCTCGCGGATTGTGGCTTCGCGGACTTGTGTTGGAGTACTGCCGCGGGGAGCCATGTGCCACGTTGCTTCCACGGAACGGCCGAGGAGCGTCTGGACGTCTGCGGACGAGAGTTCGTCACAGCCAATGAATAGGTCGAAGCTCCTGTCCGTCTGACGCAGAACCGATTCGTACCATGCGGCTAGGAACTTCTGGACTGCAGGGAATACCGTTGTATACACTGCCAGGCGATCAGTCATCGCTACACCAAGCGATCAGCATTGGCCATCAGGATCTCGGCCAGGCGGAAATCGTCCTCGGTGTCAATGTCGAGAGAGCGCTGCCATGGCATTTCCCAGCCAGTCCGGGCAGCTATGTGGTAGGTGCGCTCGCGGCGCAACACTGCCGATTTGGCCCACCATATAGCCCCCACGATGCAGAACAGTGGGGGTAGATCCTGGCTGCGGAGATTTTCCTCTTTGGGGAACAATGGGGTGACGTGAAACATGTCGTCGCGACGCATCGCCCCCCAGGGATTGAGCCAGGTGTAGCGACTCACGGAAACTTGCGAGTCCGCGCCAGTGGTGACGAATTGTTCGTAGCTGCTGCCAATGTCGGCAGCGTTGCGTAGTGGGCAGCAGGCCATAACCTGTGCGACGCAGTCGAAGCGCTCCGAGCGTGCCTCGACGCGGTCGAGGGCATCGGCGGTGGCAGCCGAGACGTGCGTCTGGTCGTCGGCCAAGCTCGGATCGCGAATAAAAGGAATTTCCGCGCCCGCTCTTCGGCTGATGTCGGCGATCTGGGAATCGTCGGTGGAAACGATAACGCGGGCGAAAAGCTGGCTCTGAAGGGCTGCCTCGATGGTGTAAACTATCATGGGTTTGCCATTCAGATCGCGGATGTTTTTCCCGGGGACGCGCCGGGAGCCGCCCCGAGCGGGAATGACCGCCAGACATGAACTCCTGCTACGGGCAGACATTGGGAACGATAGTATCAGAAAGTTTCTGGTCGAGCCCACGGCGTAGGACCGGCGGAGGGATGACGCTGTCGTCAGCGGCGCAAGTTTCATTTCGCAAGTCTTCGGCTAATTAATAATGGGAAGCGAATGATCGATCGCACCTTGACCGAAAACAGCTGGGATCCTGCGTGGGAAGAACTGTTCCGTTCCCGAGAGTGGGGGCGATACCCGAACGAACACCTCATCCGGTTCGTTGCGCGAAATTTTTATGGCGCTCCCGATCGCAGCCAGGTTCATGTGCTTGACCTCGGTTGCGGCCAGGGCCCCAACACGTGGTACATGGCGCGCGAAGGCTTCTCGGTGAGTGGCATTGACGGATCTCCCTCCGCAGTGGCGCGGGCCCGCGACCGATTGCAGAGCGAGGATCTGAGGGCTGACCTGCGGGTTGGCGACTACCTAATTCTTCCGTGGAAGGACGCGGTATTCGATGCCGTGGTGGACATAGCCAGCCTGTACGCCAACCGCGCGGAAAATTTCAAGCATGCGTTGCATGAGGTGCGCCGGGTGCTTAAGCCCGGTGGACTTGTTTTTTCTATCTCGTTCTCCAAGAACAGCTGGGGCTATGGGCTGGGAAGGAGACTGGAGCCCGATGGCTTCACGGACACCCCCGAAGGTCCAGCCGCGGGACGTGGTTTCTCTCTGTATCTGGACCAGGAACGGGTGCAAGAGTTCTTTTCGGGATTCGACGACCTGACGGTGGACAAGGCAAGTTGGACATCCGAAGGCATGAAGCACACGATTGAAGAGTGGCTGGTATCAGGTCGCAGGCCGCGATCAGCGTGAGTGTTTCTCTTTCCGCCGGCAGGCCGTTTTTCGACATTTACTCTGCCGAACTCACGATTGTACGAAGTCCTGGTTCATTTTACCTGTCCGATAGCTTCGCGAATGATAGGAGTAATCGCAGCTTGTCCTAAGAATACGGCGTGGTTGTGTAGCGTATGGATCCGATCTTGCTGAAATCGCTGTTCGTCAGCCGCGACAACACAATGCTGGAAACCATGTGTCGCATCAACGAAACAGCACAGGGTATTGCTCTGCTGGTGGATGCGGAGGAACGCTTGCTGGATACAATCACAGACGGCGACTTGCGGCGGGCGGTTCTAGCGGGCGTGGATTTGCACAAGGCAATCACCGAGCTGCGGACGGAACAGCACCGCCCATTCACCATGCCAGTGGGGACTCCCCGCGGCGAACTGGCAAGCCTGATGCGCGAGCGCAAGCTTCGCCATATCCCGCTAGTGAACGACACACAGCGTGTTGTGGACATGGTGCAACCCAGCGACTTTCTCGTGGGGACGGCTGCGGTGGGGCTGGGAATATCCGCAGTAGTTATGGCAGGAGGATTGGGCACACGCTTGCGTCCTCTGACTAACGAGACCCCCAAACCGATGCTGCCGTTGGGCGATAAGCCGGTAGCGGAGCACATAATTGACAAGCTGAAAAAGAACGGCATCCGGCAGGTGTACATGGCCACGCATTATAAGGCGGAGGCGTTCACCGATCACTTCGGAGATGGGCGGGCGTTCGGGATGCAGATTGATTACATCCAGGAGGAAACGCCGCTCGGTACTGCAGGAGTGCTGGCCGTCGTCCCGAAAGGCGAAAACCCGCTGCTGGTGATCAACGGAGATATCCTCACCGACCTGAGCTACGAAGCCATGCTGTGCTTCCACGAGGAAAACGAGGCAGACATGACGGTCGGAGTGCGGCAATTCGATTTCAGTGTGCCCTACGGCGTTGTGGACATGGAAGGAATGGAGCTGCGGCAGGTGCGGGAAAAGCCGACGCAGCGCCTTTTCGTGAATGCGGGTGTGTACCTCCTGGAGCGCGCCGTAGCGCAACATGTGCCTACTGGTTGCCGCTTCGACATGCCACAGCTGATCGAGATCCTACTGTCGCTGCGTAAGAGAGTGATCGGGTTTCCCATCAGTGAATACTGGCTGGATATTGGGCATCCGGCGGACTATGAGCAGGCGCGTTCCGATGTGCAGGCGGGCAGGTACTCACAATGAGCGTGAGGGGAAAGAAGGTTTTGGTCACGGGCGCGGATGGGTTTATCGGGAGCCACTTGGCGGAGAGGCTGATGCTGGCGGGCGCCCGGGTCCGCGTTTTCTGCATGTACAACTCGCAGGGAAATCTGGGTTGGCTGGAGTCGTCGGCACAGGAGATCCGCAGCGAGTTCGACGTACAGCTCGGCGATATTCGCGATTCCCGATTCGTGGATCAGGCTTGCAAGGACGTCGAAATCGTCTTTCATCTCGCCGCCCTGATCGCGATTCCGTACTCTTACCTTGCGACGGAATCATTCGTCGATACCAACATCCGCGGCACCATGAATGTTCTGGAGGGGGCTCGACGCTCGGGTGTCAGGCGCATAGTGCACACCTCTACTAGCGAGGTGTACGGCACACCGTCCTCAGTTCCGATCCACGAAACTCATTCGCTGAATGCGCAATCGCCATATGCTGCTACGAAAATCGCAGCCGACCAGTTGGCGCTATCCTATTTCCAGAGTTTCGATACCCCTGTGACCGTGCTGCGGCCCTTCAACACATTCGGTCCGCGGCAATCCACGCGAGCGGTCACGGCAACTATCCTGCTGCAGTTGCTGTCCGGGAAGAAGGAAATCAGCCTGGGGCGGCTGGACACGCGACGCGACTTAACCTACGTGAGCGACGTGGTGGACGGATTCCTGCGGGCGGGCACGGTAGAAGGGTTGGAGGGCGAGATTATTCAATTGGGCACGGGGCGGAGCGTGAGCATCGAAGAGCTGTTCACCATGGCGTGCCGGGTGCTTGGCGTGAGTGCCACCGCCACACAGGACAAGCGCCGGCTACGGCCGAACGCCAGCGAGGTGTTGGTATTGCAGTCAGATCCGTCGCGGGCATTGAAAATGCTCGGCTGGAGGCCGACAGTCACGCTTGAGGAGGGCCTGGAACGCACCGCGTCGTGGCTGCAGGAAAACCGTAGCTGCTACCGCCCGGATTTCCTGTATGCCTGAGAGCGCCGCGATTATTTCCCCAGAAGTAGAATTCCCTGACACGCCCGCCGGACCCACGGTGGGGCGGCAGTTGCTGCATGGCACGTTGGTCTATGGCGCGACCAACTTCGGGCTGAAGGGACTTAACTTCGGGCTAGTGATGCTGTACACGCGGTTTCTGACTCCGTCGGACTTCGGAACGGTGGCGCTGGCGGAGGTGATCGCGGCGATCGTAGCTGCAGTTTCCAGTTTGGGGCTCACAGCCGCGATGCAGCCACTGTATTTTAGTTACGCCGGTGAGCGGACGATGCTGCGCAAGTGCATCAGTACCCTCCTACGCCTGGGGGCGGGGGCGACGGCGTTCTTTCTCGTTCTTTCGCTGCTCGGGGGGACGCTGTTGCCCACGGCGACGGGATTTAGGGTCGCATTCTTTCCTTACATCGTGTTGGCCCTCGGCACGGCGGCCGCGCTGCAACTGGTCGATTATCGGCTGGTGCTCTATCAGATCGAGGAGAAGCCTGTGTCTTACTCGATGCTGGCAGCTGCGTGCTTCGGGCTCACCGGGGCGGCGACCGTGTTTCGCGTGATTCTAGTGCGTGGCGGGGCTGTGGGACTACTGGGGGGTAAGCTCACGGGCGCAATGCTGACGTTGTGTTTGGCGGTGTGGCTGGGTCGGCGCTGGCTGGATGGAGGCTGGGACATGTCGTTTGTGCGTGAGGCGCTGACGCTGTCCTTACCGCTGGTACCCCATTTATTACTGGCACTAGGATTAGTGGCAGCGGACAGGCTGATCCTGCAGCATTACCGGAGTATGGAGGAAGTCGGAATATACTCGCTGGCCTACACTTTTGGGATGATGATGTTCTTGGTGACCGCATCCGTCGTGCGGGCATGGTCGCCGGTGTTCTACCGCATGGCGAGCCAAGGGGAAGGAAAGCGCCCCGCAATCGGGAGCCTCCTTGCAGCGATCCTGCTGCTGCTGGGCGCCGTGGCCGTGTTTGGGTTGGCTATCGCGAATCCGTTCATCCGGGGAGTTCTGGATCCGAGGTACTGGCAGGCGGGGCGACTGGTCCCGCTGATCATCGGCGGTTACCTCTTCCACGCGATCTTTGCGCTTTTCCAGATGCCCGCTTTGCACGCGCGTAAAGCGCAATTCGTTTGGGTGGTGAGTATTCTGGCGCTGACTGCCAACCTGGTGCTGAACTTGGCTTGGGACCCGAAGTGGGGCATGTACGGCGCGGCCTGGGCGACCACTGTGGCATATGCGGTCGAAGGTTTGCTGATGTACGTCTACGCGCAGCGGGTGTACGCCCTCCCGGCAAACGGCCGACGCTTGTTGATCGTAGTCGGGGTTTTCTGCGTGCTGCTCGCGATCACGCAACTCTCGCTACCGGTTCGGATGCAAACAATGGCGACGGTCGCCGGGTGCGCACTTTGTCTGACCCTGTTCTTAGGAATGGGACGAGGTGATCTGGTGTCGCTGAAGAGCCTGTTGCATCCGGCGGCCTCAAGTTAGTTCGGCTGGAGGGTGGCGATATCCATCGGACGGCTGCTAGCGGCTGGCCGTTGTCGGAGCCTACAAAGGCAACGGCACAGTAACCATGCTGGGGAGGGAGTCGAAACTTCTGCGAATAATGGCTCGTCCTTACGCAAGAGAATCATACGGAACTAGAGAATAGATCCGCATGGGCGGCGCGACTTGCCATCGGCTGATCGTAGGGCCAGCGGGTAGGGGCAAAGGAGCACATGGAGTTGTACCGTCCGCGGTCGGCTATGAGAATTACGTGTCCAAACTGATGGTGCTCGCCTCCGAAGCTTCGTTTGAAGTCCATGAGGGAATCATTTACGCGCAAGCCCCCGCCCAGGTGCAAGAAGCGGCAGCCGCGCTGTCGAGCCCACTTCGCGCCCTCAACCACGAGCAAAGTGGAAGCCTTGTATTTATGGCCAGTCTCATCGCTCCCGCTCAGGTGATAGTGAGAGTAAGTTGGTCCGGCTATAAAGACGGCACCGCCGACGGCACAATCATCATGCCAAGCGATACCGATGCCCACGTCGGGACCCAGAGCGGAGAGCCGTTCGTAATAGGACCAGGGGAAGTGGAAGAAGTCGGCGGCGCTGACACATCGCATATTGCTCTCGTAGAGACTCCGGAAAATCCGAAACTGTTCGAGGGCGTCGCGTTGGTCGGAGAGAACGCCCCATGTGACGCGCAAGTTGCGGCGGGCGAGGGCTAGGTCGGAACGGCGCCCCTTCGACATTCCGAGCGGGCATTCCCGAGTGTCATCCCAGGTTTGAAGAGGTATGGCCACGGTTTGGCTGCGCCGCTTGATGGAAACGAAATCAATGTCCGGAGGCTGGGCGAACAACCAATCCTGCGCGAGCAGAGGATGGGAGCGGAGGACACAGGACACCAGCCTCCGCATTGCGCACCAGGCACGCAACTCCTGAAAGAAATGAAGCACGTCAGGGAGCGCTACTTCGGAATCGAGGCTAGAGGAAAGCACTCCTCCGTAGCCGTAGGGAGTGCTAGCGTCGGACCAAGACTGCCCATCGGGGCTCGAAATCGGCCGCAGGAGCATCGGTAAGAGATATCGCCGGTTACTAGAGGAAATGATCAGCCCTAGCGGTTGGCTGTGTTCCAGTTCGGCTGCAGCGAGGATGTAAGCAGCTCGATAATAGATGTCTGATTGAGGGGAACTCGCCACGAGTTCGTCCCAGAGCGCAGCACCGATGGCTTCGTTCAGCCGAATTTCGCGCACGTCCGTAACCGTGAGAGGCGATTTCATTGTGCTACCGCAGGGACGAGTTCGGTACGGAACAGGCTGCCTGGGGTCTCGGGGATCTTCGGCCAGAGCGCGGAGGAGCGGTTCTCGACATAGAGTTGGATGCCTGCCGGATCGAGAAGCTGACGCTTCATCTCTAGGATGACCGATTCGATGGTTATGCGCCACGGCATCGGCGAATTTGTGGCATGAGGCTGATGACGCGGGCTGAACTCAAGCGACGCTGTTTCGGGGTACAGCACCGTGTCTTGATAGAAATACTCAGAATGGTTCAGGTCCACGCCGCAGAGCACGATCGTGCGGTACTGCATCCGGATGGCAAGCGCGATGAGGGAACTCAGGGTGGAGGCCTGCTTAAACACAACGCTGATTCGGTCAGCGGCAGCAAACAGTCCCTTCGACCCAAGATAACTAAGGCCATAAGCAAACTCAGCCTCGGTGCTGGCAGCAACGGGGAAACTAAGTAGCGTGTACCACGGTCCGGGGAACTCTTCCGCGCCCGCAAAGCGCAGGGTGGGAAGAGTGTAACGGAGTTCCGTGACCACCTTGATAACTGATGCATAGTCCTTAGCGCGGTGGCGCGCGACGCGACAAAAAGCCTCGAACATTTGAGGGTAATTCATCGGGATCGTCTCGACGAAATACATTTTTGGAACAAAGGGGTGAATCGGCCAGAAGTTGAAGCCAATACTGTCGTGTCGGGCAATCGCGTCCCAGCGGGCCGGCGAAATCTTGTTGATGGACGATCCGCTCGCGAGAATGAACAAAGTATCGCTGCGTTTGACGGTTCGCAGGTCCAAGTTTAGAAAGCTACTAATCCCAAGCTGTCGCCTACAATACTCTTCCGTCGGCCACATTGAGAGCAGATACTTCAGGTAATAGGCACGAAGAAACAGGGGGTACGAGGCTTTGTGTAGCAGATCTGGGGCCAGGTTCAACACACGTTGCACAAAAGTCCACGCTGCAGAGGACTGTTCTCCCATAGTGAGGCACCGATAGTATAGCTGGGCACGGCGAGGAGCAGCAATCCGGCAGAAGAACCGTGTGTTGTGCGACGGATCAGAATAACCAAGGCGAGGCGGCAGCTTTGCGCGGAAAGCTTGCTCGGGTACCCCTTATGGTCCATTGGAATCATGAATGAGAAATCTTTAAAAAATCCTGGGGACAGAATGGCTAGTTGGCAAAATTATGAGCTGAAGGGACTTAGCCCGGTATTCAGCTGGGAATGAGAAAG
>JBARBD010000135.1:0-6854 GCA_049792675.1 Vulcanimicrobiaceae bacterium | reverse complement strand
GCAGTCGGTGCGAGGAAGCTGCGTCGCGACGGGCGTCACTTCCCGCCAGCTGCACGCGCCGCCTGGGCTCGCCGAAGGGTATCGCTAACTGCAGCGACCGCCTTCTCTCGGCCTCCCAAGACCACGTGCGAATACAGGTTTACCTATTTCTGGGATACTTTTCAGGCTACACGTCAAGTTCCGAGGAGGAGGTTACCCGCGCATCCCTATTCTTGGTCCTGACTCGAGAAGCCAAGGGGCGCCAATATGGTCGGGAGGGGGGCTGATCGCTCGACTTTCGGATAATGAGGTCCTACAGTTCCGGTCCACTGTAGACGCCCATACGCTGATCGACAGTAAGCTCTCCCGATTTTCGCAGCGCCCACTCAATCGCGTCCTCTAGCGCCTCTTCGCCCCAAAACAGTTCGTCCCCGACCACGCAGTTTGGCGCGCCGAAAAGCCCAATCGCCTTTGCCTGCTCTGTGTTTTTTCTTAGGCACGATCGCGCCGGTTCAGATAAAGCAACCCGTAATGTTTCCTCGGGGTCATCGACGATCGTGGAAAGCACATCCAGAATCACAAGTTCGTTATTGAGGTCGCGGTCGTCTCCAAAATTCGCGATGAAAGTGCTTGTCACAAATCGCTCTATCCAAGATGCCTCCGCGCTCGCAGCGGCGACGCGAGCGGCGAGCGAGCAATTCCTTGGAAACTGTGTTGGATGTCGCCACGGCAGAGCGAGCTTTTCCGTAAGACGCTCCATATCGCGCCACATGTATTTGCCCCGCAACGGGTTCAAATTAAAGTGTGACGTGCTCCACCCCTGTAGTTCAAAAATCGGTCCGAGCATGAAAGGCCACCACCGAAGCTTTAGCTTGGAGTCTCTGCAAAGTTGCCCGATCCGCATGGCTGCAATGTACGAGTAAGGGCTGGCGAACTCGAACCAGAACTCAATCATGCTTGCTACCCTCGCTATCACGGCGAGATGTGGAAGACGCTTCCTCGGCCGAGAGGTCCACCAGCCTGTGTGGTACCGTAGAGTGTGCCGTCGAAGCTGGTCAGGCCGGCCAGCGGCTCGCCGCTTGCGAAGCTGTGTAGCACGGTCTCCGTGCCGGACGTCGTGATCTTGAAGATGCTGCCGCACCCGAAGCCGTGGTAGCAACCGGAACCGGCACCGAACTGCGTCGTGCCATAGAGCATACCATTCACATCGGTCAGGCCCGAAGCGGGGTTCGCTCCGTCGTTGCCGCCTTTGAAGCTGTAGAGCAACCGCTCCTGGCCGGTCATGCTCGCCTTGAAGACGCTCCCACGATTCTTCGCGCCACCATCATACGTCGAGCCGTAGAACGAGCCGCCTAAGACAACGAGGTTCCCATTAGGGCTCGAACCATCTGGACGGCCCTTGAAACGGTACAACACGTCTTCCTTGCCGGACGTGCTCATCTTGAAGACCGTTCCGCAGCCATACTGGTAACATCCCGATCCGCCGCCGCTGGCCGTCGTCCCGTAGAAGACGCCGTTGAGGGCGATCAAGCCGGAAGGAAACGCGCCGTCGGCGCCGCCTTTGAAGCTATAGAGTACGCGCTCCGTACCGGATGTGCTTACCGAGAAAACAGCTCCGCACCCAGAAAAGCCGCTGACGCCGCTACAGTTCCCTGTCCCGCCTGAAACCGTTATGCCATAGAGCGTTCCGTTGAGGGCAACTAAGCTTTCAACCGGCTCTGCCCCGTCCGAGCCAGCTTCGAAATTATAGAGGACGTCCTCGTGTCCGGACGTGGTCACTTTGAAGACGATGCCGCACCCGACTAGCTGCGAACCGTAGGAGCTTGTGTAGGAGCACTGACCGCTACCGCCCGAGGGCGTCGTACCGTAGAGGACGTTCTTGGCGGCTATCAGGCCGTACTCGGGATAACTTCCGTCTTTGTGTAAGCCTTTGAAGCTGTAGACGACCGCCTCCTGGCCGGACGCGTTTACTTTGAAGATCGTCCCTTCGTTACTTGCACCGCCGATGCTGGTCGTACCAAAGAACGTGCCGTCGAGCGCAATCAGGTTGGCGAGGGGAAACGTGCCATCCCCGCCGGCTTTGAACGTATAGAGCGTCTTGTAACCATTGCTGGCGAGTGGTCGTCGCGCGAACCGGGGCTCCACCAGCTCCGGGGCCGAGCCTCCGGCGACGGTTTGCGGCAGGGCGATTTCTGGTGCGACCGACACTGGCGACGATAGGCTCCCGGTGCCGCCGCATGCGGCTAGAAGCGCGACGCTAAGCGACGCGCCCGCCATATTCACTACCTGTT
Source organism: Vulcanimicrobiaceae bacterium (assembly GCA_049792675.1). Lineage (GTDB taxonomy): Bacteria > Vulcanimicrobiota > Vulcanimicrobiia > Vulcanimicrobiales > Vulcanimicrobiaceae > Cybelea. The sequence continues at coordinate 4,584 of JBARBD010000135.1, read as the reverse complement.
TACGCATATTTTTGGGATACTTTCTGGTGATGCTTCGAAAAGAAACCGTGCTCTATGTGTTCAAGCTGGCGTGTAAGGCAATTTCAGGCCACGGATGGCTGTGAGGTGGGTTGCTTTTCTGCCGGTCGTCGAACTCCCTGGGATAAGTTTCCCGAGCGATGAATGCGGCCGGACCTCATTGTAGTCGGCCTGCCACTCTTGAGCGCTTATCGCCTTGGTAGCAACGCGGCTGCGGTCTAAAGCAGCAGGACGGGATAGCACACGGGGCGCAAGCAACGCTGCGTGGATCCCGACGTATTCATCTGCCACTCCTCGGTAGATGCTCGACGTGCGAGCGACATTTGCGCTCTTCTCGAGGCCGGCGGCGTGCAGTGTTGGATCGCGCCCCGCGACCCCATACCTGGGATTCCGTACGGCCAGCAGATTGTCGGCGCGATAGCCAAGACCCCCGTGGTACTGTTAGTGTTTTCTGCGCACTCAAACGAATCGCGACCCGTACTCGGCGAACTCGAGTTGGCTTCGAACAGGGGCAAGATTATCTTACCCGTGCGAATCGACGATGTCTTGCCCGGACCGGGAATCGAATTTTATATTCGCCCGATCCATTGGTTCGATGCCGCGACGCGCTCTTTTGAGGACGTGGCGCCGGAACTCGTGCGGGATGTAAGGGCGCTCCTCGGTAAAGCCGCGACCGCCCAGGGTTCCCCAGCGGATGCGCCTGCGCAGCCTAAAGCGAGCCGAGCGCCAATTAACAACATACCGTTCGCGCTCACGTCGTTTGTCGGGCGCGGCGCCGAGATCGCGGAGGTAGAAGCGAACCTCAAAACATCGCGGCTGGTTACCCTGTGCGGGCCCGGCGGAATCGGCAAGACTTGCATCGCACAGGAAGTTGGGCGGAGGCAGGTCGCGGCTTACCCAGACGGAGTGTGCTTTGTAGACCTCGCCCCGGTTGAGAACGATGCCTCGGTGTTAAAGCGCCTCGCAGACGCTTTCGATCTTGAAGAACGGCCGAACCGCCCGATCGCCGATGCGTTGCTGTCGTCCCTAAAGCAGCGGACTCTCCTCATCATTTTGGATAATTGCGAGCACGTCGTGGCAGAGGCCGCGCGTGTCGCTGAGACGATTCTGCAAACGTGCGCGAACATTGCCGTTCTCGCCACCTCGCGAGAGCTACTCGGCATCGGTGGCGAGCGCACGTGCCGCGTGCCCGGGCTGGCGGTCCCGCCTGCGGACCCGACGCGCACGCTAAAGGCCGAAGTCGCACTGACGTTTGACGCAATCGCCCTGTTTGCGGAACGCGCGCAAGCGGCGGATGGCCGATTTACTCTGCGCGACGAAGACGCTTCGGCCGTCGCGAACATCTGCAGGCGGCTCGACGGAATCGCGCTGGCGATAGAACTGGCAGCGGCGCGGGTAAGGCTTCTATCCGTAGATGCCATCGCCATGAGTCTCGACGAGCGGTTTCAGGTGCTTACGGGTGGGGCTCGCACGGCGCTGCCACGGCAGAAAACCTTGCGTGCGACGATCGATTGGAGCTACGAGTCGCTGTCCAAACTGGAGCGCGTTCTGTTTCGGCGCCTTTCGGTCTTCGCCGGCAGCTTCAGCCTGGAGCTCGCGACGGCCGTGTGCGCCGACGACGAAGACGCGGCAGCGCTCGATTCATTGGCCTCGCTCGTAGATAAGTCGCTCGTCCAAGCGGACTTCAATGAAAATGAAGTGCGGTACCGGCTCTTGGAATCGATGCGCGCCTATGCCCGCGAAAAGCTGATCAAACACGATGAGCTGGAGTCGATCACGCGCAAGCACGCAATCGTTTACCTCAAGCTAGCCGAGAAACTGGAGAGCGCCCGAGAGACGACGCCTGACGTTGAATGGAAGGCTCGAGCCGAGCCTGAGATGGAGAACTGGCGCGCGGCTTTGCGTTGGACGCTAGGTTCCGGTGGCGATGGCAACTTGGGGCAAGAGCTCGCAGCGTCTCTTTATCCGGTGTGGTTCACTATGGCGGCGTCGGAAGGTCGCCGCTGGATTCAGGCGGCCTTGGAGATGACCGACGGCGACACCCCCCGGCTCGTCGTCGCAAAGCTTTCGCTCGCCGAGGCGCACCTCGCGATGCTGGCTCAACAATATGGGGCTGCGTTGCCCGCAGCGGAGCGCGCGATGCAGCTCTACGCGCAACTTGCCGATCGGCAGGGAGCCGCATTAGCCCGCATGTTCGTCGGAGGGGCGCGTGGATTCCAGGGCGACTTAATCGAGGGCGTAGTACAGTTAGAATTGGCCCTGGAAGAGTTTCGACGGCTTGGCTCGACGCGGGCGATCCCTGGTGCCTTGAGTTATCTCGGCACGTTGCAAGTGAGTGCCGGGAACGTTGCTGCGGCTCGGCCGCTTTTTAGCGAAGCGTTGGGCATCCTCAAGTCGCTGGGTGCCGCCCAGTCCGCGGCCCATATCGCGCTCTATCTAGCGGAAGGTGAGTTTCGGGACGGTAACGCGCTGCAAGCGGTGAGCTTTATCGGCGAGTCGATTGCAGCTCATCGCTCGTTGAATGATCTGGACGCGCTGACGTTCGCTCTGGTCAATCTGGCAGCGTATCTGGTGTCGCTCGACCGCTGGGACGAGGCTGCGGTTCACGCGCGCGAAGCGCTTTCCCTTAGCCTGCAGCGAGAGATAACCTCGGCAACCGTTTGGGCCCTGCAACACCTCGCCGCAATTTCAGCCCTTAGGCCTAACAGCGATCACGCATCGGCTCTCGACGGGTGTCGCCGCGCCGCTCGGATTCTCGGGTTCGTGGACTCGAGGATCGTTGAACTCGACATGCGGCCCGACTTCACCGAAAAGCAAGAGCTAGCGCGCGTTAGAGCCGCCATCGACGGTGCGCTTGGTGCCGAAGCAGCTGGTTCTTTCGAAGACGGGCGCAACTCGATCGAAGGGAATATCGCAGCGGAAGCGCTTAGGATCTAACGATTGCCGGGCCGCAGGGTTCCGGGGCCCCACATTTAATCATCCAACGCAAGGCTGCTAAGCAGACTACGACCCGCTTTTTGCGTTGGCGGTGCAAAAATGAAAAGTATCCTCACTGGGTTGCCATGGCTCGGCGCCCTTTTGCTGCTCCTTGCGACCGGCTGCGATCGTAGCGGTCTTGCCCTTTCGCCTCAGGCAGCCTCCTTTGGCGCATCGGCTAGAGTCCGACCAAACACCCTGCACGTCATACCGCTCCACGACTTCTCATACGGAGAGAACGTCGTTGGCCCCGGCGGTTCCGGAGCGCTGATCGGTGATTCAAGCACGGCGCTTTACGGTGTCGTACCAGCAGGCGGCGACAAGACGTGCCATACGAAAGATCACTACAAAGGGTGCGGGTACGTCTACGAGCTAACGCCGCAATCGTCGGGCTCAACGTACAACGAAAGGGTTCTTTACACATTTGAGGGCGCCGACGGGGCAGAGCCCATAGCTGCGCTACTTATGGACGCAACCGGGAACCTCTACGGTACGACGGCTCTGGGTGGCAAGCACGGCAAGGGGACCATCTTCGAGATGACGCCGTCTGGATCGGGTTACACCGAGAGCGTGCTCCACAGCTTCGATGGAACAGACGGCAGCTCCCCATACACGAGTTTAATCGAAGTGAGTGGCACGCTCTACGGCACGACGGGCTACGGCGGGCCTTACAAAGGGTCGGGCTGCAGTGGCGGCTGCGGCGTCGCTTTTAGCCAAGGCGCAAGCGGCTACAAAGTGTTACATTATTTTGGCGGTACTTCCAGCGGCAGCGACGGCGCCGTGCCTTACGCCAATCTGACTGACGTGAACGGCACCCTCTATGGAACGACGGACTTTGGGGGAAGCGCGGGGCAGGGAACGGTTTTTGAGATGAGCTTGAGTGGCCAGGAACAAGTGTTGTACAGCTTCAAGGGCGGCTCAGATGGCGCTTATCCCCTGGGAAGCGGCGTGGTCGACGTCAACGGGGTCCTGTACGGAACGACGTACGGCGGCGGCACGAAGATGTGCCAATGCGGGATCATTTACAGTCTGACCACCGCTGGTAAGGAAACGCCGCTCCATAGGTTCTCGGGCGCGTGCCCCGACGGGGAAGATCCGATGGCAAGCCTCAGAACGGTGGACGGTACGCTTTACGGCACGACCTTCAAAAGCGGCGCGCGCAGCGGCTGCGGCTGCGGCGTCGTCTTTAGTATCGCGCCTGGATCATCCGGATCGAGCTTTCAGCTGCAAACCGTTTTCGCTGGCGGGAAGAAAGGCGGCCACCCCGCCGCCCCGCTTCTTGCCGGCGAATCCGGTTCATTCTTTGGCACGACCTCGACCGGGGGCCACGGGTACGGGGTGGCCTTCGAGCTCGCACCTGGAAGCGGCAACACTACCAAGAAATAACTACCCGGCCGTTCCCGGACGGGGCCCCGCCCTGGACATCCTTCAGCGCGTGTCCCAGCTGTTCGAGGTACGAAGAACCGCCGCCACCGCCGCCACCCGCACCCCCTTGAGTACCGCCGCTGGAAAGACCGCCCTGGCCAGCGCCGCCGGCGCCCCAGTATCCGCCGCCGCCGCCGCCACCGACACCGCCGGCCCCCTTGCTGC
>JBARBD010000134.1:0-1845 GCA_049792675.1 Vulcanimicrobiaceae bacterium | reverse complement strand
CAGCCGTTTCGTTTGCGCGACGATCCGAACGCGAGCGACTGCGCGCGCAAGCCGTACGCCGCCTACGTGCTCGTCCAGACGTCGAGCTTCCGTCTCACGGAAGGCGACGATTTCGACGTCGGCTTGCGACTGGAGGATTGCGGCGGCTGGATCGTCGACGAGTGGCACGACCATAAGGTCTTCTCGCATCCGCCCACGGCGGACGATGCGCGTCTGCTCGCGCTCGACGGGGTCGCGCGCCTACGCGCCTGGACGGCGGCCGAGCCGGTCCGCAGCAACGCGCTCTTCTCTCACGGCGTCGCCGCGCGGCCGGGCGACGCTCCGACGTATTTTTATGCGCTCTTCAAGAGTGCCGACGGCAACATGCGGGCCTATGCGCGTGCCGGCGGCCCGGCTTATGCGGCCGGAATGCGCAGCGGCGACGTGATCGAGAAGATCGATAATCTCGACTGGTGGCAGTACGGTACCTATCAAGCGCAAGAGCGCGCCTACGATGGGCGCGCGCACGCGTTCGAGATCGCGCGCGGCGGCCGCGTGCTCGACGTGCAGCTCGGTGCACCTTTCGTCGCCTCGGTAGCCGGTGGAACGCTTTAGCTCGCGGGAACGCTTTAGCTCGCGCGCGCAGGCGTACGCCGCCTTTCGCCCGGCGTACCCCGCCGCGGCGATCGACGCGGTGTTGGCGGGTCTCGGCGATCCGCACGGTCTGGCGCTCGCCGACGTCGGTGCCGGTACCGGCATCTCCGCGCGGCTCTTCGCCGACCGCGGCTGCAAGGTGGTTGCGATCGAGCCGAACCTGCGCATGCGCGAGGCGGCCGAGAAGCATTCGCTGGTCGAGTGGCGCGACGGCAGTGCCGAGCAGACCGGGCTGCCAGATAAGAGCGTCGATGCCGTAGTCGCGTGCCAGGCGTTCCACTGGTTTGCAACGCCTGCCGCGATGGCCGAGTTTACGCGTATCGCGCGCCGCCGCGCCGCCCTGCTGCAATACGAGCGCGACGAACGCAGTCCGTTCACGCGCGCGTACGGCGAGATCGTGCGGCGGTATGCGGCCGACGATACCGAAGCGCTGCGCGCGCGAGGGCTTGAAGTCTTCGCCGCCTTTCCGCACGCGGCGGTCACGCGCAGCGAGTCGTACGCCACCCAGAGCCTCGACCGCGAGGCCCTGCTCGGCCGGGCGTCGTCGTCGTCCTACCTTCCGCAATCGGGTCCGCAGGCGGCGTCGCTGCAACGGGATCTGGGCGAGCTCTTTGCGCGTTACCGGCGCGACGGGCGCGTCGAGCTGCTGATGGTCACCTACGCGCTCGTCGCCGACCTGCAACCGTGAGCGACCCCGGCCGTCGCAAGCTGCGCGTCGGCATCGACGTCGGCGGAACGTTTACGGACGTCGTCGCAATCGACGCCGCGACGCGCGAGCTCGCGGCGGCGGTCAAGGTGCCGACCACGCACGATGCGCCCGAAGGCGTCGCGGCCGGCATCGTGGCCGGCATCGAGCGGCTGTTGACCGAGCCGAGCATCGCCGCATCCGGGATCGCCTTCATCGCACACTCGACGACGCAGGCGACCAACGCGCTGCTCGAAGGTGACGTCGCGCGCGTCGGCGTCCTCGGATTGCTCGACGGGATGGCGTGGCTCTCGCGCGGCCAGATGCACGTCGGCCGAACTCGCTTGGGCTCGGGCGCCTTCTTCGAACCGGCCTACGCCTTTGCCGGCGCTCGCGACGAGGCGGCGATGCGGGCCGGCGTCGATCGTTTGATCGCCGGGGGCGCGGAGGCGATCGCCGCGAGCGAGAGCTTCGGCGTCGACCGTCCGGCGCGCGAATCGGCGGCGGTGGCGTACGCTCGCACGCGC
>JBARBD010000133.1:0-2217 GCA_049792675.1 Vulcanimicrobiaceae bacterium | reverse complement strand
TTGAAGGCATTCGCTGCTACGACACCGCGCAGGGCCCTGCCGTTTTCCGCCTGAAAGACCACATGCAGCGCCTGCTGAATTCCGCCTACATCTATCGCATGGAAGTTCCCTACACTCTGGAAGACCTCTGCGAAGCCAATCTTGAACTGCTGCGCGTGAATAAAATCGCTGCCTGCTACATTCGCCCGGTCGTCCTCCGCGGCTATGGTGAAGCGGGCGTGGACCCGCAAGGCTGCCCCATCGAGGTTTATCTGGCCTGCTATCCCTGGGGAAAATATCTCGGTGAAGAAGGTCTGCGCGCCGGTGTGGACGTCGGCGTCAGCTCCTGGAATCGTCCCGCGCCCAACACTCTGCCGCAAATGGCCAAGTGCGCCGCGAATTACATGAATTCCCAGCTCATTCGCATGGAAGCCCGCGCCAATGGCTACGTTGAAGGCATCGCGCTCGATACCCACGGCTACGTCAGCGAAGGTTCCGGCGAAAATATCTTCGTCGTCTCCGGCGACCAGGTAATCACCCCTCCACTGGCAAATTCCGCGCTACCAGGAATCACGCGCCACTCCATAATGACCATCTGCAAAGACCTCGGCATTCCGGTCGTCGAGCAGATCATCCCGCGCGAAATGCTCTACATCGCCAGCGAAGTCGTCTTCTGCGGCACCGCGGTCGAAGTCACGCCCATTCGCTCCATAGACCGGGTCAAAATCGGCATCGGCTCCCGCGGTCCCATCACCAAACGCATCCAGGACGAATTCTTCGCCCTGGCCGAAGGCAAAAAACCCGACCGCCACAACTGGCTAACCCCGCTAGCCGTACCAGCCGGCGCCGTCCGCTGAGGATTAACGCCCGGTCGGGCCACTCGCAGAAGACGATTTTCCGCCGGCGGCTAGCGCGTGGCTTTGCCTCTAATACCGGATACGAAGGCTTGCTGCACGCGGTTGAAACTACGCCCATGCAGCACAGCCGTGACGATCGTTCGCGTAGCCTGAATATCGCTGAGGCGCACGTAGCGGCAGGCGATGTTGCGATCAATAGCCATTTCAGGGACGAGCGAGACGCCCACACCGGCCGCAACCATTCCCAGCAAACTGCTGAACTGTCCGCTCTCAAACACAATGTGGGGCGTAACGCGTGCGCGTGTGCAGGTATCAATGCTCAGATCCCGGAAACAGTGGCCGTCACGCAACATCACGAACGACTCGCCTCGCAGGTCTTTGAGCGCGAGCGATTTTGCGGAGGCAAGCGGATGCTTTCTGCTCAATGCCGCAAAGAGCGGCTCGGTTCGGATAGGGAACAGCTCCAGTTCCTTGTGGCGCAGCGGCAGTGCAAGGATCGCCACGTCAATCGAGAGGTCGCGCAAACCTTCCACCAGGACCGCAGTGGTTTCTTCCACGATGCGCAGTTTCGCGTCGGGGTACCGCTTGGCGAAACCCGCCGCATAACGCGGTATCAGATAGGGCGCGACAGTGGGAATGACGCCCACGGCGACGCTGCCGCGGAGGTCTGTATTCTGATCGGCCGCCGTGGATCGCGCTGCCTCCGTCTGCTCCAGAATTGCGCGGGCGCGAGGAATGAAAGCGCGACCCGCTTCGGTGAGGCGAATGCTGCGTCCCAGGCGGTCGAAGAGCTTCGTGCCCAGCTCCTCTTCGAGTTTCAGCACCTGTTGTGAGAGTGAAGGCTGGGCGACCTGGCAGCGCTCGGCGGCGCGGCTGAAGTTGCCCGTGTCCGCAATCGCGCAAACATATCGCAGCTGATGAAATTCCATAGGGTGCGCCTATACCTAAAATGGGAGCAATGTATTGGAACTATCGCCCATTTGGATGGTAGCTTAACTTCCTGGAAATCGCTGTATGGATTCCAACGAACTTATGCGGCTGAATTTAAAAGTCTGAAGGAGAATACGCATGGCTTCTGAAGCGAAGTGCCCGTTCCATCACAGCAGCAGCGCAAACCCAACCAACCGTGAGTGGTGGCCGAACCAGTTGAATCTGAATCTGCTCGCTCAGCACTCCTCGCTGTCCGATCCAATGGGCGCGAAGTTTAATTACGCAGAAGAGTTCAAGAGCCTCGACTACAACGCGCTGAAGAAAGATCTTGCGGCGTTGATGACGGATTCGCAGGACTGGTGGCCTGCGGACTTCGGTCACTACGGTCCGCTGTTTATTCGCATGGCGTGGCACAGCGCCGGAACGTATCGCGTGGGCGACGGTCGTGGGG